>CAJQGX010000020.1 GCA_905478035.1 uncultured SAR86 cluster bacterium | reverse complement strand
ACTTATGTATATCTTCCAGCGATGTTATATCAGGTAAAGATAAAGTTGGAAGAGGTAATGGGTCTCTAGCAATTTGCTCTTTAACTTGTTCTATTGAATTCATATAAATATGAGCATCTCCAAATGAATGCACAAAACGCCTAGGCTTAAGTTTTAATATTTTGCCAAATATGCAAAGTAGAAGGGCATAACTAGCAATATTAAATGGCACGCCCAAGAACATATCAGCACTTCTTTGATACATATGACAACTAATAGTTCCTTTGCTAACATAAAACTGTGACATAACATGACAAGGAGGCAGAGCCATTTCATCAATCTTGCCAACATTCCATGCTGAAAGAATGTGCCTTCTTCCATTAGGATTCTTTTCAATGTTATCAAGCAGATCTTTTATTTGATCAAATCCACCCCAATTTCTCCATTGAACTCCATATACTGGTCCAAGCTCTTTTTTTAGAGCTGTGTTTTCATAACCAAGAGCAACTCCTTGGCTGTCAGCGTTGTCCGTCCATATTGTTGAGTATTTACTTAAATCAGTTAGCTCATCTCTTCTCTTATTAAATCTAATTTCTGCAAGTCGCCTTTCATCACTTGACCCCTCTAAAAACCATAGAAGCTCTGAAACAACGCCTTTCCATGCAAGCGACTTTGTTGTTACGGCAGGGAAACCCTTTTCTAAATCAAAATCTAATTGATGGCCAAAGGAAGAGATTGTCCCAGTATTAGTTCTATCATCTTTTTCATCACCATTATCTAATATGTATTGAAGAAGATCTAAATATGCTTTCATACATTCCTCCTAGAGTAAGACAGCAAAACAAAACCACCGATTATCATTGGTATGCATAATAACTGACCCATACTTAAAGACTCCAATGCTACATAACCAATATGAGCATCAGGCTGTCTAAAAAATTCAATTATAAATCTTATTGAGCCATAAAGTATAAGAAATGACGAGCAAACAACACCATGTATATTATTAAGCTTACTAATAAAATATAACATCAAAAATAATACAATCCCTTCACCAAAACTCTCATATAGCTGAGAGGGATGTCTTAAATATCCAAATGGATCTGTTGGGAAGATAAATCCCCAGTCTCCACTTGTAGGCTTTCCATATAGCTCGCCATTTAAAAAGTTACCAATCCTTACGAGCCCAAGGCCAATTGGCATTGATAAGGCTACAGCATCCATTAATCTCAAAAACTTCACTTCATATTTTTTACAAAAAATAATTACACTAACTACAACGCCCAAAAGGCCTCCATGAAAACTGAGCCCACCTTGCCATACAAAAAATAGAGAAATAGGATTATTAATTAACTGATCTGTTCCGTAGAACAACATGTATCCGACTCTTCCCCCACACATTGCACCAAAAAAAAGACCATATAAAAAAACCAAGTCATTTACTCTTTCAGAAGAAAGATTAATTTCTTTAATAATTTTATTAGATTTTAAAAATAGATATATCAAGTATGCTGATAATAGCCAGGTAACAGCATAATACTGAATTTTTACTGACCCTATTTCTAAGAGACTAGGGTTATTAAAAAAGTCTGATAATTCAATAATCATAAAGCTATCATATATATTGATATAGTTAGCATCAAAGAAATAAGTAAATTTCTAAGTAATTTTTCTGAAATAAAATGAGCTAGCTTTGCTCCATAAACAGCAGTAAAAATACTGGTTATCGAAACTCCAATAACAGCTGGAAGATATATATAACCAATGCTCATAGGTGGTAACACTGAATTATTAAAACCTACAAATATATATCCAAGTGATGCAAATATGGCAATTGGCACCCCACATGCTGCAGATGTACCAATACTGGTGGTAAGGCTTAGGCCAGAGCTTTTAAAATAGGAGACCGAAAATATTCCACCTCCAATGCCTAAAATTGATGACAAGAAACCAATAGACGAGCCTGCGACATAAGATGTAGATTTATTATCACTTCTTCTTCTTCGTAATTCTAGTTGGAAGCCTATTTGGATTGCTACAAATAATGCAAATAGGCCAATAATAATTTTTAATATTGATCCAGCTATTTGAATAGCAAAAATTGCTCCTAAAAAAGATCCAAAGATAATTCCAATGACCACTGGCTTCATGACTCCAAAATCAATCGCATTCTTTTTTTTGTGTGCATTAGCAGAAGCTAAACCAGTAAAAAATATACAAGCCATCGATGTACCTAATGCTAAATGAACAATAATGCTCTCTTCAAATCCCATACTAAAGAAACAAGCAACTAAAACAGGGACTATTAGTGTTCCTCCTCCAATTCCAAAAAGCCCAGCAATGAGACCTGAGAAAACTCCTAGCAATATAAAAATTATCATTTCTTCAATCATTTAATATCTCTTTTACAATATAGATGCCTCATTTCATTTAAAACCTTTCTATACACATGATTTTTAAATGAGACAATTTTAAATAATGGATACCAGTATGACACCCATTTATAATCATCGAATTCATTATCAGGATCATTGATAAAGCTAATATTTACTTCTTTTTTTAGTTCAAACATATACCACTTTTGATTTTGCCCTTTTATTTTCTTTTTTATAAAATTTTTCTTTCTTTGTAGCTTTGGTACATCATATTTATACCAATTTTTAGAACTACCCAAAAGAGTTACTGAGTTTGAGGTTATTCCTACTTCCTCAAAGAGTTCTCTTTTAGCAGCCTTCAATGAAGTTTCACCTTCATCAATTCCACCTTGAGGAAATTGCCAATTATTAGTTTCTTTTCTTTTGCATAGTAGTAATTTACCTTTATCATTAATAATAATTAGACCGACATTTAATCTGTATCCTGGTTCAAGAATCATTATATGAGTTAGTATTTTATGAAAAGAAAATTAGTAATATTTGATTTAGATAATACCATTCTTAATGGGGATTCCGATTATTCGTGGATTAATTTTTTAATAAATGAAGGCCATGTTGATAAAGAAGAATATGAAAAGAAAAATAAATATTTTTATGATCAATATTATGAAGGAAAGTTAGATTATGATGAATGGGCAGAATTCGCTCTTTCAACTATTAAAGACAAGACCCCAAATGATATTGAAGGGCTCATATCTAAGTTTTTAATCTCAATTATAGAGCCGATGATAAATATTTATGCATTAAGGCTGTTACATGGCCATCATCATAATAATGACATTATGCTTTTGGCATCCGCTACAAATTCTGTAATAGTTAATCCTATTGCTAAAAGATTAGGGTTTGAATATGTAGTTGCAAGTGAAGTTGAAATTATTGAAGGGGTATATTCAGGAAAAATTTTGGGAAAACCTGCATTAGGAGCTGGTAAGCTTTTAAAGGTCAAAGAGTGGGCATTACAAAATGATATTGATAATTTTGAAGATGTAACATTTTATTCTGATTCAATAAACGATTTTCCTCTACTAGAAGCAGTAGGAATTCCAAAAGCAGTTAACCCTGATGATCAATTACGAGAGATAAGTATTAAAAATAATTGGGAAATTATAGATTTACCTTAAAATTAATTTTCAAGCTTGCTTACAACCTGATTTGCTGTTTCCGCACTTAAAGTCCAACCAAGATGTCCATGACCAGCATGGTAAAAAACTCCTTTCATTTTACTTTCAGAAGTTATTGGCATCATATTTGGAGTCATAGGTCTTAAGCCTGCCCAGGGTGTGTAAGTCTCTGTACTAACGTTAGGGAAGTATTTTTCAACCCAATCTAAAAGTGGTCTTATTCGATTCTGACGTATATCTGTATTAATTCCTGCAAGCTCTGCTGTTCCAGCAACCCTAAATCTATCCCCAAGTCGACTAGCAACTATTTTTACTGGTTGATCAATAAGTGAAACTGAAGGAGCGCAACTTTTTGAAATATCATCTTTTAAATCTATTGTTACGCTATAACCTTTTACAGGATAGATATTCATTTTGTCTCCAAGCCTATCAGCAAAACCTTGTGTACCCACTCCTGCACAAATAATTACATTATCAAAAGCTTCATTCATAACCTCATTCTCTTTACGCATAGTCAATACCAATTCATCTCTTTGCCTAGATATGTACTCAACAGTAGTATCAAGCTGAAGGTTTGCAGAATATTTATCAACCAGCACCTTTTCAAGATTAGTGCAGAATTTATGTATGTCACCGCTAGCATCTGATTTTGTATAAATGCCCCCAACTATTTTTTCGTAATTAGCATTATTTTTAAAAGCAGGCTCAAGTTCTTTAACCTCTTCAGTTGTGAGGGTATCCCATTCCATACCTTCCTGATCTAACCATGATGTTTTTGCTTGATCTAACTTAAACTCTTTTTCTGAATCATAAAATCGCAAAATACCTTTCTTAAGAAGCTCAAACTCTATACCTTCTTCGTCAGCAATTTTAAAATAAATTTCTCTAGCTTTTTTTGCCATATCTATGGTTTCAAGAGTATTTTTTTTATGCTCTCCTTTTAATGTAGCCCAAAGAAAACCCATCATCCATTTATATTTTTGTATTTCAGGTGAGGGGTTAAATAATAAGGGAGCATCTGGCTTAAACATCCATTTCATGCCATTCATTACATTTTTGGGCGTATTCCATGTCTCAGCATTACTTGCACTTAATTGACCGCCATTCGCATAGCTAGTTGCCATAGCAGGGTAGCGCCTAGAGTCTATAATAGTTACTCTGTAGCCTTTCTTAAGAAGTGCATATGCAGTTGTTGTTCCTGCAATTCCTGCTCCAATTACCGCAACTCTTTTCATGGCTCATTGTCTCAACTTATACTCTAAAAGCCCATAGCTAATCATCAAATAAGCTTCAAATTTACTTAAAAGTTAGCTACAATTTAAATAAGAATCATTCTCATCTAGAAAAATATACGGAGTCATATAATATGAGTGAATTTATTATCACATTTAGAGAGGTACTTGAGGCATCACTAGTTGTGGGCATTATTTATTTAATTCTTGAAAAATCTAACCAAACTAGTCATTTTTATAAGTTATGGACTGGAGTAGCTGCAGCTATTATAGCCAGTGTGATAGTTGGATATTTAGTGCTAAGCGCTAAAAATTCTTTGGGAAATGACTCTACAGCTGCATTATTTGAAGCAGTCTTTTTATATTTAACAGCTTTATTAATTTGGTATGTAATTTTTTGGCTTTCAAAGCATGTGAGTGATAGGAAAGAGCTTGAGGGTAAAACTTTAGGAGCAATAGAGCTTTCATCATGGGGCGTATTTTTTGTAGTGTTTTTTGCAATTCTAAGAGAAGGCTTTGAAACAGCAGTATTTCTCATTTCTAGTTTTTCTATAACAGGGTCTTTTTCTTATATCGGTTTTTTGACTGGTGCTATTCTGGCTATTTTGATTGGCTATTTGATTGTCCTTCAAGGTCGAAGAATTAACTTAAAATATGTATTTAAATATACAACTTTGCTTCTTGTCTTCTTAGCAGCCGGAATGGTTGCATATGGAACTCATGAATTTGAAGAATATCTAGTTAAATCGGACAAAATAGAAGAATCTGAAGTAACCAGGCCATGGAATATCTTAGAACCTCAGGAAATAGATGAGGGCATAAAAATCTATCATCCACTTCATGACAAAGGATCTATTGGCGTTTTTGCAAAAGGATTCTTTGGGTACAATAGCAACCCAAATATACCTGAAGTATTATTATGGATGGCTTCATTATTTTTTGGTTTAAATATGTGGCGAAGGTTTTACTTATAACTATTTAAAGCTTACTTAATCCTCAATATAGCTTTTTTTAGGTTTTGATAACTCTTTCTGTGTTTTTGCGCCAAGGTCTTTAAGTTTATTAACATGCGTAAATAGATTGCCATCACCTTCAGATAATTTGCTTATTGCAGAATTATAAGATTCTTGAACTTTATCTATATGTCTTCCAATCTCAGAGAGATCTTTATTTAGATTTGAAAATTTATCAAATAATAAACCAGCTCTACTGGCTATATCTTCAGCATGCTTATTCTGACTATCTAGTCTCCATAGATTTTCTGCAATTCTTAATATAGCTATTAAATTAATAGGTGTTACAAAAGCAATTTTATTATCATTTGCTAGTGTTTGCAGATTCCAATCATTTATTAGAGCAACTGAGAGTGCTGAATCTATTGGTACAAAGATAAATAGATAGTCTGGAGCATTAAGATCTTCAAGATCATTATAGTTTTTTGCTGATAGAATTTTTATATGTTTTTTAATTGAGTCTATATGATCTTTTAGATATGACTTCTTTTCTTCTTCATCTTCTGCATTCACAAACCTTTCATATGCAGTTAAAGATACTTTTGAATCAATAACAATATTTCTTTCATTTGGAAGCATTATTACAGCATCTGGTCTAAGATTATTTCCTTTTCTGTCTTTATAAGTTGGTTGAAGATAGTAACTAATATTCTCTTGTAAGCCAGCTTTTTCTAATGCAGTTTCAAGAACTTGCTCACCCCATGCTCCTTGTTGTTGGACATCACCCTTAAGAGCTTTTGTTAGATTTTGAGCATCTTCTTGCATACCAAAAGTAGCACTTCTTAGACTATCTATTTGTTCAGTAAATCTTCCTTCAGATTTTGCTCTCTCAAGACTTTGTTTTTTAATACTTTCTTGTAACTGATCTATTTCTCTTTGCATTAGCTCACTAAAAGGCTTCAGTTTTGCTTCTAATTGATTCTTTAATTCTGATATATGTTTTTCATTAATACTTTCAGTAGCGTCATTCTTTGCTTCATCAAAAGCACCATCAATTTTTTTATTCAAAATGCCATCAAACTTTTTAAATCCTATCCACAAAAGAATGCCAGTTGTGCAAATAGCTATTAGAGCTAGAAAGTTTATAATGTCACTCATTGACGGACTTCTCCTATAAAATAATCTAAATATGGATAATGAAATAGTAACAAAATTCAATGATTTAAAAAATAAAAAACTAGATATAGATATTACTCGAGGCAAACCTCATGCATCTCAGCTAGACCTTTCAAATGAATTATTAACTATGGATGTAAATCCTTTAAGTGGCTCAATTGACCTAAGGAATTATGGTGAGCCCTTAGGCATAGAAGATGCAAGAAGACTTGGCTCTGATTTGTTGTCAGCTCCTTATGAAAATATTATTACAGGAGAGCAGTCTAGTCTTTTGCTTACCTATCAAATGATCCTTGCTCACTATCTGTTTGGTAATAATATTGCATGGAAAGATTTAGAGAATCCTAAAGTAATTTGCCCAGTACCTGGCTTTGATAGACACTTTAGAATGTTAGAAGATTTTGGCATTGAAATGCTAACTGTTCCAATAATTGAAGATGGCGTGGATCTTGATTCATTGAAGCTGCTCTTGGAAAGCAATGAAAATGTCATGGGCTTGCTTTGCGTTCCAAGACATTCAAATCCATCAGGAGAGGTATATTCTGATAACAACCTTAAAGAAATATTTAATATCTGTAAGAATTATTCTGATAATTTTTTATTCGTTTTTGATAATGCATATCTAGTCCATGATTTTTTACCAACAAAAAATCAAAAACCTATTTCAGTAATAGCTCAGGAAGAGGATGTTGTCGATATGGTTGTCGAAGTCACATCTTTCTCAAAAGTAACCTTTGGTGGTGGCGGTCTTTCATTCATGGCAGCAGGCGGTAAAAATCTTTCTCTGATTAAAAGGATAAGAGCCTCAATGGTCATATGCCCCGATAAGATTAATCAAAAAAGACATACTCAGTTTTTCAAAAATGCTGATGATATTAAAAAGCACATGGAAAAACATGCTGATTTAATCAGGCCACAATTTGAAATAGCTTATAAAGCGCTGGATATATTAACTAATGATATTGGGACTTATTCTAAACCTACTGGTGGTTACTTTATTACTTTTATATCAATACAGCCTATAGCGTCAAGAATAGTAGAGTTATGCAAGGAAGCTGGGGTTTTAATAACTCCTGCAGGAGCTACATTCCCTTATGGCATTGACCCCAATGATAATGTACTTAGGCTGGCACCAACTTTCGTTGATCATAACGAGCTTAAGGAAGCTATGGATGTCTTTGTAACAGCAATTCAAATTGCTCACGCTGAAGCCATCGGTTAATTCTTTGATCTCTTATGTGGCAAATAAATTTCGCCATTGAAATCAGAAAACATTTTTTTAATGTCTGGATGGTTGCACGGACCGTTAGATTCATCAATAACTAAGTTTTGTTCAGACACATATGCTAAATAAAAAATATCTTCGTTTTCTGCAAATAAATGATAGAAAGGTTGATTTTTCCTTGGTCTAATTTTCTCTGGTATTGAGTTATACCACTCCTCAGAATTACTGAACTCCGGATCTAAGTCAAAAATTACGCCTCTAAAATTTAGGTACTTATGTTTAACTATATTTCCTATAGAAAACTTTGCTTCTATTAACTTCTGCATTATATTGATAACTTAAATCATTTTTAAATATATTTCATGGAAAATAATAGAATTCTTACTAGAAACGATGATCTTATAGTTGTTTCTGCAAACGATATAGCTGGTGTAAATATAAAGGAGCACATTGGAATTGTTCAAGGTAGTACTGTTAGGTCTCGTAATGTAGGGTCTGATATATTTGCTGGTCTCAAAAATATAGTTGGAGGAGAGCTTGTTGGCTATTCAAAACTACTGGCATCCTCAAGAGAGCAGGCTTATTCTAGGATGATAGAAGACGCCAAAGCAAAAGGAGCCAATGCCATAGTTTGTTTTAGGTTTCAAACTTCCACCATTACTCAAGGAGCATCAGAAATACTTGCATATGGCACTGGTGTAAAAATATAAAAGGAAAAAATTATGAATAAGACAGAAAAAGTTGCATTTAGAGAGGCTATAATTGTTGTACTAATGGGTGCAGTCATAAATTTCCCACTCCAAACGTTTTTATTATGGCTAACTATTGATAACTGGAGCTGGTCAAACCCAATAACTATTTCTATCTTTACCCAATCAATCTTAACTTTTGTAGCTCTTATAAGGGTTTACTCTATAAGAATGCGTTTTCAAAGGGGTAAGTTTTAGTTAATCCTTCTTATCTTTGTGGTTTTTTTGATATTTTTTGGCTTTTATTTTCATTTTTTTCATTCCATGATGAGCCAAACTTTTGCACCAAACATCATAAATATTCGAGTAATTTGAGGCCAGGCTAGATAAAGCTATAACCTCGGCCCACTTTTCTTTGTCCGCTGGATTTTTTTCAATTTCTTTCCATATGCCATCACTCATTGATAAAAGCCCCGCGACTCCATCTTTTACTTCTTTACATTCTTCTCGATTCATAAGGTAGTTTTGGTTATTGATTATTTTTTCTTTAGCTTTTCCTAACATTCCCATATTTTCATCAAGTTTGATTTCGATGGTACTTCCATCAGGCATCTGCATATTTTCATCAAGTATGAATACGCTAGTTCCATCACCAGACATTTCCATATTCTCATCAAGCTTTATTACGATAGCTCTTTTATCTAACATTTCCATATTCTCATCAAGTTTGATTTCGATGGTACTTCCGTCAGAAACAGTCTTTTCATGATTGTGATCTGTGGCAAATGATGGAAGTGAAATAAGAAGGGTTAAAGTTAGAATTACTTTCATGTTATGTACCTAATATTGTTTGTAATCATAAGACTATATTTTTTATAAAAAAGTTCAACTTTTGCTTTACTTTATATAAAAGATATTCATAATGCTCCGATATTTATACTCATAGGCACAATCCCTTGTGTTTATCAGTATGACTATCTTTGAATTAATTCAGATAATTAGTGTTTTTTTCGGTACTTTAGTAGCCGCACCTCTTATTGCTTCAAAAAAATATAATAAAAGACTCTTGGGTTTTTATGCTATCTCAGCAGGAAGCATATTGGCAATGATTGTTCAATTTAATGCTGGTTTATATTATTTCTTTTTTGCATCTGTGTTTTGGTTTCTTAATTCAACTTATGCAATCAGAAAAATGGTTCGCTCCAATAAGCATTTATATTAGATATCAACAAGTTCTTTATATTTGAGCCTGACAATTTTATCAGTTGGTCTGTTCATGTGTTTAATCATAGACTTTGCAACAAGAGATGCTTCAATAAATTTTAAATCTTCTAATGGTCCAATCATTAGTGGTTTTAGTATTCTTGCTCCAAACTCCATTATTGGTACCTCAGGCCTGATCTTTTTTAAAGGCCTTTTTCCTAACAAGTGCCCAGGTTGTGCAAAGACTATTTTGTTATAACCAATTGAAATTATCTTCTCTTCCATTTCCCCCTTTGTTTGTAAATAAAGGTTCCTAGAACTTTTATTAGCACCTACAGCAGATACTATGGAAATGGATTTTGCTCCTTTTCCATGAGCCATTTTGGCTATTTTTGTAACGTACTCATAATCAACCTTTCTAAATTCCTTTCTTCTATGTTTTTTTATATATATAAGCTCTGAAGTGTCTAATTCTGTCCCAAGAGCAATATAAACATGATCGACTTTAGGAATATCCGAAAGCTGGAGATCATCAAAATTAATAATAATCTCTTTGGTATCTTGGTTTTTTGCTATCAGCTCTTTTCTTGAGAGAGCAACTATTTCTTGGTCCATATCCTCAATAGTTTTTAGAATTTCTCCACCAACGAGCCCACTAGCACCAATTATTAAAACTTTAGGGTTAATCATTTTTAAATTTAGATATTATTTGTACCAGTTGATCAACCGAAAGACTCCCATCAACTGTCTTGTCAGCCCATTTGTTATAAAGGGGTTCTCTCTCATAGAAAACATCTTCAATACTCATTCCATCGGGAACAGCAAACCCTCTTTCTTGCCCATTTCCTATTCTTTCTTTAATAATATTAAGGGGAGTTGATATGTATATTATTTTTGTGAAAGACTGAAGATGACTCATGGCAGTTTTAGAATAAACAGCGCTTCCACCGGTAGAAATTATTCTGAAATCCTTATTTAAATTAAGGATTGCTTTCTCCTCTGCCATTCTTACAAATTTATATCCTTTGTTTTGCTTAATATCTTCAAGCGATTTATTAAATTCATTTTCAATTAATAGGTCTGTATCAGCATATTTGATAGAAAATTCAATAGATAAAGCTTTACCAATAGTAGACTTCCCACAACCAGCCATGCCTATAAATGAAATATTTTTAAACATTCAAACCAAACAAATCTGTTGCTTTAATTAATTCGTGTGTAATCTCTTTTTCAAAAGCAGTATGACCAGAGGAGGGGGCAACAACAAGTTTTGCCTCAGGCCAATTTTGTGATAACTCCCATGCAGTAGTCATAGGGCAAACCATGTCATATCTTCCTTGAACAATGATCGTGGGAATTGAACGGATAGTATCTATACCTGATTCTATTAATTGATTCTCATGTTCAAGAAATCCCTTGTTAACAAAGTAGTGGTTTTCAATAAGAGCAAATGCAAGAGCAAATTTGGGATCTGAAAAGCTGTCCGCCATTTCAGGTTTATAAGCCAAGCTGCTTGTAGAACCCTCCCACCTTGACCAGGCTATAGCTGCTTTTAATTTTTTATCTTCGTCAACGCCATTAAAAATTTTATGATAAGCAGATATTAGATCTCCTCGATCTTCTTCCTGAATTGGCTCAAGGAAATATTGCCATGCTTCAGGATAAATATTACTAGCACCATACTGATAAAACCAGCTAAGCTCTTTCTCTCTTAGCATAAAAATTCCTCTAAGCACCATTTCACTCACAGAATTTGGGTAAGTTTGAGAATATGCAAGGGACAAGGTACTACCCCATGATCCTCCAAATACTAACCATTTTGAAATTTTTAGCATTTTTTTTAGCTCTTCAATATCTTTAACTAAATCCCAAGTAGTATTATTTTCTAGGAGTCCATGAGGAGTACTTCTTCCACAACCTCTTTGGTCAAAAATTACAATGCGATATATTTCTGGATTAAAAAATCTTCTTACTTGAGTACTACCTCCACCACCAGGACCGCCATGAAGAAAAACTGCTGGCTTTCCTGCAGGGTTGCCGCATTGCTCGTAGTATATTTGATGACCATCTCTTTCAATGAATCCATGATCAAATGGCTCACATGATGGGTATAAAGTTAAAAATTGATCCATGTAAATTAGCTATATTTCTTTTTAAGAGATTTTATCTCATTCGAAAGTAAAACCTCTTTTGTTTCAAAAAATAATTCATGGTTTCGTTCGACAGTCTCGAGATCATATAAATAGTTGACCATTATGCCATTTGATTGACTTAAGCCTTTACTAGATTGATCCGCATTAAGGTTAATATGTTTAAGTATGGCACCATTGCCGAGATGAAATCTAGCTACTGGGTCATTTGGCAGCCCATCTTCTCTGGTAGATTCTGTAAGATAGTTAATAGCTTTTTGATTAAGCTCTTCATCATCAATTATCTTATCTTTGCATCTCTCATAGGTTAATGGAGCATTATTTTCTAGCCATCTCATAAGACCAGGAACTGGAGATAGGGTTACAAAATTATCCAAACCTATAATCTCTTGTTTAAGCTTATGAGCTACCTTCTTAATTAAGAAGTTTCCAAAGGAGATTCCTGATAGACCATTTTGGCAGTTAGAGATGGAATAAAAAACAGCTGTATTAATTTGATTAAATTCAAGTTCTTCTCTTTCAATCTTTATTACCTCTTCAATTGATTCAGGTATTTTATTGGTTAACGCAACCTCAACAAAAATAAGAGGATCTTCTGGTATCAAGGGGTGAAAAAATGCAAAGCAATATCTGTCGCTAGGTGCTAACCTGGCCCTTAAGTCATCCCAAGAGTTAATTTCATGAACAGCTTCGTATTCTATAATTTTCTCAAGAACATTTGCTGGGGTTGACCAGTCTATTTTTTCCAAGACTAAAAAAGATGGATTGAACCAGTATTTAAAAAGTTTAAGCAAACCTTCATCAAAAGACTCCAATCCTGAATTACCTTCAGCCATAAGATCTTTAATTTTTTCTCTTAATTTAATAAGTTTATGAGTTCCAGCAGGAGTGGCATTTAGCCTTCTGAATAACTCAATCCACTTTGGTTCTGATGAGTTTGATACAAGAGTTAAGTTATTTTGATTTCTCTCAGACTGATATGCTTGTATATTCTTTAACAAAGATTCTGTGTCTATATCATATTCTTTTAAAAGATAACTTAAGAAAACAAGTAGATCTTCGTCAGTTTGTTCATTTATTAGCTCGAGAAGATGTTCAGCAAAAACAATCGATGAAACTTCTCCGGTTGTAGACATAACCGAATCAGCTGCCTTATTAATGTCTTTATGAAGGGTGCCAAAGTTCTGAGAACGAAATCTACCCAAGCTAAGACCGTTCTTCATAATTGAAGAAATCATATTTTGGAAAAAGCTCATAGTTAAACTATACTTTATCACCTTCAATTATTGAATATAAAAAGCCTTACAAACTTGGAAAGCCAAAAATGACAAAAAAGGAATCTAACAGCAAGTATTATATTCATCCAGAAGGCTGGAAATTTTCATTTATTTTTTTTATTGCTTCATACTTAATATATTTTATTTTTCCAATCGTAGCCGTACTTGGTTTCTTTTTGACTATTTTTACTTTATGTTTTTTTAGAAATCCAAAGAGAACAAACCCTAAAATTCCTAATTCAATTATTAGCTCTGCAGATGGAAAAGTTTGTTTAATTGATACAGCATGCCCCCCTGAAGAGACTGGAATCGACTCTGAAATGCTTCGAATATGTGTTTTCATGAATGTTTTTAATGTTCATATTAATAGAAGCCCAATATCAGGAGCAATTAAAAAGATTGTTTATAAAGAGGGAAGTTTCTTTAATGCTAGCTTAGATAAGGCTAGCGAAAAAAATGAAAGAAGCAGTATTATCATTTCTAATGAAAAAGGCATTGAGGTAGTAGTTGTTCAGATTGCTGGTTTAATTGCTAGAAGGATTCTAAGTTTTGTATCAAAAAATGAAAATCTTGATCAGGGTGAAAGATATGGGTTAATCAGGTTTGGGTCTAGAGTAGATATTTACTTACCAAAGAACTCCTCAATAAATTGCAATGTTGGTGATAAGGTTGTGGCTGGTGAGAGCCTCTTGGCAACTTTAGCTGAAAACATATGAAGAGATTGAATCTTAAATCCTTAATACCAAATTTAATCACTTTGTCAGGTTTAAGCTTTGGATTAAGCTCTATCAGATTTGCTATCGAAGGAGAGTTCAGTTTAGCAGTAATTTGTATTCTATTTGCAGCAGTATGTGATGCGCTTGATGGAATGCTAGCAAGATATCTAGATAGTGAGTCAGATCTTGGCTTCCAACTTGATTCACTTTCAGACTTTCTTAGCTTTGGAGTAGCACCTGGTATTTTAATTTATATGGCCATTTTTTATTATGAAAATAGCAATATTGGAGTTTTTGCCACATTAATTTTTATTATATTTTCTTGTATAAGGTTGGCTCTTTTTAATGTTTTGCACGAAAAATCAAAATACGATGAAACTCAAGAAATAGATTTTTTTACAGGTATACCTACTCCAGCAGGCGCAATTTTAATATTGCTTCCGCTTACTCATATTTTTATCGGTTATGAGTGGGCTTATGAAAATATAAATTTTGTTGCAGGCTATATAATTTTAATAAGTGGCTTGCTTGTAAGTAAGATTCCAACTTTCTCGCTAAAAGGCAAAGGATTTCCTATAAGATCAAAATTTGCCTTTCTAATTCTATTTTCAATATTAGTCCTAAGCATGATTAATCTGCCATGGCACACTCTTAATGTGTTGGCATTAATTTATTTATTAACAATCCCTTTTTCAGTTTTTTCTTGGCGAAAAGAAAGATATAAAACTTAAATTAAAAATAACTGGATATCATTTTATCTGTTACTTCCCACAATTTAATAGCCTCTTCACTATCTATTGCCCAATCTGCAACTCCAAAGAATCTATGTTGTGATTCGTCTAAGTTTTTCTTTAGTTCTGCAACATCACAATTTTCGCAAAATACTGCACCAATATTATTAAGTAAAGGATTCGTAGCACACCAAAGAGTTGTAGATGCTCCCTGAGTTGGGCTTTTAAAAAAATTAGCAGCTAAATCAGACAAAGAACCATCTTCTTTCTTCCACCCCAAAGCTACCATTTCTTCATTTGCTAGATGTCTTTGAAGAGGAGTAATAATACCTCCTGGATGAACAGAAAAACCTCTGACCCCTCTGTTTTTCATTTTTCTATCAAACTCTATAGCCAATAGTGATGAAGCTGTTTTTGATTGCCCATAGGCAGTCCATTTATTGTATTCAGTATTTTCAAAATTAATGTCATTCCATAAAATCTTGGAGATAGAATGTGCAGATGAAGATAAGCTCACCAATCTTGATTCTCCATTATCATTAAAACTATCCATTAATTCTTTTGTTAAAAGATGATGGCCAATATGATTAACCGCAAATTGACTCTCCCATGCATTACCGACTCTAGTTTCTGGACACGCCATTATCCCTGCATTATTAATCAAAATATCAAGATTAATATTTAGCTCATGGAATGAATCGGTAAACTTTTTTACTGAATTAAGATCAGCAAGGTCCATTTCAAAAATATCTTCTTCAGGGACCACATCTTTTAATTCTATTTGCGCAATATCTTTTCTTTTTGCTGGAATTATTAATCGCGCTCCAGCAGTCCTAAGGGCTTTAGTTGTTTCGAGGCCTATACCAGAATAACCTCCAGTGACAATTATATTTTTATTATCAAGATTAATATTATTTAGTATTTCACTTGGCTCAGTTTTTTGTCCAAACCCTGAATTGGTTGGCTTTTGTAAATCAGAAATCATTTTTGTTGCCTCAACATATATTTTATATCTTTTGTAAAAGATTAAAGCTTTGAATATAAAGAATCAATGAGCAAATTAGCCGTTTTATATAAATCCTTTGATTGATGCATTTCATTACAAATAAAAGAGAAACCTATCTTTTTATTAACATCGCCAAATGCTACAGCGCCACCCATTCCAGCATGACCAAACATTGAGCCCATAAACCTTGGAGCAAAATCCACTTTAAGTAATTTTTTACTTGCTAGCTCAAAGCCAAGACCAAAAGTTATATCTGATCCAAAAAGAACGGAATCAGGGCCACTTGATTGCGGCTGGAAGGAGGCTTTCAATGTATCTGGTGCCATTAATGAATATCCGTTACGCTCACACCCCATACTAAGAATTCCATAAAATTTTGCCAGCGCTTCAGATGTGCCATGTCCATTTGCAGATGGTATTTGAGCTTTCCTCCAATCAGTTGAGTTAACGTAATCTTTAGTTTCTCCTTCTCTTCTTTGGAAGGCAATTTTGAAATTTCCATCTATTAGAAATTTTTTAAAGTTTATAAACTGCTTTGGGAGAAGGAAATCTGGAATATATTTAATTTTAGAGAAGGGCAGTCCTTTGATTCTATCATCCTCAAGCAGAATCATATCTGCACAATTAATCATATCCTCATCTGATAAACCAATTTTAAAATTAATATTAAATGGATCTGAAATTTCTTCTTTAAAAAATGTTCCAACATCTCTTCCATCAACTCTTTTAATAATCTCACCGACAAGCCACCCATATGTAAATGCGTGATATCCTTGAGAAGATCCCGGTTCTCCAAATGGCTCTTGATCAGCTAGCGCTTGAGTGAAAACATCCCAGTTCTGAAAACTACCCATAGGTATCCCATCCCTGAAACCAAAGTTATTTGATCTGTGGCATAAAAAATCAATAACTTTTGTATTTTCTTTGCCATTACACCCATATTCTGGCCAATAATCAGATACTTTAGAGTGAACATCTAACTTTCCTTGGTCAACAAGCATTGCAACGCAAGCAGCTGTAACTCCTTTTGTAACTGAAAAAACATTTACAAGAGTATCTTTTTCCCAAGGAGTATTTTTTGCAGCATCCTTATAGCCACCATAAAGATCGACAATCATTTCGCCTTTATACTCAATTGCAACAGAAGCACCTGTCTCATGGCCGGATGTAATTGAATCAGAAAATATATTCTGTATTTCAATAAAATCAGGCCGACAATATCCTTTTACATCACTCATCTTATTTTTTGTTAATAAATTCCTAAGATCTCTCAAATAGATTAATACAGACTTTTATAATTTAAAACAATTAGGCGTCAAAAATAGTAGAATAAAATATGACTAAAAATTTTAATCTTTCATCTAAAATAATTAATAACAGAATTAATGGCCCTGCTTTCGAAAAAAGTTTTACACACAAGCCGTCTGGATTTCTTAACGATTTAGACCTTTTTACAAAAGGTCAGCCCTTTGATTTATACAAAGAGCTAAGAGAAAATGCTCCCGTTTTCTATCACCCTCCTATGTTGAGCGACCCCGAGCCAGGGTATTGGGTTCTTACAAGGTACGAAGATATAAAAAAGGTTTCAATGAATCCACAAATATTTTCTTCCCAGTATTCTACCGGCACTTTATTAACACTAGGGTCTGAGGAGAATAGGCATCCTAAATTATTTAAATCAACTATAGATCATATGTTGAACCTTGATGGAGAAATGCATTTAAATTTAAGAAAAGAGCATATGCCTTTTTTTAAACCAAATTTCGTAAGTGAGCTGCAAAGTAAGGTTTCTATAAAAGTTACTCAGCTATTAGATAACGCTGAAAAGCTAAATGAATTTAATTTAGTTAAAGAGCTTTCCCAACAATTACCCATATATACACTTTCTGAAATTCTTGGAATTCCTGAAGCAGATAGACAGAAATTAGTTGAATGGATGGAATTTCTAGAATTGGCTCAGTATTTTACTTTAGAACAGATTAAACAAAATGAAGCAGGGGTTACCGACACCACCCCCGATCCGGCACTTATTGATATGTTTAATAATATGATTGAGGAAATGTTTGATTATGGTAGATATATCCTCAATCAAAAAAGAGAAAATCCAAAAAATGATTTACTTAGCGCTATCGCCAATGCCCAAATAGAAGGAGAGGAATTATCACCTGAGTTTCTCGATGGTTCTTGGCTCTTAATTATATTTGCAGGTAACGATACAACTAGAAATACGATGAGTGGTGGCATTAAATTGCTCAATGACAACCCTTATCAAAAAAAGCTTGTTTTAGAGGATTCTGAAAATATTATAGGTTTAGTAAACGAGACAGTTCGTTACGTATCTCCAGTAATCCATATGAGAAGAACGTCTTTACAGGAAACGGAGATTGGCGGGCAAAAAATAGGGCCCTATGAAAAGATTGCACTTTGGTATGGGGCAGCAAACAGAGATCCAGACATCTTTGATTGTCCAGATGACTTTAATATTTTAAGAGAGAATGCAGATAAACATCTTGCTTTTGGAATAGGTAGACATACTTGTTTAGGCAAGCCAGTGGCTTTAATGCAACTAAAAGAATTTTTTTCTCAATTTTTATCTAGGTTTCCGGATTACAAAGTAACAGGAGATTGGAAGGTTGCACCTAACAATTTTGTGCATGCAATTCAGGAATTACCTGTGAGGTTAAAATAAATTTAAAGAATGGTGGCCTGAGGTAGAATCGAACTACCGACACAAGGATTTTCAATCCTTTGCTCTACCGACTGAGCTATCAGGCCTTTGTGAAAAAGGATTATAGAAAAGATTTCACACAATGTCATTAAGATTAATTTTTAATTAATTAGGTTCGCACCTTCTCATTAGTTGGATCATAAAGTGATCCCTTGCCAACTATCTTTACAGTAATAGGATATATGCCATCGCCATCCTCATTAAAATATTCAATAGAAAGTTTTTTACCTTCTTTTGCAATTTCGTTAGGCAAATAACCCATGACTACAAATTCTTTTATAGAAGGACAATATGACATACCTGTTGTATATGATCTCCTTCCTTTGCTATCTAATGGCACCTTGCCTGTATCTGGATCAATAATTGGTGCTATACCTACAGGATATCTTGTTTCTCCTGAAACATTCAAATCATCAACAGTCATAGTACAAAGGAGTGAACAGGGCTCTTCTTCTCTTTGAATAAGATGAGCTGCCTTTCCATGGAAATCGGCTTCTTTTACAAGGGGTCTTTGAATAGCTGCTTCACAAGCATTATATTCAGTTTCAAGGTCTGCGCCTTGCAGTCGGAAGCTCTTTTCAAGTCGTCTACTATTCGCATAGGTCTCTATTCCGACCGGAACAACTCCGACTTCAAGCAATGAATCATAAAGCGCCAGGCCTTCTTCTGCATCATTATTCAGATAAATCTCCCAACCACTTTCTCCAACATAAGATATGCGAGCTGCCCAAACTTCAATTTCTTTACCTCCGGACAAACTTAGAGTTAAATTTTTTGCAGTTACAAAAGGAAAATTTTCTAAACTAATTTCATGTGGGTCAACAAAGTTACCTAAAGCAGCCTCTGCCTGCGGACCCCATAACCCAAGTGTTGCAATTTCATGAGTACGAATTTTTATATCTACATTTAAACCATTATCATCACGATAGTTTCGTAAGTGCACCCAATCTCTGTTACCGTCTGCACCACCTGTTACTATTCTGTATTTATTTTCTTCAAGACGTGAAATTGTTAGATCTGCATGAACACCGCCATCTTCATCAAGGAAATTTGTATAAACAACTTTCCCAATAGGAGTATTTCCACCAACTTTTGCAATCGAAAGATACTCTAACATTTTTTCTGCATCTGGGCCTTCTATATCCATGATAGGAAAGTGAGACAGATTAATCATTCCAACTGAGTCACTCATAGCTAAGTGCTCAGCGTTGGCAAGCTCATAGGGAACATGGCGTCGATCCCATTCATTTTCTCTAATTGGAATGTCAGTTAAATATTTTTCAAGCTTATCTCTATTACTTTCATATGCTAATGCTCGCTCCCATCTTGCTACTTCATTGTCAAAATGGCCGCCAAGCTCTTTTTCTCTTTCATAGAAGGGACTTACAAATTTTTCTCTTTGACTAATATAAGGTTCTCTTGGATGAACAGCAGGCGTATAGATAGTTTGTGAGTTTTCAAAAACTCTACTTTTCACAAACTCTTTTTCTTTTTGCTCTGGGTAGAATCTTGCTATATCAAATGAATGCATATCTACTTGAGTTTTACCAAGAACCATTGACTCAGCACAAAGTCTTGCACATCCAGGACCATCTTTTACCCAGACAGCTTCACATAACCAAAAACCTCTGACCTCAGGACTTTCACCTATTAAAGATCCTGCATCAGGAGTTACAGATAACAATCCATTAAAAGAGCTTTTTTCATCCCAGCCTAATTCATTAAGAATAGGGGTAGTTTCAAAAGCCTTTTCAAGAGGTTCTGCAACCTCTTCGAGATCTAGATATCTCATAGAATCTGATCCCATTGTTTTTTCTGGATTACCAATATCTTCTGGATCGACCAATCTTGGATTTTTGTCTTCATAAAAACCCCACTCAAGCATTCCGCCATGAAGTCTTCCAGTATCCCTTACATATGCTGAATTACCTTGATCTCTAAGTAGGGGATAAACTAGGAAATCTTCAGCGCCTTGTGCTTCTGGTAGTGGCCCAAAAAATAATAATGGATGTTCTAATGGCATCAAGGGTACAGGGACTCCAGCTTTTTTGCCCATTAAAGGTCCCCAGATCCCTGAAGCAATTACTACTTTTTTAGTTTTAATTGTTCCTTTATCTGTCTTTACTCCAACTACTCGACCATCCTCTATTTCAAAATCTAATGCTGGAGTATCAGTAAATGTTTTCAGTGCACCTTTATCTTTTGCTGTTTCTACTGCAAAACTAACTACATCTTGAGAGCGCGGTGTTACAAGACCAGCATCTGGATCCCACATTGCACCCCGAATCGATTCCTCTTCAAGTAACGGAAACTTTTCTTTGGCTTCAGAAGCAGATATTAATCTGATATTTGTACCAAATGCTTTTCCTGATGCAACTTTTCTTTTGAGCTCTTCCCAACGGGCATCATCATCTTTTCTACATATCTCTAAACCACCCTTTTTTAAGAAAAAACCATTGTCTTCATAAAATTTTCTACTAAATTCTGTTGTCCAACAACCTAATTTATCGTGAGTTGTGTTGTATACAAAATCAGATGCATGAGCGGTAGAGGCAATATCAGATGGAATAACAGATGATTTTTCTAATCCCACAATATTTTCTTGACCAAGATCTGCAAGCCAATATGCAAGCATAGATCCAACAATACCGCCGACCCCAACGATGACTACATCCGCCTCAGATGGGAATTTAGAATTTGTTTTAGTAGTCAATTCTCGTCTCCATAAATAACACTATTTTAAAATTAGACTCTATTTTTTTATTTTTGTAAATCAAAAAAAAACTAATCAAGAAATAGCTCAAAATGTAATTTTTTTTGATGCTGTGTAGTTATAAATATATGAAATTAATTCTTATCAAAAGCTAGCAAAACTCTAATCCAATGCTTTAAAACCAGATGCTTTTTCGTACTCTTCATTATTAAAGTATTTATCCATTTGGTTCATAAGCCATAATCTGCTATCTGGGTTAGACATATCTAATCTTTTTTCATTAATAAGAGTAGTTTGATGTGATTTCCACTCATCCCAAGCTCTTTGTGAAATAGTAGAAAGCAATTCAAGTCCTTTTTTACCAGGCATTGGAGGAATAGTTAGAGCGGGAAGCTCCTCTTTAAATTTTCTACAAAATACTTTTTTGGTCATAGTTCTAATATTATTTTTTTAATTGGAGCTGGCATTCCAATTTTATCTATATCAATTTTTTTCACCCAGCGATATTCACTATTTGATTTAATATCAAAAACTTTATTATATCTTAGTAGGGTAATACTTAAATTCAAATCTAAATGAGTTAATTTATGTTTTTTATCTATGTTTCTTTGTTCATAAGAGTTTTTTTTAAAAATTCTATGAATCTTTGGTTCTTCAGATGGTAACCATAAATCCTGCCAGAATGTTTTTTCATTTCTTTTAAAGAGAAGATACTCATTATTCGTATAAGCTAAAGTAAAATTTATGTCCACTTCAGGCTTATTTTTTAATACTCTTTGTTTGGGTTTTCTTTTGTCAACTTTAAATGCAGATCCGCATATATGCACAATAGGGCATTCTGAGCATAGAGGATCTTTTGGCTTACAAATTCTAGCCCCCAAATCCATAATGCCCTGAGTATACTCAAATATATTATTTCTTGGTGTTTGCTTTCGTGATATTTCCCATAAAAGATTATTTTTTTTTGTTGGAGAATCTTCGACCACATTAGAATGTCTAGTAAGAACTCTTTTGACATTAGCATCAAGAATTGGGTATGACTCATTAAATGCAATTGACATTATCGCACCGGCTGTTGATTCTCCAATTCCAGGAAGAGATATTAAATCATTAAAATTATTAGGGAACCTGCCACCAAATTTATTTTTAATTTGCTCCTTTGCTTTAAAAATATTTTTTGCCCTTCTGTAGAATCCTAATCCAGACCAAAGTGCTATTATTTGGTTCTCATCAGCAGTCATTATTTTTTTAAGACTAGGGTATGTTTTTATAAATTTAAGATAATAAGGTATTACAGTTTTAACTTGAGTTTGCTGAAGCATGATTTCAGAAATCCAGATTTTATAGGGCGTAACATTTTTTCTCCATGGTAACTCTTTCCTTCCATTAAGCAGATACCACTTAACTACTAATGTTGAAAGCTTACTATCCCCATTTTTTAGTTCATTCATTCATAAAGCTTTTCTTTTAAGCCAATTGAACCATCTTTGTTGAAAGCATAGTGAATTGGAGCCCCTGTAGGAATTTCAAGCTTCACTATATCTTGATCTGAAATTCCATCTAATTGCATTATTAGAGCTCTAAGTGAGTTACCATGTGCTGCGATAAGTATGTTATCTCCCTTAATAACATTGGGCATAATTTCATCATTAAAATAGGGTAAAACTCTTTCTGCAGTATCTTTTAAGCTCTCACCGTCAGGTGGCGGTATATCAAAAGATCTTCTCCATATATGCACCTGTTCTTCTCCCCATTTTTTCCTGGCATCATCTTTATTAAGACCCGCCAAACTCCCATAATTTCTTTCATTTAAAGATTGATTTTTAATGATCTGAACATCAGCTTGCTGCATAGTGCTAAGAATTATCGAACCGGTCTTTTGGGCTCTTATTAAATTAGAGGTAAACATTTTGTCAAAATTGATACCAGTCTTATTGATTAAAATTCCTGCATTTTCTGCCTCATTAAGACCCAATTTTGTAAGGTCTGGATCCTTCCAACCTGTAAATAGATTTTTTGCATTCCATTCACTTTGTCCATGTCTTACAAGTACAAGATTTCTTTTTTCCATTTTTATTTTTTTTGAACTATTTTGTTTTATTTTAATAGATAATACCCCAATGAATATTATTTTTTTCTTAATAGATTATTACTATCTTTCATTACCGCTATTAATCACAATAATTTTGTTGATTAGATCTCATGCTAATAAGGGCGGAAAAAGAATATCTTGCCAAGAGTTAATAGCCCTTGCCAATACTGATAGTATTCTTATAGTTGATCTTAGATCATTAGATGACTTTGATAAGGGACATATAACTGGCGCAATCAATATCCCATTTAACGACTTAGAAAATAGTACATACAAATTACAAAATACTAAAAAGTCGATCGTCCTAGTTTGCGAGATGGGTAGCCAATCAGGAAATGCTGGAGAGCTTCTTAATAAAGAAGGATTTGATGATATTTTGATATTGAAAGGCGGTGTGGGGGAATGGCGTATGGGGAATTTGCCACTGGTTTAGATTCCAAGTTCCTTAATTTTCTTTGTAAGAGTATTTCTTCCAACTCCAAGTAAAATAGCAGCTTCATTTTTTCTTCCTTTAGTCTTATCAAGCGCAGTTTTTATCATTATCTTTTCAAGTTTTTTATTAGCAACATGCATCAAGTCTTTGTCCATTGATAAGGCTAAGCTTTTAATCCAAGTTTCAAAACTTTCTTCCCAAGAATTAGAAGATGATTCCTCCTCCTCGTAATCTTTTATTTCAGACGGAAGATCCTGAATTTTTACATTTTGGGTTGGGGTCATTAAAGCAAGCCAATAACAAATATTCTCCAGTTGTCTAACATTTCCTGGCCAATCATAACTAGCAATAACATCAATAACCTCAGAAGAAAGAACTCTTAACTCTTCATCCAATGAATCAGAATGATTTTTTAAGAAATATTTCGTTAATACTTCAATATCCTCTTTTCTATCTCTTAATGGTGGAACATCAATCTTAATTACATTTAATCTATAAAAGAGGTCTTCTCGAAAGGACTTCTGAGAGACAAGATTATTAAGATTTTGATGAGTTGCTGCAATTATTCTTACGTCAACCTTTATAGGTTTATCTCCACCAACTCTATAAAACTCTTTATTTGAGAGAACTCTTAAAAGTCTTGTTTGTGAATCAAGTGGCATATCACCAATTTCATCAAGAAATAAAGTTCCTCCATTAGCTTGCTCAAATCTACCAATTCTTTTCTCAACAGCGCCAGTGAAAGCTCCTTTCTCATGACCAAATAGTTCAGATTCCACAAGTTCCTTTGGGATGTCAGCCATATTTAATGCAATGAAGGGCATGTCATTTCTTGGGCTATTTTTATGTAAAGATTTTGCTATAAGCTCCTTTCCAGTTCCAGATTCTCCTTGGACTAAGACAGTTGCATTTGTATTTGAAAGCTTGCCAATTGCTCTAAAAACATTCTGCATAGAGGCTGATTCACCAATAATGTCAGTAGTTGGTTTTGTTTTTAAGCCTTTTGTGGTTGGTTTTTTTTCTAAAGCCCTGTTTATTATTTGAATAGCCTCATCAAGATCAAAGGGTTTTGGGATATATTCAAAAGCTCCACCGCCATAAGAATCAACCGCAGCCTGCATATCAGTAAATGCGGTCATAATAATTACAGGAATATTTTCATGATTATCATTAATATGTTTTAGAAGATCATACCCAAGCATTCCTGGCATTTGAACATCTGTTAATATTAGATCTGGCTCTTCACTCTTTAAGAGTGATACCACTTCATCTCCAGAAGAAAATGTATTTACATCAAATCCTGCAGAAGAAAGACTTTCTTCAAGAACAACTCTGATTGCATTGTCATCATCCGCGACCCAAACTTTATGCACTTTTTACCTCAGCATCAAGCTTTATTGGAATAACGATAGAGAAAGCGGTTTGTCCTGATTTTGTTTTAAACGATATTGAGCCACCATGAATTCTGATAATATCTTGAGAAATTGAAAGTCCAAGCCCTGAACCGTCTTCCTTGGACGAAACCATAGGAAAGAAGACTTGCTCCTGTATATCAGATGGAATTCCCGGACCATTATCTATAATACTAACTTCACAAACCGTAGCATGAAGATTTCCATTAATAGGTTGATTGTATGAAACTCTTGATTTAATAGTAATGATTGGGTTATTTGTATGAAGAAGGGCTTGTTGGGCATTCTTAACTATATTTAAAATTGCCTGAATAAATAAGTCTTCATCACCATGAATCTCTGGGATGCTTGGATCATAATCTCTTTTAAGAGTTAACACGTCATCCTTATCAACTTGGGATAGTGCAAAAACCTTCTCAAGAGCAGAGTGAATATTAAAAAGTTCAAGCTTTGGTTTTTTAGGTGGAGTTAGAATTTTAGTTACTATGCTATTTAAACGTTCAGTTTCATCAATTATTATTTTTAAAAATTTCTTTGAAAAATCATCTTCAAGTTTTGAAGAGAGTATTTGAGCACTACCTTTAATTCCAGAAAGAGGGTTTTTAACTTCATGAGCTAAAGTTCTAGCTAGGTTTGCTGCAATTTTTTGTGTAGAAAAAGTTTTTGAAGAATCTATTATCTTATTTAGATTATCTATGCAAAATAACTCTATTATTAATATATCGTCACTGTTAGACCAACTTACTGTTAGATCAACAGTTCTATTTTTTTCTTGTGACTTATAAAGTCTAAAACCTCTTTTTGTAATGGATGCGTTAGATGAAATGCAATCCGTTAAAAGTTTGGTTAATTCTTCAGAAGTTTCGTGATTAAATTGATTAGTTATTTTATTTGAGTCACCATCACTCAACATCCAGCCATTGCTAAGAGCAGAGTCATTTGCCCAAAGTATATTAAGGTCTTTACTTAATACAATTATTTCTGATGCTAGTTGGTTCAGTAAAGAGTTTTTAATATTATTGATATCAGCCATTAATTGAACTAGCCCCTTTTTCAAGGAGCTAGTTTGAGTTATTTATTTAGATAAAGTCCCTACAATATGAGAAAGGATTTTATATGGATCAGCATTAGAAGCAGGTCTTCTATCTTCTAAGTAACCATTCCAATTATGTTCAACTGTGTATACAGGAATTCTTATACTTGCGCCCCTGTCACTAACACCGTAAGAAAATTGATCAATGCTTTGAGTTTCATGTAATCCAGTCAATCTCATGTCATTATCTGATCCGTATGCCTCAATTCCTTCTTTGTGAACCGCACCAAGTTTGTCGCACATTGAATTAAATAATTCCTCAGAACCATTTGTTCTCATTTCTTCATTTGAGAAATTTGTATGCATTCCAGATCCATTCCAATCACCAGTTTTAGGTTTAGGATGAATATTTACTCCTACGCCAAACTCTTCAGCTATTTTATAAAGTAGATATCTGCTTACCCATAAATCATCAGCAGCCTTAATTCCTTTTCCAAGACATTGATATTCCCATTGTCCAAGAGCAACTTCAGCGTTTGTTCCAGTAAGTGTAATTCCAAGATCTAGACATGCCTGTAAATGAATATCAGAGATTTCTCTTCCAACAACATTTCCAGCTCCAACACCACAGTAATAATCACCTTGTGCTCGTGGCTCTCCTTTTTCCCATCCTAATGGGTCACCAGTTTCTGGATCTGTAAAAAAGAACTCTTGTTCAAAACCAAACCACCATTCATCAGTGACAACTTTCTCTGCAGCTGCTCTAAAATTAGAAGGGTGAGTCGTATGATCAGCTGACTGAACTTGAGTCATTACAAGGTCATGTCCATTATCATTTGCATAAGTTTGAACAGGTATTAGAAGGCAGTCCGAACTTCCGCCTTCAGCTTGTTGTGTAGATGATCCATCAAAAGACCAATCAGGTGGTGTATCAGCATCTGTAGCTTTTACTTTACTTCTCATTGATGACTCTGGTTTATAGCCATCAAGCCATATGTATTCATACGTTTTATAGTTTGTCATTTTTTCTCCTAAATAGAATTAACTCTATTTATTTAAAGCAATTTACATGCCACTAAATTAATAGTAAATGCACAATATTTGAAATTTATGCGCACAATTTTAGTTCAAAATGATAATTTATGCACTAAAATATTGCAATTAAGCTAAATTTAAGAAGTTTTTAATTTTTATATATTTGCTTGATAGAGATTGGTATGAATGGTCTCCACCAAATGTTACATCAATATGAGAACCACTAAAGTATGAACTAGTCTTGTTAAAAGGCAAAATCTCATCATCAGACTCTACTAAAACCATTATGTTTTCAAGATTAGATAGTTTTTTAAAACTAAGACTCCTAAGAAAATTTATATCACCTTTGTTAATAATAAATTTATTTCCGGTAGCATAATTTTCATTTTCTCCTAGGTTCACATCAAAACCTTTAAGCGGAGCTATGGCAGGATTAATTAAAACAGCTTTAGTGTTATGTAGTTGGGAAAAGTATGTTGCATAATATCCACCCAACGAACTCCCCATAAAAACAATATCATTATCACAACTTTCAATTATTTTATTAATTTCATTAAAAGCATTCTCAAAATTATCATTAAGATTGGGGACTTTTATTAATGTACTCTTAGTGTTTTTTTTAATAAATTTCTTTAAGTTTTGTGCTTTAGTTGAATCAGAGGATGATTTAAAGCCATGAAAATATAAAATAGTTTTATTCATTTTTAATAATTCTTTGAAGGCTATCCTTTGATGCAATGCCTGCTATAAAAATACTCTCAAGCCATTCAGTAAGAAATCTATTTTGCTGAGCCTTCTCATCTAGTGACTGAATGGTGGATAGTTTTGTAAAAAAGGATAAGGATTTTTCGCCCTGATACGAATGCACCTCCGCTAACTTTGCATCAATACTTATTTGTATTTTTAAAATAAATGTATTTATTCTTTCTTCTGGATTTGAGATTTGTTTAGCCTCAACAGTAAGCGTATGTTTGGTTCTATTTAATATAACAAAGCTAATATTTAGTGATGATGAATCAGGATTTACTGTTTCAAACTCATAGCTATCTTGATTAAACTCTCCTAGAAGCCTTTGTAATCTTAAAAAGTTACCTTCACAAATTGCTATATGATGGGAGGTTATTGGCAAGGTTTTAATCATTTCTAAATTCTATATTCTTTTTTTATAGGTGTATATTCTTCACATGCCTTAAGATAATTTTCAATAGATTTACTCTCTTCATAACAAAAGTTCTTGATTGCATCTCTAAAATCTTCTCTTAATACGAAGTGATATGAGTCGCAAGACTGAGGTTCAAAACCTCTTCTAATTTTGTGCTCTCCCTGAACGCCAGGATCAAAAAATTTAATATTATTTTTAATACAATAGTCTATACCTTGATAATAGCAGCATTCAAAATGCAAATTATCAATATTTTTAAATGCTCCCCAATGCCTTCCATACAGGGTATCTTCCCCGTGAAAGCATAATGATCCGGCAATCTTTTTATTTTCATATTCAGCAAAAAAGAGAACGGGCTTAAGTATTTTTTTATCTTTATGGATATGCTTAAAAAACTTTCTATTTAAGTATGGCGATTGCATTCTTTCCAAGTAAGTATTTTTATAAAAAAGATAAAAGTCATCCCAATCCTTTTCTGTGATTGAATCCCAATCTTTTGTTACAAATGTGATGCCAAGATCTTTTATTTTTTTTCTTTCTGATTTAATATTTTTTCTTTGTCTGGATGTAAAAATTTTAAGATAATCTTCGAATTCTTGATATTTTTTATTATTCCAGACAAACCTATAACCACTTCTTTTTATAAAATTATTAGAAATAAGTTGCTTGCCAGCATCTTGGTTTGGAAAAAGAATATGCCAGGTTTCAATATTTTTTTCTTCCATCAATTGTTTGGTTATCTCTATACAATTATTATCGTTGTTATCACTTGTTATAATTTTTTTTGTTTCGCATGGTGTAAATGGTATGGCGCTCAGAAGCTTTGGATAATAATTTCTATTTGTTCTGTTAAGTGCATATGACCATTGATGATCGAACACAAACTCTCCTTGACTATTATTTTTAATATATAAAGGCATAAAACCATTAAGTCTTTCATCATCATAGGATGCAAAATGGAACGGATCCCAGCCTGAAGACACTGCAACAGATCCACTTTCTTCAAGTGACTGTAAAAACTCATACGACATAAATGGGGAGTTATAACCATTAAGGTTATTCTTAAAATCGATTTTAGATATGTCAGAAATTTTATTTAGAAATTTGTTTTCGATAGTCATCTTTTATAAAAAAAATATTTCTAAAGTAAAACTGAAAACCGCAACCATGCCGACATAGTTATTTAATTTGAAAGCTTCTAAAAACCTTTTTTCTTTAACTAACTGATTTTGGAAATAAAAAAGTGCTATTAAGCAAAACATTGTAAATAAGAAAAATATAGAAAATGAATTTATGTATGCAATTAGTGAAAGGGTAAATAAAAAAATTATATGTAAAAAGTTAGCAATCGTTGTGGCCTTTTCACCCCACAAAAGAGGAGTAGAGTTAATACCAATCTTCCTATCATCATCAATGTCCTCAAGAGCATAGAAAGTATCGAAGCTAACTATCCAGGCTATAAGACCAAAATATAAAACAATTATTGATGGTGTATATGATGCAGATTGAAGCGAATACGATATTAATGAGCTCGAACCAAATGTTATACCAAGGATAAGTTGAGGAGCTTTTAAAAATCTCTTAGCCAATGGATAAAAAAGAATTAGAAGTGAAAAGAATAATGCTAGTTTTATAGTTAGCGGGGGAGTGATCAAGAGTAAGCTTAGTGAGGCCAAAGATAAAAAAGAAAAAAAGATCCATGCACCTTTCACTGAAATTTCTCGTGATGCAAGTGGTCTATTTTTTGTTCTTTCTACTAACCTGTCAAAGTCGTGGTCGCTGATATCATTTATAACACAGCCACATGATCTTACTAAGACTGAACCAATTACAACAATAAGTATATTTTCAAAATCAATATATCCCTCAGCAATCGTTCCAAGCAGAAGACCAAGCAATGCAGGCCATAATAAAAGATAAATACCAATTGGCTTATCAAGCCTAGCAAGTCTGATGTAGCTTATTATTTTAGTCTTCATTCTTGAAAAGAAAAACCTCCATTACTGAGAATGGTTGTTTATTTACTAAGTATTTTATTTTTCTTCCCCAAAAAATATTTTTCTTAAATTCAAATGATGAATATACAGAATCTTTTTTCTTAAATATTTTTTTTTCAAATAAAATATCTCCTAGAGGTCTCTGTCCCAATTCACCCAATTCAGCTAAACCATCCTGAATGGTTATTAAGGGAATTATAGTTCTAGCAAATACCATTGGAATGCCATCTCCATGAAGAATGACTTCTCTAACTTTAAATTCTTTTGATAAGGAGCCAAGGAATAATTGATCTTGCTCTAGAACATTTGAAATAGCATCGCTCAATAACTCTAGATTAAAACTATTATTAATACTTATTCTGTTTGTAATTGGACCTTTTTCAAGAAGCCAAGACTTAACGTATTCATCCTTCACATCCTTATGGATGCTATCAAATGTTTTCCATGATGAAATTTGTTTAAGCTGCATAGTCATGTTTTATAATTCTGATATTATACTCGCAAGTTTTTTTATTAATATTTATAACATTTAACAAATTATGGAATTTAAAAAGTGGGAATGCATAGTGTGTGGCTTAATTTATGATGAAGAATTAGGTTGGCCGGATGATGGAATAGAGCCAGGAACAGCTTGGGATGATGTGCCTGATGATTGGTTATGTCCAGAATGTGGTGTTGGGAAGGAAGATTTTGATATGATAGAAATCTAATGATTGACGCGCCTAAGAATTTAACAAGAAATATTCTTCTTGGAATGTTTATAGGTTTTGTAGTTGGCGCAATTCTTTTTTATACAAATTTTCTTCCATCTGGGATTAAACAATTTATAGAAACTTATATATTTAATTTAGGCAGCTCTATATTTGTGAATTTACTGAAACTTCTTATTGTTCCCTTGGTCTTCTTTTCACTTGTTTCAGGAATTTCATCATTAACAAATATGACTAGTCTTGGGAATATAACTTTTAAGACTGTTGCCTTGTATTTATCTACTACTGCAATTGCAGTTTCTCTATCTTTAATTGTAGGTTCTATTTTTAAACCTGGATCTGGATATTCTTCTAATATAGCGCCTCCAGAAAAACTGCCTCAGGGTCAAGGCATCTATGAGACTGTTCTTGATATTTTCCCTTCAAATATTATTGAGGCCATGGCTAACAACCAAATGCTTGCTGTTGTATTTTTTAGTATTTTATTTGGCCTAGCTTTAAATAAAACAAATCATTTAACTAATAATTTTAGTGAGTCTTTTGAAAAGCTTAATACTGTTTTCATGCAGCTTGTAATAATGATTATTGCATTCGCACCTATTGGTGTATTTTGTTTAATAGGAAAGTTTGTCATTGCTGATGGGTTAGATATTTTCCAAGAAGCTTTTAAATATGTTGCTTTATTAATAGCAGTCTTATTTATTCATGCGGTTGTCACTTATTCTTTAATTCTTAAAATATTTACAAATCTAAGCCTAACAACTTTTTATAAAAAAATGAGAGAAGTGGCTATTTTTGCTTTTTCAACATCATCAAGCGCAGCAACTATTCCTGTAACCCTAAAAACAGTTCAGGATAATCTTGGCGTTAATAAAAATGTTGCATCATTCGTTATACCAGTTGGAGCAACCATAAATATGGATGGAACTGCAATTATGCAGGGGATGGCTACAGTATTTATTGCTCAAATGTCTGGAATTGATCTATCTCTTATTCAATATATTCAGGTTGTTATTTTGGCTGTTGTAACCTCGATTGGAACTGCTGCAGTTCCTTCGGCTGGGACCATAACGTTAGTAATAATATTGCAACAATTTGGCCTTCCTTTGGAAGCAATAGGAATAATATTAGCAGTAGATAGAATCTTGGACATGTTAAGAACATCTGTAAATGTTACTGGCGATGCGGCAGTTGCATGTATTGTGGCAAATTCTGAAGGCCTACTTGATAAAAATATTTACAATAAATAGTATTTAAATAGGTCTTTTTTACAATAATTTGATAGAATGCTTTTTTAAAAAAAGGGGTTCCGTATGAATGTTTTATTAATTCCACCATTACTAGGTTTGGTCGGCATGGTAGCTGCACTTGTAGTTTACAGACTAGTAATGAAATATCCAGATGGCCAAGATAAAGTCAAAAAAATTGGTGATCAAATCCACAATGGCGCACTAGCGTTTATGAAAACTGAATATAAGTATCTATTAGCTTTTATGGCTGTTTTAGTTGTATTGGTTTACATAGCTTTGGGTGTTCATTCTGCAATTGCAGTTATTACTGGTGCGGCAGCTTCCTCTTTAGCTGGTTTCATAGGCATGTATGCCGCCACTAAAGCAAATGTTAGAACAGCAACTGCTGCTCAGCAAGATGGCGCTCCCGCAGCTTTATCAGTTTCATTTTATGGTGGTTCGGTAATGGGGCTTTGCGTAGCATCTCTTGGTCTAATTGGCCTTGGTGGATTATATTTCTTTTTTAGCGATGGACATGTTCATGCATTAGAAGGTTTTGGAATGGGAGCATCTGTTGTTGCTTTATTCTCAAGAGTTGGTGGAGGCATCTTCACAAAAAGTGCTGATGTTGGTGCTGATTTAGTTGGCAAAATTGAGGCTGGTATTCCTGAAGATGATCCAAGAAACCCTGGTGTTATTGCTGATAATGTTGGAGACAATGTTGGTGATGTAGCTGGAATGGGCTCTGATATCTTTGAATCATATTGCGGTTCTATGATTGCATCTATTGCTATTGCATACACCTTGGGATCTCAAGATATGATGATGCTTCCTTTATTGCTTGCCTCTGTTGGATTAATTGCCTCAATCATAGGAATCATAATAGTGAAACTTCAATCAGCAAAAGCGCCTGCAAGTGCTTTAAGATCAGGAACAATGCTAGCACCAGTTATATTTGTGGGCTTTGCATGGGTTCTAATTGATTCACTTCCTGGTGTATCAACTGCAGTTTGGTGGTGTGTTATCGCTGGTGCTGTTGGTGGAGTTTTAATCGGCTTAATAACTGAATACTATACAGATTCTGAAAACAAACCTGTTAGAAGTATTGCAGAGTCAGGAGAGACTGGTTCAGCTACAGTTATGATTTCTGGTCTTGCAGTAGGAATGGAATCTGTTGTTATTCCTATCGTGATTCTTGCCTCAATAATTTTTGTTTCTACAGGGCTTTCAGGTGTTTACGGTGTAGGTATTGCAGCTGTTGGAATGTTGTCGACAGTTGGTATCACTATGGCAATTGATGCATATGGACCTGTTGCAGACAATGCAGGTGGAATTGCAGAAATGTCAGGGATGGGTAAGGAAGTTAGAGATATTACAGACTCATTAGATGAGCTGGGTAATACTACTGCAGCAATTGGTAAAGGTTTTGCTATTGGTGCTGCTGCTTTGGCTGCGCTTGCAATTATTTCAGCCTTCTCTGCTGTTGTATCTTTAAATAACCCAGACTTCTCTTTAGCACTTACAAAACCAATTGTTCTTGTTGGAATGTTTATTGGCGGCTGTATCCCATTTGCTATTGCATCTATCACAATGAAAGCCGTTGGTGATGCAGCATTCGAAATGATTAATGAAATAAGAAGACAATTTAAAGAAATTGATGGATTGATGGAAGGAACCGCAGATCCAGATTCTGAAAAATGTGTTGAAATAGCAACTCAGGCTTCTTTAAAGAAAATGTTACTTCCTGGGGTTATTGCTGTAGGTATGCCTGCATTAGTTGGTTTTGTCCTTGGCGCCGAAGCTCTTGGTGGAATGCTTGCTGGTGGTCTTCTGGGGTGTGTATCTTTGGCCTTAATGATGGCAAACGCTGGTGGGGCATGGGATAACGCTAAGAAATATGTTGAAAAAGGAAATCTTGGTGGCAAGGGTTCAGATACTCATGCTGCTGTTGTTGTTGGAGATACTGTAGGAGATCCTTTTAAGGATACCTCTGGTCCAGCAATGAACATATTAATTAATGTTATGGCTATTGTCAGTTTAGTTATAGCTCCTCTTTTAAGTATATAAAAGTACTTTCAAATTCTTATGATCCAGGGTTAATTCTCTGGATCATATGTTAAATTAAATCGTGAAGAAAAATATCCTAATAATAGGCTACGGTGATATTGGTCGAAGATTAAGAGCGCATTGTAATCAAGATATTAATATTTATGCCTTAAGCAGAGGCATAGTTAAAGAAGAGGGTGTGAATCATTTTTCTTGGGATTGGCTTTTATCTAAGCCATTTCCTATTAAAGATATTAATTTTGATTTTGTAATTGTGATACCTAAGCCAAGTGAAATGTCAGAAAGTGGTTATGTAGATGGTTTTTTAACATCTATAAAAAATATTAATGATGCACTTAAATTTATTACTTATAACAATATTATTGCAATATCATCAACTCGTGTATTTGGCGAAGATCAAACTGGCAACTTAACAGAAGATACAGAGCCCATTCCAGGTGATTTCAGAGGAAAGATAATAAAAGATTATGAGTCATCTCTAAGGGATTGTTATAAAGCTAAACTAACTATTTTAAGGTTTTCAGGACTTTATTCTGATACCTCTAAAAAACATTCTTTTAATAGGCTCAACAGAAACAGCGCAGCAAAAATAATAGATTTTCTTATCAATAAACCCACTCCTATAATTGAGACAAAAAATAATATCATTCATTGCTCAGAAGATATAACCATGGATTCATCGAAAAGATGCATCTCAAACATAAAATTAAAAGAATTAGGCTTTTCATTTGATTTTTAAGCCTAGAACAAAATACTTAAGCGAAATACAATAAACTATGACAAAAAGCATGACAGGGTTTGGATCTTCAAGCTACTTAGATAAAAAGGTTGAGATTTATTGTGAAATTAAGACTGTAAATCATAGATTTCTTGAAATCTCTACAAAACCAAATGACTTAAATAGTGAGCTTGATGTGTATGTAAGAGATTTAGCATCAAAGAAAATGCAACGTGGAAGTGTCGATGTGAGATTCAAATTAAAATTTCCAATAGAGAATAAATATACTGTAAATCGCGCATCACTCAATAATCTATTAAAAACAATAAAGGATATCAAAGACATAAAGTCTGAGAATCTAAGCTTTAAAGATATTAAAGATATGCCTGGAATAATTGGCGTTGAACAAAAAACAAATATCAAACTTAGTTTAGTTAAGAAAGTATTTACAGAATCTTTAAATAATCTCCTTGATGATAGGATTATAGAAGGATCAAAAATTGAAAAACTGTTTCTTAAGAAAATAAATCTTATTGAAAAGAATGCTTTAAAGCTTTCAACTGTAAATAGAAAGCTTGTAAAGAAAAGATATGACAATTTAATAAATAAAATTGCTAAGTTGTCTTTAAGCCTTGATAAAAGTAGATTAGAGCAAGAGGTTGCTTTGCTTGTTTTGAAACATGATGTTGCCGAGGAAGTTGAAAGAATAAATTTCCACTCTAATTCATTAAAAGAAGAGCTAACATCAAAAAAAACCAGTGGTAAGAAAATTGATTTTGTTCTTCAAGAGCTATTTAGAGAAACAAGTACATTATCAGTAAAGCTTGATGAGCCATCATATAAAGAATTGGCATTAGACATGAAACTTTCAGTTGAGGAAATGAGGGAACAGGCACAGAATATTGAATAATCAAAAAGGAAAACTAATTGTAATCTCCGCACCATCAGGTGCTGGCAAGTCTTCTTTAATTAAGTCTATTATAGACTCTAATGAGAATATTGAGCTTTCAATATCTGCAACAACTAGAGAGCCAAGACATGGCGAAGAAAATGGTAAAGACTATTTTTTTATTTCTGATGAGGAGTTCGATTCATTAAAATTAAAAAATGAATTCGTGGAGCACGCGACTGTTCATTATCATCACCAATACGGAACTCTGAGGTCTTATATAAATGAAAGGATAGAGAAGGGCATTAATATTATCCTTGATATAGATGTTCAAGGATTTATGCAGATTAAAGACGCAGGCATTGATAGCACATCAATTTTTATAATACCTCCAAGCATAAAAGAACTTCAAAATAGGTTAAATACAAGAGGTTTAGATTCCAATGACGTTATACAAAGAAGGCTAGAAAATGCTAAAAATGAATTAACATATGCAAAAGATTTTGATTATAGAGTTCTTAATGATGCTTTTGAGGATGCATTAAATAACCTCTTATCTATAATCTATAACAATGATTATGCTGAGTCTGAAAATGAAAAAAGTGCAAAGATCTTACAAAATTTACTGTCTTAATGGGTAAATACCAATTAGAATACACGACCCAGGAGAAATAATATGGCTAGAATTACAGTAGAGGATTGTTTACAAATAATACCAAGTAGGTTTGATTTAATAATTATGGCCTCTAAAAGAGCTAGACAGCTTGCAACTACAAGTAGAGACCCTCTTGTTGAATGGGATAATGATAAGCCAACTCTTGTTGCATTAAGAGAGATTGAAGCAGGGCTTCTAGATAAAGAGACTTTAGATAGAACCTTAGAAGAAGATCTATTGCTTGATGAATTTTCAACACCAGGAAATGAAGAAACAGAAACAACTGGTTAAATAATTTGGAGGGCTAATTTGACTGAAACAGCTCTACCCAACAACGCATTAATAAATTTTACAGATACAGAAGTTATTAAACTTCCTGTATCTATGTTTAAAGAAGCCAAATCCTATCTTTCCTATAAAGATATCAAAAAAGTTCAGAAGGCATATACATTTGCGTTTTATGCACACCAGGGCCAAAAGAGGAAAGACGGCTCAGATTACATTTCACATCCGATAGAAGTATCAAAAATAATGCTAGGTCTAAAAGTTGGACCAGATTCAATATGTGCAGCTCTCATGCATGATGTATTAGAGGACTGCAATATACAAAAAAATAATTTATCCAAATATTTTGGAGAAGATGTTGCAAATATTGTTGATGGCGTTAGTAAATTAAGTAATTTAGATATGCAAAACAAAGCAGAGCGAAATGCAAATAATCTGCAAAAGATGGCCTTAGCAATGGCTAATGATGTCAGAGTCATTCTAGTAAAATTATGTGATCGCCTTCATAACATGAGAACAATTGAGCACGTTCCAAGGTTCAAGCAAATTCAAAAAGCAAGAGAAACATTAGAGGTTTATGGCCCACTAGCATTAAGAATTGGAATGCAGGATTTAAGAGCAGAATTAGAAGATCTTTCATTCAGATGTATTCATCCAATGAGGGCTAAAATGCTTGAGAATGCTATAGATAGTTCAAGTGGGGGCAGGAAAAAGATTGTTGAAAAAATAAGGAAAGAACTTAAGAGTCATTTGAAATCAAATGACATAGAGAATGCAGCTGTTAAAGGACGAGAAAAAAATATTTACAGTATTTATAATAAGATTAAGAAAAAACATAAACCATTTTCTGAAATTTTAGATGTTTATGGGTTCAGGATTCTTGTTGATAATGTAGATGACTGCTACAGAGCTCTAGGCATTATTCATAATTATTTTTCACCAATTGAAAATAAATTTAAGGACTACATAGCCATACCCAAAATAAATGGTTATCAAGCTCTCCATACAAGTTTATTAGCCTTAAATGCTTTCCCAATAGAAGTTCAAATACAAACAAGAAGTATGTGGGCTACTGCTAATATGGGGATAGCTGCTCATTGGAGCTATAAAACCAATGATGGCAAAAGAGGACCAGAATTACGAGCAAGTAAGTGGCTGTCAGGCTTAATTGATCTTCAAAAAAAATCTACTAGCTCAATTGAATTTGCTGAATCAATCAAAAAAGACTTAGAACCTAATGAGGTTTATTTGTTTTCACCTAAAGGTCATGTGTATGCAATTAAAACTGGAGCAACACCTATTGATTTTGCTTATGAGGTTCATACTGGACTTGGAAATAGCATAATTGGATGCAAGGTAAATAGAAGGGAGGCCCCTCTAAATGTCGAGCTTGAAAGTGGACAAACAGTAGAGATTATTACATCTCAATATCCAGTAGACGCAGATCCTGCTTGGCTTAACTTTGTTGTAACAAGCAAGGCAAGAAGTGGTATTCGCTCAAGACTGAGAAATCAAAAGAATTCTTCTGCAAGAAAAGCTGGAAAATTAATGCTGGAATCAGAGTTAAAAAGATCAGGAAAGTCCTTAGAAGATTACAGAGGAAGTACATTAAAAAGAGTTCTCGATTCAATAGGCGTAACAACATTAAATAAACTCTTAACTGATCTTGGATCGGGTAAGCGTACTGGAAATATTGTTGCTGAGCGTTTTTATTCAGGATTACAAATTAGAAAAGAAAAAGAAGTTTCTGAAATAAGAACTGTTGCAATTATAGACAATCATATTGAAGGAGTTTCAGTAGTATTTGCAAAGTGCTGTCATCCAATTCAAGGAGACCCTGTAATTGCCCACTCTGATACAGAAAGAGGAATAGTGGTTCATCATCAGAGATGCAAGCAGGTAGCACCTTATATTAATAAAGACCCTAGATATTTTTCTGCATACTGGGAAGCTTCTAAAAAAGCTCATTTGTACTTAGTGTTGCTTAAGATTACAACAGAAAATAAAGTAGGAGTTTTATCAGATATTGTTTCTATATTTGCTAAATCTGGAATGAATATTGAGCAAGTCAATACTAAAGCAGTTGATAAAAAGTTTTCTGAGTTTTCTATAGAAGCAAATATTGAAAATCTTGATGAACTTAAAAGAATTATGTCTAAGGTGCGATCCAAGAAATTTACTGCCAGCTGCGTAAGGGACATTAATGATAAATAATAGGACCTAAATGTCTTTAATTATGTACAATTCTATTTTTAACAAAACCAACATTTTACAGAGAGATAAATCTGATGACTAAAGAAATAATTTTTACAGAAAATGCTCCAAAGGCTATTGGACCATACTCACAGGCTGTCAAGTCGGGTGGTTTTCTATTTGTTTCTGGTCAAGTAGCACTAAACCCTTCCACTGGGGATTTAATGAATTCCTCTATTGAAGAACAAGCAGAGCAAGTGATTAAGAACCTAAGCGCCATATGTGAAGCTGCAAATACGAATCTGTCTAATATTGTTAAATTAACTATATATATAACAGATATGAGTGACTTTTCTATTGTTAACAATGCCATGGAGAGCCACTTTGAGTCTCCTTATCCCGCTAGAGCAACTGTTGAGGTTTCAGGGCTTCCTCTTGGAGTAAATGTAGAAATGGATGCAGTGGTTGTACTAGATGAATAAAAGTCTTTTATCAATAAATGATTTATCTAAACAAGAGATATTGGATCTCATAAAGTTCGCTCAGAATTTTAAAAATGACGATGGTTCTTTTAAGAAAGAAAATTTGTTTCCAGATAAGACAGTGGCAAATGTTTTTTGTGAACCTAGTACAAGAACCAAATCATCATTTGAGATTGCTGCTAAGAATCTTGGGTGCAGCGTAGTTGGATTTGATGCCTCAAGTTCTTCAATTGAAAAAGGAGAATCAATTTATGAGACAGTTGATGCTCTTGGTTTAATGGGAGTTGATTTATGCGTTCTTAGACATCCAGATTCAGTCATTCGCGAACTAGAAGAATACATGCCTGAAATGGTTTTTATCAATGGTGGAGAAGGCTCTATATCTCATCCAACACAAGCTTTAATTGATCTAATGACAATCATTGATAGCAAAGGGTCAATAGATGATTTAAATATTGTTATTGTTGGAGATCTAGATCATTCTCGTGTCACATCCTCTTTTGTTGAGGGAATATCTAACTTTTCTTTCAATTCATTAACATTCTGTGGTCATCCAAGCATGTGCTCTAAATATTTAGATCCAGCCTTGGGTAAATATGAGCCAGACCTAGATCTAGCTATTCAAGATGCTGACGTGATTATTACTTTGAGAATTCAGTATGAGCGATTCGAAGAGGAGCTGAATCTCGATCTTGACGATTATAAACATGCCTATGAATTGACTTCTGAGAGAGTAGAGCAAGCTAGAGGCGATGTTATTGTGATGCACCCAGGCCCTGTAAATTATATTGAAATATCAGAAAGTGTTTATCAATCTGATAATTCAGTTATAAGAAACCAGATTGCAAATGGTGTAGCTATACGAATGGCAGTATTAGCCAGATACCTTAGTAGCTAAAGTCTTCTTCACAGTATTGACTACAGTTATTGTGTTTTGATCTATCTCTATATTTACTAGACTGCCCTTTAATAATTGACCTAAGTTAGTGATATCCAATGTTTCTGGTATTAGGTGGATATTAAAATCACCTGCATTAACTTTCCCAATTGTTAAGCTGCAACCATTTATGCCTATATATCCTTTCTCCATTACATAGTCAGCATATTTCTTAGCTAAAGTGATTTGCATATCCCTAGTATTTTTTTTATCCACAATTTTTTTTACTTTACCCGAAAAGTGAATGTGTCCCGACATTAAGTGTCCGCCAATCTCTGTTGAAGCTTTGATGGATCTTTCAAGATTAACCATATCTCCTTTCGTAATATTTTTGAGATTTGTTCTATCAAGAGTTTCTTCAATCACGTCAAATTTTAATAATTTAGAGCCACTATCTTTTGAGGTTAGACAAACCCCGTTGACAGAAATGCTAGCACCTCTTTTTAGATTCTTGTTAAATCCTTTGGGTGTAGATATTTCCACTGACAAGTAATCATCAAATTTTTTAACTTTAGAAACTTTGGCCTTGGCTGAAACAATTCCAGAAAACATTTACGCTCCCCAATGCTCTCTATAGGCTCTAAGATCTTCTAAATACTGAGCATAGTCAGAATCATTTTCTGTAAATGATATTAAGGTATCAAGATTTACTATTGATTTCACAGTAATGTCAAAATCATTTTGTAATTCAGAGCAAGCAGATTGCTCTGTTGAGCCTTTTTCTTGCCTATCCAAGCCCACAACAAATACCTTTGGCACTGCACCAGTATTTTTTATTAATTCAATTGATTGTCTTGCAGCAGTTCCAGCAGAAAGGACATCATCAATAATCATTACATTTCCATGAGGATTAGCACCGATAATATTTCCACCCTCTCCATGGTCTTTAAGCTCTTTTCTATCAAACGATAGAGGATAATGCTTACCTTCCTGACTTAGAAGTAAGGCAACAATTGATCCCAGGAATATACCTTTATATGCAGGACCATAGATACTATCAAAATCTATTTCAGCATCATTTATTGCCTCAATATAGCACTTAGCTAACTCTGATAGGTTACCTGAAAGCATTTTGGCTGCATTAAAGAAGTAGGGACTTGTTCTGCCTGATTTAAGAGTAAAAGTACCAAACTCTAATGCTTTAACATCCAATGCAAGATTTAAAAATATTTTTTGGTAATCCTTCACTTATTTTAAACAGGCCTTTTGTTTTTGAATAATATCTGCAATAGCAGCACTTCCAATATCAAGCATACCATCAAGCTGCTCTCTGTTGAATGGCGCTTCTTCACCAGTTCCTTGTATTTCGATTACTTCTGAACTATCGGTCATAACCAGATTCAAATCAACTTCGGCACTGCTATCTTCTTTGTAATCTAAATCAAGCGCAACTTGACCATCGAGTATTCCAAGTGAAACTGCAGCAACATGTGTTCTGATGGCTCTATGATCATCATGATGATTTTGCAAAGCTAAAAACAATGCGACACACCCACCAGTAATAGAAGCTGTTCTAGTTCCACCATCAGCCTGGATCACATCACAATCAATATTGATAGTTTTGCCTTTAATATATTTTAAATTTACAGCTTGTCTTAAAGATCTTCCTATAAGTCTTTGAATTTCTTGAGTTCTTCCACTTTGCTTGCCCCTTGCAGCTTCTCTGCCCATTCTTTCATTTGTTGATCTAGGAAGCATTCCATATTCAGCAGTTACCCAACCCTCGTCGCTCCCTCTCATCCATCTAGGTACATTAGTATCTATAGATGCAGTACAAATAACCTTTGTATTACCAAATGATACTAGAACCGAGCCTTCGGCATGGACATTAACATTTGGTTCAATTGTAATTTCTCTAAGCTCATTAGGCTTTCTATCGTTACTTCTTTCCATATTTTTTCCTAAGGGCACGATGACCCTATATCAGTATTTAACTTAATTGCTCTTTAACAATTTTACTTACAACACCCATATCTGCAGTTCCTGCTTCAATAGATGTCTTAAGAATCCCCATAACCTTTCCTATGTCTTGCATAGTAGCTGCACCAGATTCAGCAATTGCTGCAGTAACCTTGGTAGCAATTTCTGTGTCACTAAGTTGTGTTGGTTTATATTTTGAGAGGACATCAACTTCTAGTTGTTCTTTTTCAGCAAGATCAGCTCTGCCCCCATCGGTAAATTGAGCTATGGAATCCTTTCTTTGTTTAATCATCTTATTGATAATTTGCAAAGCCTTAGCATCATCGACCGTATCCCTATTATCTATTTCAAATTTTTGAACTTCAGATTTAAACATGCGCAACGTATCACGAGTTAACTCATCTTTATTAAGCATTGATTGCTTGAGGTCTGACTGGATTTCTGAAAGAAGGGACAAGGTTATCTGTAGGATCTTTGTCTTGGGAAAGAATACTTTCTGTTTGATTTTCTTGCACGCTTAACAGCAGCTGCCATTAGACGCTTTCTTTTTTCAGTTGGCTTTTCATAAAATTCTCTTGCTCTTATCTCAGGAACAATTGCTGCTTTTTCACAGGCGCGTTTGAACTTTCTTAGACCAATGTCAAAATGTTCTGTTTCTTTTATTATAATTGAAGGCATAATTAGTCGCGTAGTGTAGGCTGTAATTACAATTTTTGCAAAACATTTTTATGAAAACTTTAGGAATAGAAACATCATGTGACGAGACGGCAGTAGCTGTATATGATACTGAGCAAGGTATTATTGGCGAATCTGTCTTCAGTCAGATAAATATGCATGCTGAATATGGAGGAGTAGTTCCTGAACTAGCCTCTAGAGATCATTGTGTAAAAATAATATCTGTTTTAAAAGAAGCAATTAAAGATATTGATTTAAAATCAATTGACCAAGTTGCATATACCTCAGGCCCTGGGTTATTGGGCGCCTTGTTAATAGGCGAGAGCTTTGCTCAGGGTATCTCAAGTGCTTTAGACATTCCTCTTATTCCAATTAATCACTTAGAAGGTCACTTAATGTCTCCTGTGATGGAATTCCCTGAGATAGTAGTTCCTTATATTTGTTTATTAGTTAGTGGTGGTCACAGCATGATTGTAGATGTTAAAGATAGAGGCAATTATAAGATACTTGGTCAATCTCAGGATGATGCAGTAGGTGAAGCCTTTGATAAGGTTGGTAAATTGCTTGGTCTACCTTACCCAGGCGGCCCACATATAGAAAAATTAGCGTTAAATGGTGATCCTAGAGCTTACGACTTCCCTAGACCTATGATGCATAGTGACAATCTTGATCTAAGCTTTAGTGGACTAAAAACATCAGTACTGTATACAGTCAGAGATATAGAAAATCTTACAGATCAAGTAAAAGCTGATATTGCTGCTTCATTTCAACAGGCAGTAATTGATGTTTTAACAAAGAAAATAAAAAAAGCTGTTAATCTCTCTGGCAGATCAGAAGTCATAATAGCTGGTGGAGTAGCCGCCAATAAAGCTCTTAGGTCTGCAATAAAAGAACTAGAGAATACTCTTGATATCAAAGTTTATTACCCATCACTAAAATATTGTGGTGATAATGCAGCAATGATTGCCTTTGTTGGATCTTTAAGATCTTCTGATAAAATTGATATTAGTGGTTCATCAGTAAGAGCTAGATGGCCACTAAGCGAGCTATCATAATGAAAGATATTATTTATATAAAAGACTTACGGGTTGAAACCATTATTGGGATATTTGATTGGGAAAGAAAAGTGAAACAAGAAGTATCTATTGATATGGAGTTTCCTTTTGATTGTAAAAAAGCTGCAGCAACTGACTCGATAGAGGACACCATCGACTATAAAGCAATCTGCAAGGGCGTAATAAAATTTGTTGAAGAGTCCTCCTTCCAACTTCAAGAATCTCTTGCTGAGGGCATAGCAGCACTTGTAAAAGATGAATACCAAGTAGAGTCAATTAAGTTAAGAGTATCAAAGCCAGGCGCCCTTAGAGGTGCTAAAGACGTTGGTCTAGTGATTCATAGATAATGAAGTTCTATCTCTCCTTGGGCAGCAACATAAATGCTGAAGCTAATATTATTCTAGCTATAGAAAAACTCCAAAAAATATTAGATAACAGTGAATACTCATCAGTGCATCAGACTAAAGCAGAAGGGTTCGAAGGCGATGACTTTTTAAATCTTGTTGCATCCGGAGATACTGAACTATCTTTTGAAGAACTAAATAAAAAATTAAAAGATATTGAAGATGAGGCAGGAAGAAATAGAGCTGCCCCTAAATTTAGTGCAAGAACTTTAGATATTGATATCGTTCTTCAAATAGAAGATGAAGAAATACTATTTGAAAGTGATGAGATAGAAAAATATTCTTTTGTTTCAGAGCCATTGAAGGAATTGCTCTAAAAATTAATTACTTTAATTTTTATTTAAAATGCTTTTCAACTATAGACCAGGCTCCGTCTGATAAAGGATAGACTTTCATCCCTCTATCCTCAGCATGCTTGCTAGCAGCCGTTCCATCTCTTACTCTTCCTAAGATTCCCTGACATATAGCAGCAACTTTAAATATATTGAATGCCATATAAAACTCCCAATTAGCTGACATATCTTTTCCAGTTGCTTCAGAATACATATCACGATATTCCATTTCATTGGGTACACCAAGCTCTTTTAGTTTTGCGTAATCATAGTAGAGCGGTTCAGTTCTCCAAGTTAAACAATGATAACTAAAATCTGCTACAGGATGTCCTAAAGTTGAAAGTTCCCAATCAAGAACTCCAATAACTTCTTGGTTCTTCATTATCATATTATCCAAACGATAATCACCATGAACAATGGAAGTCTCATCATCATCAGGAATATTTTTAGGCAACCACTCAATTAAGTTATTCATAGCTTCAATGTTGTCAGTTTCAGATGCTACATATTGTTTTGACCATCTAGAGACTTGCCTTGCAACATAGTTTCCAGGCTTGCCATAATCATCAAGGCCAACTTTCTTATAATCAACACTGTGAAGAGCGGCAAGTGTCTTATTTTTATTTTGATAGACTTTAATACGCTGCTCTTTTGAAAGAGAGGGCAACATTGGATCCCAATATATATCACCATCGAGACAGTCCATAACAAAAAACGCAGTCCCAGCAACATCTTCATCAGTGCACAATCCATATGTTTTAGGCACTGGCACGTCGGTTTCATATAAAGCAGTAATAACTTTATATTCTCTATCAACCGCATGTGCTGATGGCAGTAGCTTGCCTGGAGGTTTTCTTCTTAATACAAGGTTTTTTCCATCAGTAATAATCTTGTATGTTGGATTTGATTGACCACCTTTGAATTGCTCAATTGTTTTGATTGATCCAGCGCCAGGAACATGAGCATCAATCCATGGTTGTAATTTTGAAATCTCAATTTTTAAATTCTCAGCAACCTCTTTAGTTCCAGAAAATATTTGTTCATATTTTTGTGCATCAGTCGTCATTACAATGATCTCCCTCCATCAACTTTAATAATCTGTCCTGTTATATATTTTGCATCGGCAACAAATTTCACAGCTTGAGCAATATCCTTCTCAGAACCCATTTTTTTTAAAGGTATATTTGCAATAACTTTTTCTTTTTGTTCTTCAGTCCACTCTACATCTGGCGGTTCAAGCATTGCTCCAGGAGCAATTGCATTGACAGTAATCTCAGGAGCTAGTTCTCTTGCCAAGCCTTTTGTAATAGATTCTAAACCCCCCTTAGCTGCAGTGTATATAGAGAAATTTGCAACTCCCTTGCTCAAATTAGTATCAGTTATATTGATTATTGAGCCATTGGATTCTTTTAATTTATCTTTAAGCCCATGAATTAAAAAAAGAGGACCTTTTAGATTAGAACCTATTAGGTTTTGCCAATGATCATTTGATATATTATCAATCGGAGTAGGGTAGAAGGTAGATGCATTATTAACAAGAATATCTATCGTATCAAAAAGTTTTTTACTTTCATCTATAAGCTTTGAGACTTCACTATCTATATCTAAATTAGCTTGAATTATTTTTGCAGTATTTGGATTTTTTGAATTAATTTTCTCTGCAAGTTTTTCAGCATCCTTTTTTGAGGAATTGTAATGAATAATAATATTCCATCCTAATTCAGAGTAAGTCAGAGCAATCTCTTTTCCAATTCTTTTTGCTGCCCCAGTGATTAAAATTGTTTTATTCATTTTGATTCTTTTATAACTTGATTGAGTAGTTTAATCTTTTCTTCTTCAATATGCTCTTTTGAGACCTTTGCCAATATTGAGAAGTCAGTTTTTTTTATTACTTCTAATAATCTTAGAATTAAATCTTTAGTTTTTTGAAGATGAGGAAGTAATACAATTTTTTTTATTAGGTCTTCGTTTTGTTCAAATCTAATTTTTTGTAAGACCATTAAAATGTTTTTATCATTGGCTTCGTCTTCAATTACTACTAATTTCTTTAAAATTTCTAAGGCATTTTGAAAGTTATTCGGAATTGGAAGGTTGTTCTCTAATGCAAATTTATTATTTATTTGTAATTCTGCCCATCTTACCAAAGGGCTATCGCACGAGTCACAATTAGTTTTTGCAAGGCCTGGAAAATGAAATATATGCATCTCAAACCTAAGAAGGATATCAAAATAAATATTCGGATTATTTGAAGACAGAGCTCTTTCAGTTTCAGTCCATATTCTGTTTTCTGATAATGTTTTAATCTCATTAGACTTCACTATTTTTCTCAGAAGTTCTTCTGTTTTTGAATGAATTGTAAAGTCTTTAAGATGGTCGTAGGTTTTAAATCTTGCTAACCTAATCGCCCTTAACGGATCTTCTGAAAATGCATCAGAAACATGCCTAAAAATTTTATTTTTAATATCATTAATACCTGAAAAAGGATCAATAAAATTTCCTTTATCATCTTTAGCAATCGAATTAATAGTGAAATCTCTTCTTGAAAGATCCTCTTCAAGCGTTACATCTTTACCGAAATAGAAGTTAAACCCATGATAGCCATGACCACTTTTTCTTTCAGTTCTTGCTAAAGCATATTCCTCTTTGGTTTCTGGATGCAAGAAGACTGGAAAGTCCTTCCCGATTGGTTTAAAACCTAGCGCAGTCATCTCTTCTGGAGAAGACCCAACCACAACCCAATCTTTATCATTGGGCTTAGTTCCAAGGAGTGTATCTCGAACAGCTCCACCAACCTCATATATTTTCATGATTTTTTAACTTGAAATATTTTTCTATCTTCTAATCTTATCGCCGTAAGTTTATTTCCCCAAACGCATCCTGTATCTAATCCAATTATATTCTCTAAATTGGTTTTTCCTTTAAGAGCGGCCCAGTGGCCAAATACTATGAACTCATTATCTTTTAAATTATTTACAGTCTGTTTAAACCAAGGGATATGAACCTTATCTTCTTTATTTTTTTTTGCTTTTAGCTTTAGAGATCCATCTTTTCCTAAAAACCGCATTCTTGTAAAGTAATTAATAATAGTCCTAGATCTCTTATATTCTTTAAGATTTGAGTTCCATATTTTAGGAGTATCACCCCATATATTTTCTAACAATCTAAAAGAGTCTTCTCTCATTCCAAGTTGGATTTCTTTAGATAATTTTTTAGCCAGTCTAATGTCCCAAATAAAAGGTATGCCTGCATGCGATATCCAAAAAACCTCATCTGTCTTTTTTATTTTAATCTCAAGCAATAAGGGTAACTTTTTTAACCATTTATGATATTTTTCAATGTTTTCTGATTCTAGAACTTTTCTTAATGATCTATTCTTTTTTTTGTGTTCAATAAGATAGAGTAAGTAGAAATCATGATTGCCAAGAACTGCCTTCACAGAATTTTTATACTTTATACAAAATTCCATAACTTCTAAAGACTGCGTACCTCTATTAACAAGATCGCCTGCAAATATGATTTTATCTTTATCCGGATTAAAATTTATTTTATTAACAAGTTTCTCAAGCTCTGCATAGCATCCTTGAACGTCACCAATAACATAGTGAGCCATTATTCTTTAAAACACTCAGCAAGCTTCAGATAATCCTCAAGCGATAGCTCTTCTGGCCTTAGGTTGTTATCAATATCAAGCTTTTCCCAATTAAAATTTTGTTTCTTTAAATTATTCCTTATATTCTTTCTTCTAGATGAAAATGATAAATCTATAACCTTGTATAAATTTGTAATTAACTTTGGTTCTAATTCCACATTCTTTTTTGGCGTCATTCTAATGAAGCTAGACATAACTTTTGGTTTAATATCAAAAGACTCAGGCGGTACATCAAATAATATTTCAGTATTAAAAAAAGTAGAGATTTTTATAGATAGTTTTCCCCAATTTTTAGTCTTAATATTTCCTGTAATTTTTTCAGCTACCTCTTTTTGAACTAGGAAGTGCATGTCCTGTATATATTTCGACCATTGAATAAATTTTAAGATAATTTGTGTAGAAATATTGTATGGAAGATTACCAGCTATCCTAAAATTACCAGTTTCAAGAAAATTAAAAGATATTTTCAATATATCATCATGAACAAGGTCAAACTCAGCAGGGCCTTGAAAGTTTTTTGATAAAAAATCAATATTACTTTTATCAACATCAATGGCTTTAATTTTAATACCTGGATGATTTAAAGTTTTTGTTAGAGCTCCCAAGCCAGGACCAACTTCTAAAAATTTATTTCCAGAGTAGGGGGCTATTGCTTGCCCCATTTCAAAAATAATAGCGGGATCTGACAAATAATTTTGCCCAAACTTTCTTCTTACATCTCTTTTTTCCATTACATCATTCTTTTTGCAGCCAATAATGCCTCTTCAAGAGAAGATGTATCAGACATTCCGGTTCCAGCAATATCCAAAGCAACTCCATGGTCTACTGAGGTCCTAATAATTGGAACACCTAGAGTAATATTAATTGTATTTCCAAAACTCAGTGCTTTAATTACTGGCAGAACTTGATCGTGATACATTCCAAGATATGCATCAGTACTTTTTAATATTTTTTTTGTAAATGCTGTATCAGCAGATAACGGCATAGAGATATTAATATTCCTCCTTTTCAATTCAGCCACAGCAGGCTCAAGAATATTTTTTTCTTCTGTACCTATTTTTCCACCTTCTCCAGCATGAGGATTAAGACCAAGTAATTTTATTCTTGGATTCTTTATTTTAAATTTATTTATCAATTCATCATGAAGAATTGTGGCTTTATTAATGATAAGTTTCTTCGTTATTAACTTTGCAACTTGTTTTAAAGGCACATGTGTAGTTGCAATGGCAACCCTAAGCTTTTTTGAACCTAGCAACATAAGCACATCGTTGCTATTAGTTTTCTTTTGAATATATTCAGTATGACCTGAGAAGTTTTTGTTTATAGTTATAATATTTTCTTTACTAATCGGACCTGTTACTAAGCTAGTATTTAACTCTAATGATTGATCAATACCATAATCAAGATTTTTAATTACATATGCTGCATTTGACTTATAAAGTTTGCCAGGTTTTGTAATTTTGCATTTAGATATTTCTTTAACCTGAATAACGCCAAGCTTATTTGAGTTAACATTATTAATGTCTTTTAGTAGAGTTATTTTTATTTTTTTGTTTAGAATTAAGGCTCTGTCTTGTATAAGGTTTTTATCTGCCAAGCAAATAACAGGGACATTTATTTTTTCCCAAAAGGGCATAGAACATAACTGAATAATTAAATCAGGTCCTATCCCTGATGGCTCTCCAGGAGAGTAAATAATTTTTTTCAATCTAGATCTTTAAATTCAACAAATGCTTCTGCGCGCATTGATCTCAAAGTATTCTCAAGTTGTTCATCATATTTTCTGGAGTAAAGAACTTGATATGCCTGATCTTCAATTAACTCTCTTGTCATGTCATGATTTCTTTTATCCATTACTTCTAAAAAATGAAAACCAAATTGAGTTTGAAAAACTTCAGATAGGACTCCAATTTCTGAAGATATCATTGTTTCTTCAAACTCAGGAGCAAGCACACCTCTTCCAAGCCAATCCAATACACCACCTAATTTAGAAGACCCTGGATCCTCAGAAAATTCCTTGGCAAGCGATTCGAAACTTTCTCCATCTATAACCCTTTGTCTTATGGTTTTGAGTTCTCTTTCAGTTTCTTCTTCGCTTCTTATTGCTGACGGCATTAATAAGATATGTCTTGAAAACCACTGATCTTCATATCTTACAAAAGTACCTCTTTTTTCTTCAAGTTTTAGTACATGGAATCCTGCTCCGCTCTCTAAAGGTTCACTGACATAACCGACACTTTTATTATCAATGGCATCCGAGAATAATTTTGGCATATCAGCAGCTTTTCTCGGAGGCATAAGCCCGCCAGTAGAGGCATTGCTGCTTATTGAAATCTCTTTAGCAAGTTCAGAAAAATCTTCCCCTCCGTTGATTCTTTCTATTGCTAAATTTGCCTCATTAAAAGTTTTTACAAGTATCTGCTTTACTAATAATTCAGGTTCCAACTCTATCAGTGACTCGTCAGTCGCTAAGAATGCTTCAAACTCTTTAGCGGTTATATCAATTTCTGATTGAACTCTTCCTCTTTGTATCCTTTGGATTATCATTTCTTTACGAATTTGCTCTCTTAAATCCTCATAGCTAGTTCCTTCTTTTTCTAAGGAGACTATGAAATCTTGTAGTTCCATTTGATTATTAGCAGCGACCCTTCCCATTGTTTGGTTAAGCTCAGAATCACTTATTCTTATTCCAGCCCTGTCAGCCATTTGAAGCTGAAGCTCTTCTATAATCAATCTCTCAGTTACTTGCTCTAAAAGTTCTTTATCAGCCGGTTTTGGAATATTCTGTTGATCGTATCTCATTGTCATTTCTTCAAAATCGCTGTTGATTTGAGATTCCATGATCAAGCCATCATCAACGATGACTGCAACCCTATCTAGTATCTCTATTGCAGAATATAAAGAAGGAATTAGAAGGGCAAATGCGGGTAAAAATATTTTTTTCATATTAAATTTAGTAATTAAAAAGTGAATTATTTAGCAATCTATTTATTTTATTAGAGGATGAGTTAAAGCCCTTGAGTTCAAACTCAAAATTTACTCTACCTTTGTTTTCAATTTGAATAATATTATCCCATGCTTCTGCTAAATATGGATAGTAAATCTCCTTATTACTATACCTTGAAAGATTTTTATCAGATCCTGTTATTCTTAATGCAAAGCAGCAGTTCTCATACTCTACACCTACAATACTTTCTATATTTTTATTAATCTCATTATCACGTTTAAGTTTTGCAATGAATTTAAACTTAGAGTTAAGATAAATATCACCAAATACCTCTGAGTAATTCATAGTGTAATTAAAATCACCCGACATTCTCCTATATCTATTAGCAACTCCAATAGAACCTTTATTAAAATTATGTTTTAGAGTAAAACCGCCAAGTGGAACCTTATTAGATTCTTTAAAATAACCTCCGTATGCCATAAGCATTGTGTTCTTATTTGGCATCCATTTTCCCATAACTATTGTTGGGCCTTTGTCCATTTCCATATCTTTCATTGACATAGATTTCATTGAACGTATCCATGTTTTTCTATCTTCTATAAAATATTTTTTTGAGATAGATATAGATATCTTCTCCATTCCCATTTGTAATTTTTTATAGTTAAGACTTAAAGTATAAAATTTTTGATCACCAATTCTATCCATCCCTGAAAAACGGAAGTTAGAAAATAACTCATTATTCATAGAGACTTCATCGCTATCAAATATTGGATTATTAGATTGATCCTTGTATCCAGAGTAACCAAATACAATCCTTGGCTCTATTTGATGCGTGCCATTTTTAGCATTTCTTAAAAATGCTGAACTTATATCTATAGATGCATTTGGGATATGAACATCCGAAGTGTCTATAGAAGATGCATCTGTTAAATCATAAGTGATACTTTTTATACCAAAATTTGAAATGATTGAAAATCCTTTATGATGAGCATAATTAAGCAGAGATAACTGAGAATAAATTCTAGAGCCCTCTGCAGGATCCTCAATAATTTTTTGATAGCTTCCTGACATATCTTGATTGCCAAAATAACCATGAACGTCATTTGCTTTAAATGAAGATATATTTATAAGCTCATTGAATATAAATGGACCCAATTTATTTGAATAGTTTAATTCTATTGATGGAGATCTTTTGTAACCATTGGTTAAGATAGGATTTAAAGATTGATAGCCCTGATGCTCAATTTTGATATGAGTATTCTTAAACTGCTTAGATATTAAAAAATTCTGACTTAAATTTTGTATCCTTTGGTATCCAATAGATGTGATATCCCCTGGAATATCTCTTAAAAATAAACTGTCAGAAGCTTTTGACCAATTTAAATCAAATTCAGTAGATTTGTAACTAAAACTATCTGAAACATTGAAAGCCCATCTCGCAGAGCTATCTCCATAGCCTTCCTTTTCATACTCACTATCTTTATTGAAATATATAAGATCTAAATTTCTTAGATTTTTATTTTTTCCATGAAGCGATCTAAAATTTATTTCTACACCTTCCCCACGTTTTGCTATCAATCTTGGCGCAATCGTAATATCAGAGGAGGGTGATATAACTTTATAATATGGGATGGTTATATCCGCACCATCTGATGAAAAAGATAGAGAGGGCTCAAGAAAGCCTGTCATCCTTTCATTTGAAGTTGCAAATGGAAGCTTAGGCAGTGCAAGAATAGTTTTTCCCATAACCTTAAGTCTTATATTTGAAGCCATACCTCTTTGTGATTGAGTATCAAGATTTATTCTTTTTGCCTCTATAGCCCAGCCCTGATTCACATCAGCACAGGATGTTACTGATGTGTTTGTTAAATTTATTACTCCATCCAAACGACCATCAAGATTATTAAAATTGAAAATAAGGTTCCTCTGATTGAGATATGCTGTTCCATTAGATAGAGCCAATTCACTATTTTCCTTATTGAAGAATCCATTTTCTGCAACAAAGTAAAAATCTTCTAAGAAAATTTCACCTCTATTAAAAAACTGTATTTTTCCATTCTCTCTATCTAAATTTGCCTTATCTGCTCTCAACAAGCCTTCAGGGAAATCTAATTCAACATCTCCTTTCAAAATGAGTTTCTGATCATCTGTAAACTCAAATTCATTTGAATTGATTTTTAGATCTTGACCATCTTTTACTACACCCATAATAGGTGAATAAATTAAACATCTATTTATATTAGATTCAGGAGCTGGCGAAAGAATGAATTCTTTATTTATATCGCTATATGCAAAGTTTGTTGAAGCTAAAAGCACACAAACATTGATTATGAGAAAAGATCTCTTCATAGATTTATTTTATACCTCTTAGCTTTGAAAGAGTATTTTATAAAAAGTTCTATCCCTGAGATGAATTAATATATTCTTCAAGTTGATGAAGGTGATCTTTGCCAAAAAATATTTGGTCATTAAAGAAGAAAGTTGGAACACCAAAAGCCCCCCTTTCAACAGCATCACTTGTATTTGCAATTAGCTTATCCTTGCATTCTTGAGAGGTAACTATTTTAATAATTGACTCTGCATCGAGATTATTTTCAACCAGAGTAGCTTGAAGCACATCTAGATCTGAAAGATTTTTATTTTCTTCCCACATTGCTCGTAACATTGACTCCAAGTATTCATCAAATATATCTAGTTCTTGAGCTGCAAGTGCACCTCTTTGAACCTGAACGGTATTCATTGGAAAATTAGAATTGAATTTATATTTGATAAGATTATGTTGTTTTACGAACCTCTCAATTTCAATTAATTGATAATCATTTTTATTTTTTATATCAGCAAAAGCAACGAAAGGAGGCTGATTGCCTGATAGTTTCATTATCCCGCCAAGCAAACAAGGAATATAGTTAAATTTAACCCCAGTCCTATCTTCAAAATCTGGGATTAATTGATGACAGAAATATGCATTAGGGCTTGCTATATCAAAAATAAAGTCTACTTTCATTTGTACCTACAATTTTGTAAAGTTATATAAACAATTAAACACGCATATGAAAGATTTTTCAAAATATTCAGCAATAATTATAGGAGCTGGAGATGCTACTGGCTCTGCTCTTACAAAAAAGTTTGCAAATCATGGATATAAAGTATGTCCAGTAAGGAGACCAGGTAGCTTAGAAAAAGTAAATGAACTTGCAAATGAAATAAATGATTCTGGAGGATGGGCTAGGGGTTTTGGTGTTGATGCTCGTGATGAGGACTCAATAGCTAATTTATTTAAAGAAGTTGAAGAAAATATTGCTCCGATAGATGTTGTTATTTTTAATCCAGGAGCTAATGTATTTTTTTCAATTGAAGAAACTACTTCAAGGGTTTTCAAAAAAGTTTGGGAAATGGCAGCATTTGGTGGATTCTTAACTGGAAGAGAAGCAGTAAAATATATGAAAAAAAGACAGTCAGGGAGCATTTTCTTTACAGGTGCAACGGCTTCATTAAGGGGTGGTTCTGGGTTTGCAGCATTTGCAAGTGCAAAATTTGCTCTAAGAGCGCTTAGCCAGAGTATGGCCAGAGAACTTGGACCTCAAGGTATTCATGTTGCTCATTTCATTATAGATGGTGCAATAGATACTGCATTTATAAAAGAGACTTTCCCGGATACATATGCTCTTAAAGAAAAAGACGGTATCCTATCACCTGAAAGTATTGCAGATTCATATTGGTTTGTTCATTCTCAACACAGAAGTGCATGGACACATGAGCTAGATTTAAGACCCTATATGGAAAAGTTCTAAAATTTTAAAAAAGAAGGAAAAATTATGAGTTTAAAAGATAAAGTTATTTTTATGTCTGGCGGAAGCAGAGGTATTGGTTTGGCTATGGCAAAAAGAGCAGCCAAAGATGGAGCTAAAATAGTTGTTGCAGCTAAAACTGCAGATCCCCATCCAAAACTCCCCGGAACTATTTATACAGCAGCAGATGAAATTATAGAAGCTGGTGGTGATGCCCTACCTGTTTTGTGTGATATTAGAGATGAGGATAACGTTCGTGATGCCATCAACAAGGCTGTAGAGCACTTTGGTGGGATAGATATTTGCATTAATAATGCATCAGCAATTCAATTGACTAACGTCACAGATACAGAAATGAAAAGATATGATTTGATGCATCAGATTAATGGAAGAGGGACTTATATGGTAAGTAAATACTGCCTCCCTCATTTATTAAAATCCTCTAATCCACATATTCTGAACTTGTCTCCACCACTAGATATGAGCTCTAAATGGTTTTCTGGAACCGTTGCATACACAATGGCAAAGTACACCATGAGTATGTGTGTTCTGGGGATGGCAGCTGAATTTGCAGAAAAAGGTATAGCTGTTAATGCGTTATGGCCTCGAACTGCAATTGCAACTGCAGCTGTTCAAAATCATCTTGGTGGAGATGAGATTATGAGACTATCAAGAAATGTTCATATCATGGCTGATGCTGCCTATGAAATTTTAACTAAAGATTCTAAATCATTTACTGGAAACTTTTGTATAGATGATTTAGTCCTTCATGCAGCTGGAGTCAAAGATTTCACAAAGTATGCAAATGTACCTTTTGGCGAACTGATGCCAGATTTCTTTGTACCAGATGATACCCCTCTGCCTGATGAGGTAAAAAACAGCTAACTTGATAGACTCTGAAGTAATACAAATAGCTCAAGAATGCGGCTTTCAAGTCAATAATGTTAATCCGCTAAAGCTCGAGGCAAGCGGTAGAGAATATTATAGAATTACTAATAAGTCAGGCAAAACTTTTGTTTTGTGTTATTTAAATCCAAGTCTAGGCACGCACCTAAAGTTTGAACATGTATCAAAGTTTCTAATTGAGCAGAACGTTAGATGCCCTAATATTATTTACTCAAATGCCAAGCTGGGAGTTACTATTCAAGAAGACTTAGGCGATTCTTCTCTGATAGACCTTGATCCACTTGCAACTGAAAATATATCGTTATTAGATAAATCTATAGCTGTTTTGGTAAAAATCCAGACAGCTAACGTTCCTCAAATTCCAAAATTAGATCAAGATAATTTATTAGAACAAATGACAAGGTTTGAGAATATTTTTATTAATGATTTTCTATCATTAGAGAAGCATGCTGACTTAGAAAATATAAAAAAACAAGCTATTGAAGAATTATTAAATCAACCATGGATGAATTGTCACTTTGATTTTGAAAGAAGAAATTTAATGCTTCTAGATGATGGAGAGATTTGTATAGTAGATCATCAAGATCTATGTTCTGGGCCAGTAGGAATTGATCTTGCAGGAATATTTATTGATCATTACGTAAGATATCCAGATAAAACAGTTATGAACTCTCTTGATTATTATAGCGAGCTTCATAAATTTGATTTAGGTTCAAATATTATCTTTGAATGGGTTAGGTGGGGCGCTATACAAAGAAACATGCGAATCCTTGGAACGTTAAGTAAAATTTATTTAGATACCAACAGATCATTTAGATTAAAGGATTTAAAAACCATCCTAAATAATTTTATAGAACTCATTCCTGATAATAATTTTAAAGATCTAAAAGATTATCTTTCTGGAGAAGTTCAAGAAAGGCTTCAAATAAGGCTAAATCAAATATGAAAGTCATGATTCTTGCTGCAGGATATGGAAAGAGGATGATGCCCTTAACAAAAACAAAACCAAAACCATTGTTAGAGGTTGGAGGCAAAAGCTTGATCGAAAGAAACATCCAGAGTTTATTAGATGAGGGTTATGAAGACTTTATTATTAATACTTCATATCTAGGAAGCATGATCAAAGATCATGTAACTAAGAAATTTCCATCTACTAAAATTAGTTTTTCTGATGAAGATAAGCCTCTTGGAACTGGAGGGGGTATTGTGAAAGCACTTGATCTCATTGGAAAGGATCCCTTTTTACTAATAAATGCAGATATATGTCACGACATAAAAATAAAAAATTTAAATACAAAAATCAAATCTGCTCACTTGGTTGGCGTCAGTAACCCTGACCATAATAGCAATGGTGATTTTTCTATGGATGGCGATACTGTAATTGTAAGAAATGGAATTAATGACTTTACCTGGACTGGTATCTCTATAGTAAATCCATCAATTCTTAATAATTATAGACATCGAGAGGAGTTTTTTAACATATGGGATCCTGTAATGATTTCATCTATCAACAATCGATCCGTCACTGCTGAAATTATAAATAATAAATGGATAGATACTGGCACAGTTGATCGCTTAGAACTTGCTAATAAGGTTTATAAAGACGAAAATTAGAACATGAAAGATTCAAACTACATTATTGCGCCATCAATATTAGCATCAAATTTTGCAACCTTGGGAGATGAGGTAGTTAATGTATTGAATGCTGGTGCTGACTGGATTCATTTCGATGTAATGGATAACCACTATGTGCCCAATCTCACAATCGGCCCTATGGTATGCAAATCTTTAAGAGACTATGGAGTCAAAGAGTTTATTGATGTTCATCTTATGGTTGATCCAGTTGATGAACTCGCTCAGAGTTTTATTAAGGCAGGGGCGGATTTAATTAGCTTCCATCCAGAGGCTTCAAAACATGTTCATAGATCAATTCATGCAATAAAGGATAAGGGCTGTAAAGCAGGATTAGTGTTTAACCCAGCAACCCCATTAAATATTCTTGAAAATGTTATTGATGATTTAGATTTAGTTTTAATTATGAGTGTGAATCCTGGGTTTGGAGGGCAGTCTTTTATTCATAGTTCTCTTGAAAAAATTACCTCAGTTAGAAAAATGATTAATGACTCTGGAAAAGATATACGCTTAGAAGTTGATGGCGGAATCAATAATGAAACTATTGGCCTAGCATCTGCAGCTGGAGCTGATACTTTTGTAGCAGGATCTGCAATCTTTAATACGGATAACTATGAGCAGACAATCAACACACTACGTTCGAAGATCGTTTAACTTAGTCTTATCCATACTTTTCGTATCCAGCTTGCATGGATCTGATCCTATAAATTTAGATAGTTTTTTAAACAAAATAGAGATAGCTGATAGTTCTAAAGAAAGAAGAAGAGGGCTTATGTATCGAAATGCGCTCCCTCAAAACCATGGAATGTTATTTATATGGGATTCAGAAAAGATACAGTGTATGTGGATGAAGAATACTTATATCCCATTAAGCGTTGCATATGCAGATGCCAAAGGTAAAATCATTAATATTTCAGATATGAAGCCCTTATCAAGAGTATCAATATGTTCTGATGAACCTGCTATTTATGCTTTAGAGGTAAATCAAGGATTCTTTGAAAGAAGTAATATTAATTCAGGCGATATATTGGCTATAGAAAAGATTTTACAAAATGATAAATAAAGAAGAATTTCAACAATATACAGATCAAGGATTTAGCATTATTCCAGTTGCTAAGGAGATTCATTTAAATTCAGCAACACCGCTAACTATTTATTCTCAAATTTCAGATAAGACAAATACATTTTTACTTGAATCTGTTGAGGGGGGCGATAAATGGGGGCAATACTCAATTATTGGAATGGATTGTACAGATACTATTAAGGTATGTGGAAGCACGATTGAATTAAAGGTTGATTCAGAAGTTTCTATATATGAATCATTGAATCCACTCGATGATATTCAAAACTTAATAAGTCGTCAAAAGACACCCGATATTGCAGATTTACCTAGATTTTATGGTGGGCATGTCGGCTTCTTTGCATATGAGAGCGCAAAGTATGCTGAGAAGAGAATAGCAGATCTTGAAAATAAAGATTCAAAATTTAAAGAGCATATGCCTGAAATTTTTCTTGTTAAGGCTGAAAAGCTGATTATTTATGACAACATTGATCAATCAACTAAGGTAATTTTTAATGCAGACCCATCTAAGTATTCTTATGAAGAATCCATAAATGTTATTGATGAAATCATTAAACTTTTGAGCAGCAGTAAAAAAAATACTGAAGATACTTTTAAAACTCCTTCTAGAGAGATGACTTTTGATTCTAATTTTATAAAAGAAGATTACCTTGATGCAGTCAATAGCATAAAAAAATATATAGAAGAGGGTGATGTTATGCAGGTTGTTCTTGCTCAAGACTTCTATAAAGATTTTAATAAAGATCCTTTTGATTTATATAAGGCATTACGTTTATTAAATCCATCTCCATATATGTACTTCTTGGATTTTGATGAGTGCCAAATTGTTGGGGCATCTCCTGAAATTTTGATTCGACTAGAGGAAAACAAAGTTACTCTAAGGCCTATTGCAGGAACTAGAAAAAGAGGCAAAGACACCAAAGAAGACTTAGCTAATGAGAAAGATTTATTAAACGACCCTAAAGAAATTGCAGAACATTTGATGTTAATTGATCTTGGCAGGAATGATGTTGGTAAAGTTTCTAAGATGGGCTCAGTTCAAGTAACAGATAAAATGATTATTGAAAAATATTCACATGTCATGCATATCGTATCTAATGTTAAGGGCATTCTTGCTGATGACCTGGATGCCATAGATGCATTAAAAGCTACACTTCCTGCTGGCACTTTGTCTGGAGCACCAAAAATAAGAGCAATGCAGATTATTAATGAGCTTGAACCAAGCTCAAGGGGGATATATGGAGGAGCCATTGGATATATATCTTGGAATGGCAATATTGATACTGCTATAGCTATAAGAACAGCTGTTATTAAAGATAATATTATTCATGTAGGAGCTGGAGCTGGCATAGTTGCTGATTCTATTCCAGAAAATGAATGGCTTGAATGTGAACAAAAAGCTAAAGTTTTTTTAGATGCTATCGAGATGATCTCATGATTTTAGTTATTGATAATTATGATAGCTTTACTTACAACCTTGTTCATTACATTGGTGAAAATGGAAAAGAAGTTTTGGTAGTTAGAAATGATGAAATAACATCAGAGCAAGTAAATGATCTAAATCCAGAAAAAATAGTTATCTCACCAGGTCCTTGCACACCAAATGAGGCAGGCATTTCTATTGAGCTAATTAAAAATTCATCAGTACCTTTGCTGGGAGTTTGTTTAGGACATCAAGCAATTGGTGCGGCATTTGGAGGCAATATTATTAAGGCTCCAGAAATATTTCATGGAAAGCTATCTGAAGTTGAGCACAACAATAAAAATATTTTTAAAGGTATTGATAGTCCCTATTCTGTAGTGAGATATCATAGTTTAATAATTGAAAAAGACTCTTTGCCAGATAAATTAAAGATCACAGGAGTGCTAAAAGATAATCCTGAAATAATTATGGCAATCGAGCATAAAGATAAACCTATTTATGGAGTTCAATTCCATCCTGAATCTATAGAGACAGATTTTGGAATGAAACTTATTCAAAACTTTTTAGCCCTATGATTAAAGATATTCTTAAAAAATTAAAAGATAAAAAAGATCTCCAGTCTGAAGAAATGCAGCATGTTGTCGAAAGTATTATGACTGGAGAGGTTGAAGATAGAGATATTGAAACTTTCCTTCTTGCTCTGAATGAAAAAGGTATAAAGGAACCAGAGATAACTGCTGCTGCATCAGTAATGCAAAAAAAATCATTAAAGTTTGAAATAGGCGATGGTACTCATATAGATACCTGTGGAACAGGTGGAACTGGTTTGCATACCTTTAATTGCTCTACAGCATCTTCATTTGTTGCTGCTGCTGGTGGCGCCTCAATAACAAAACATGGCAATAAAGCTATTTCTAGTAAATCTGGTAGTGCTGATTTTTTAACTGCTGCTGGTGCAGACATTGGCCACAATAGAGAAAGACTATTGGAAGTATTTAATCAGGTTGGTTTTATTTTCTTATTTGCCCCACTTCATCATGAATCTATGAAATATGTCATGCCAGCAAGACAGCGCATTGGTAAGAAAACAATATTTAATTTATTAGGACCTCACACAAATCCTTGTGGAGCAAGAAGGCAAGTCATTGGTGTCTATGATAAGAATTTGCTCAATACATTTTCAACAGTAGCAAAAAACCTAGAGATGGAGCATGTCCTTGTTGTTCATGGAGACGATGGCTTAGATGAAATAAGCATTACTGGAGCAACTCAAATATCTGAATTAAAAAATTATAAAATTGAACAATACTCGATATCACCAAAAGATTTTGGATTATCCAATTCAAATCTAAGCGAAATAAGTGCTCAATCTCCAGAGGACAGCTTGCGACTTGTAAGAGAGGCATTTTCAGGTGAACAATCTGCAGTCCAAGATATGATTGCTTTAAATGCTGGCGCAGGACTCTACGTTGCTAGAATAGTTAACTCTATTGCAGATGGTGTGGAATTGGCATTTACTTTAATGAATAATGGTAAAGCTGCAGATAAATTAGCAGGGTATGTGAGGGTTTCAAATCTCTAATGACTATACTCAATGACATAGTAAATAATACGCGTGAAAAATTAATTCTAAAGAAAGAAGCATTCCCATTAAATGATATTAAGAAAAAATTGAGTGAGTTAGATCTACCTAAGGGAGCTTTTAAAGAAGGGATAGCCAATAGAGATCAAGCAATCATTGCAGAAATTAAAAAAGCTTCTCCTAGTGCAGGAATCATTGCTGAAGACTTTAATCCTGTTAAAAAGGCAAAAGAATATGAAGCTTTTGGAGCTTCAGCTCTATCCATTCTTACTGAAGAAGATTTTTTTCAGGGACATAATCAATTTTTGATAGATGTTAAGGCAATTACAAAACTTCCAATTATTAGAAAAGATTTTATGATTGATGAATATCAAATATATGAGGCAAAGCTCATTGGTGCTGATTGTATTTTGTTAATTGCTAGTATTTTATCTGATCAAGAGATAACTGAATTTGTGACCGTAGCAGAAAAATTAGAATTAGATTATTTAATTGAAGTTCATGATGAAGATGAACTCAGAAGAGTTGAGCACTTTGGTGATGCAATGATTGGCGTGAACAATAGAAATCTTAAAACATTTGAGGTTGATCTTAGTAATTCAATAAATCTTAAAAAGATTTATGAAGGCAATAATACTTTTGTCGCTGAATCAGGAATTAGAAATCAAAAGGATATAGATACTCTCAAACAACATGATATTCATGCTTTTTTAATAGGCGAAAGTCTCATGAAAGGGGACTTTGCTTGAAATTAAGGGAATGGCAAGAGAATGCATTTCCATTATGGTGGGCGAAAAAAAGAGGCATCATCAAAGTTGTAACTGGTGGGGGTAAGACTGTATTTGCCATTCATTGCCTGACTAAATATTTAGAAGAAAATAAAACTAATTCAATTTTAATAGTTGTTCCATCAATAGCTTTACTAGACCAATGGTATGAGGGCCTATCACAGAGTTTTAGTTCTGAAGAAATCTCTCTTAATGGTGGTGGAGAGCAAATAGAAAGTATTACAAGAATATGCATAACAACTATAGACTCCTTAAAAAATCTCATAGATAGAGTTACTCCTGAGAACACTCTTTTGATCGTAGACGAGTGTCATAAAATCGGTACTGAAAAAAGAGGAGAAATGCTAACAAACAATTGGCATGCAACCTTAGGGTTATCGGCTACTCCTGAAAGAGATTACGATGATAATTTTTATATTATTATAAAAAAGATTCTAGGGGACATTATTTTTGATTATGACTATATAGATGCCAGAGAGGACGAAGTAATTGTTAATTTCAAACTTCTTTACGCCTATGCAGCAATGACAAAGGATGAAGAAGATAAATACAAAAAATTTACTAAAAGTATTCAAAGGCGCGCAGCAACTATTGGCGGAAATAATATGAATGATTACCCATTAAAAATGCTTATCTTTAACAGAGCAAGAATGGTTAAGAATTCAAAGAATAGAATCCCTTTTGGAGTGGAGTTATTGCAAAAGCATAAAAGAGAGAGTTGGATAGTTTTCACAGAAAATAAAAAACAGGCTAAAGAGTTTAATAAAATTATTAATACCAAAGGTTACAAATCAGCAATATACAATACAGATTTGGATAACACAGAACGAGAAGAAAATTTAAATAACTTTAAAAATGGAAATCTTAATGTGCTAGTAAGCTGCACTGCTTTGGATGAGGGCTTTGATATGCCAGAGGCAGACGGAGCAATGATCCTTAGCGCCTCTTCATCGAAAAGACAAAGAATACAAAGAATGGGCAGGGTTCTTCGTATAACTGCAAATAAAGAAAATGCATTAATAGTTACTGTCTACAGTTCAAATACTGAATATGTAAAGTTAAAAGAAGAATCTAATAGATACCAATTAGAAAATGTACCCATTAGATGGCAGCGAATGAAGTAGTCTAAAAGACGTATCTAAAATTGGTTGAAAAAGAATGATTTGATTTTTTTGATATGTCTGGCGGATCATTATCCATGGCAGTAGAAATTTGAATTTGAATTAATATTTTCTCTGACAAAGGCATATTTAAAGATATTAGTGCTGAAATTTTATAATCTGAACTAAGCTCTTTAATCGATGGTTGATAGAAGAGTGATGTCGACAAAAAATTATCATTTTGTAGTTCTATTTCTCGATATAAATATAAATTTACTCTATCTGTTTCTTTATTTATTCCTTTAAGACTTTCTTCCTTTTCATGAAGCAAACTCAGTCCAATTTTAGATTTCTTAGTTAAATCAAATCTCATTCCAAAACCTAATAAATCTCTTTTTTTATATGACTGAAATGGATTTTTGCTACTTTGAACATAAAGCTCATAATCATAAGATTTATCTGATTTAAAAAGTAATCTGCTGTGAAAAAATGATGATTTGTCTTCTAGTACATCATCTTTTGTTCTTTCTGAGTGACTAAGAGTAATCAGGGATTCAATATTGTCATTATTTTTTGTGTAAGACAGATTTAATTT
>CAJQGX010000019.1 GCA_905478035.1 uncultured SAR86 cluster bacterium | reverse complement strand
CTCTCCATCTAGAGCTAGATGCAAGACTTTTAGGTATGAATGCTGATGTGTATGGGGTAGAGAGAGTACATAATTCAAATTCATTTGATTCTATTCAAAATTCAGGAAGATTGAAAAGCCTAAAGGGTGCATGCGATAGAAATAATCCATTAAAATTTATACGCTGGCTAAAAAAAGGAAAAACAGTTTTATATGCTACAGATCAAGACTATGGCATGGGTCAATCCGATATCATTGACTTTTTTGGAAGTCCTGCTGCAACAATTTCTGCACCTTTGAAAATTATAAAAAGTACGTTATGCAAAACATATTTTTTAAACAGCTTTATTGAAAATGATAAATATATATTGGAAATTAAAGAAATAAATTGTGACAGCTCATCTGAAATAAATTTCTCAACGGATTTAAATAACTATATGGCTGATAAAATTCAAGCTCATCCACATGAATACTTGTGGCAGCATAGACGATTTAAATCCACACTTGGTAAAGATAAATTTTATGGATGATTTATTAAAGAAATTTGATTCTATCAAAGGATTTCTTGCTCATGAGGAAGGAGTGTTTTTATATCAATTAACTAAAGAATTTTGTCTTAAGAATTGTGCGGTTGAGATAGGTTCTTATTGTGGTAAATCTGCGTGTTATATAGGCCTAGCATGTAAAGAAAATCAAACAATACTGCATACTATTGATCATCATAGAGGTTCAGAAGAGCAACAACTTGGAGAGGAATATTTTGACCCCGAAGAGTACGATTATATAAAAAAAAGAGTTGATACCTTGCCTACTTTGAAAAGAAATATAGAGATTAATGGCTTAAGTAAATCTATTTATGCTGTTGTCGGTCATTCAAAACAAATAGCAAATGACATGCAAAATAATATAGATTTAGTATTCATCGATGGGAGTCATACTTTTGAATCGGCAAGAACTGATTATTCATCTTGGAAAGATAAGATAAGAATTGGTGGTATATTAGCCATTCATGATGTCTATGACAGTGAATTAGAAGGCGGTCAAGCACCAAGAGAAATATATGAAAAAGCCCTTTCTGAAAATTTTATTTTAATTAAAAGGGTTAATAGCTTGGTCGCCCTGCAAAAGATTGTTTAAATAAAAAAACACATTGCCTTTACTGGTTTCTTTTTTATTAAATGTAAATAAAGCATGCGCAGCAATGATTACGGCAGCATTGGTCCATGTTGAATTCTCTTCTGGCCAAAAAATATCCATTTTATATTGATAGCCTGTTGGAAAAATCCCGTTATCATTTTTGAACTGAAGTATATTGTTAAAAATTTTTTTTGCGGTCTCTATATCGCCCAAGACTAGTAAGGCAATAATGCACTCGCAGCTTTCTGCAATAGTAACCCAAGGCTCTTCTTTAACACATTTAACCCCAAGTCCTTCCACATAAAAATCTTTAAGAGAATTATGAAATACATTTTTATTATTCTTCACGCCACACATATATGGATAATAAAAATCCATGGAAAATCTTGAGCGATCAATTCCATCTCTATTAAACTTAGAGCTCCAAAGCTTTTGATCAAATTTTATTTTTGAAGAATTGTTAAGAGCTTTTAAAGAAAGAAAAATTGACATTGACGCTGTAATTAATGAATTATCACATAAGCCATTTTTGTCCCTAGCCCAGTTATAGTAACCATCTGTATCCCTAAATCTATCAAGTTGATCAAAAATAATCTTTATTTTTGATTTTATATCAGATGTTATAAGGTCACCTCTCCCCATTAATACAGCTTGCATCAAGGGAAGAATGATATATGGAGCATGATGACTTTCGAAATGATTGTGAGTAATTTTATTATTTTGAAATTCAGGATAAATAAGACCATCTTGACTTAAAGTATTAAAAAACCAATCTACTCCTTTAATAAAGGGATCCCATTCCTCAAATAATGCAAGAGCAATTAAGCATTCACAATGATCCCATGGATCACATTTACCTTTTTCATCCCATGTAATTCTGCCATCATCTTTTTGATTATAAATAATCCAATCTTTTGATTCTTTAAAAGCTTTTCTTGACTCATTCCACTTCATTTTTTTACAAAATAAAAAGCAATACTTTTACCCAGGATTGGATTTAAGACTTTATCGATAAGATCTAAGAAAAAAGGTTTTTTTAAAATATGTCTTTCCAAAATTTTCTTGTAGATTTTTATTATGAGATTTGTGTCTTGAGTTTTCCAAAATAAACATCTTAACCACCAATATCCACTATGAATTGAATGAAACCTTTGAGAAGATTCATAATCAAAACCACAATCTGTAATATCTTTTATTAAATTATTTTTATTAAAAATTCTTAAATGTCCGCCAGGCTGATTCTGATATTCTTGAGATAAATACCAGCATATTTTTTCAGGTAACTCTGCAGGGACACTTGCTAAAAATTGCCCTCCTGGTTTAAGAACTCTATGTATTTCAATCACTGCATCTTTATATTCATGTAAATGTTCAAGAACCTCAGAACAAACAACCATATCAAAAGAGTTGTCATTGAATGGAAGAGAATATGCTGAACCACTTAAAAAATTTGTTTTGGTGTTGGAGATTGATTCAAGAAATTCAAGCCCCTCTGATGCTTTATCTAGAGATTCAAGATGAGGATCTAGGCCAATACACTTTAAGTCTGGAAATTGTTCCATTGCACCAAAAATATGCCTTCCTTCTCCACACCCCAAATCAAGCATAATGCCTTTAGGATTAATATTAATTTTATTAAAATTAAAAGTTAGCATTTGTTATGTTCATCTATTGCTTTATAAATACTGTCTTCATATTCATCAGTTATCTTAAGCCAATTAAAATTTTTAATTATATGATCTCTGCCCTTGTTTGAAATGCTTTTGTATTTATCATAATTGTTAATTATTAATTTTATTGAATTAGCTAAAGAAGTCGAATCTTTTGGTGGAATAAGGGTTGCATAATTGCCAACCAACTCTGGGATAGATGAGGTATTAGCTGCAATTAAAGGTGTACTGCAACTCATTGCTTCAATAACAGGATATCCAAAGCCTTCATATAAAGAGCTTACGATTGCAACTGAACTCTTTGCATACTCCTCAGCAATTTCTTTTTTTGTAAGATTAGTTTTAAAAACTATAGAGTCAGAGATTCCTAGCTTTTCAATAAGTCTAGAAGTGTGCCCATCTTTCTTTAATTTTCCAATAACTGTGAGGTTCATATTTTGAAATTCATTTTTTAGAATAGACAAGGCCGTTAATGTATAGTCAAGCCCTTTTAGGGGAACGTCTGCACTTGCAGTTGTAATTAACTTAAATGGATCTCTTCTAATATCTTCATATGGAACAAAAATATTAACATCTAGACCATTATGTATCACAGTGATATTGCTTTCATTGCATCTAAAGTCTATAGCTATGTCCTGTGAAGAGTTAGAGGATGGAGTTATAATATTTTTTATCTTTGGTGCAACTCTTTTTTGCATGTTTAAAAATGAGTACCATCTATATCTAGACAATCTATATAGAAGTTTATTATTTGCAAGCAGATCATGCTTATAATCTTTTGTTATTGGGTGGTGGATAATCTCAATGAAAGGAAACATTTTTTGTATCTCAAGCATTCCATAACTTAATGATTGATTGTCTATAACAGTATCATAATCAGTATTTTGAATTAGATAGTTGTGGCACCTATGCCCAAAGGTTTTCATTTCTGGAAAACCCCCCAGTAAAACTGAACAGAATTCAAAATAATCTAATATATTCTTTTTCTTTTTATTTTTAAAAATTTTTATTCTTTCTTTAAATGAAAAAGTCTGAAAAAGATCAAGACCTGGAAGTTTGATTAAATTTACACCTTCTGGAACTTTTGGATATGGAGGGCCTGAAATAATATCAACCTTATGACCCCTTTCAGTTAATGCTTTTGAAATATCATGTACATATACGCCCTGACCACCACCAAAGGGAGCGCTTCTATAACTAAGTATTGCTATTTTTAAATTTGGCAATTTATTTCTAGGATGAAACTAAGCTTAACCAGCGATCATAATTTTTATTTTTTCCAAAGATAATATCGTTATAAGTTTTTTGAAGCTTTTCAGTAATTGGGCCTCTTGAACCCATTCCAATAGTCTTGCTATCAATTTTGGAAATAGGAGTTATTTCTACTGCAGTTCCAGTAAAAAAAGCTTCATCAGCGTCGAAAAGCTCATCAAGTGTTAAATCTTTCTCAACAACTTCAAACCCCATATCAATAGATATTTCAATTACAGATTTTCGTGTAATGCCATTCAAACAGTGATTTATTGTAGGGGTAAAAATTTTATTATCTTTAATTAAAAAAATATTCTCTCCACTTCCCTCAGATATATAGCCATTTTTATCTAATAAAATAGCTTCATCAGCTCCCTTTTGAATTGCCTCATGCAGAGCCATTGTTGAATTTATATAAGTACCAATTATCTTATAACCAGAGTGCAATGGGTTGCTGTATTGATCAAATGAGGATTTAATTACTGATATGCCTGATTCTTTTGACTCTGGACTCATATAAGAAGGCCATTCCCATGCGGCAACAGCAACATTAACAGATAATTCAGTTGCTCTTATTCCAAGCGATTCACTTCCTAGATAAACTATTGGTCTAAGATAACCTTCTTCTAAATTATTAATTTTAAATATTTCTTTCTGAACTTCATTTAGCTCATCACGTGAATATGGGATTTCAATACTAAGCTTAGATGCAGCTTCAAATAATCTATCTGTATGATCATTTAGTCTAAATATTGCTGCGCCTTGGTCTGTTTTATATGCTCTAACACCTTCAAAAACTCCAGTGCCATAATGCATAGTATGAGATAAAAGATGGACTGATGCATCTTCCCATTTCTCAAAGGAACCGTTTTTCCAAATAACTTTTGAATCTGTGTTTACAAACATATTTACAGGATATAATTAGGCTCCATTATGTCAAACTAGAACCAATAACAAAAGAGAAAAAAATGAACATAGAACGATCTATTTTTAGAGAATATGATATTAGGGGAACATACCCAGAACAAATAAATGAAAGCTCAATAAAATTAATTGCTCATGCTATTGCTATAAGATGTAAAAAAGATGGAGTAAACACTTTAGTGGTTGGTAGAGATGGAAGATTATCAGGTCCATCTCTTTTAGATGCTTTTTGTTCAGGGTTACTTGAATCAGGTATAAATGTAAATAATATTGGCTTAGTTACTAGTCCACTTCTATATTATGCTGCAAAAAAATCTATCTCTAAGAGTGGAGTCATGATCACTGGAAGTCATAACCCTAAAAATTATAATGGTATTAAAATGGTGATTAATGATAATCCTATATCTGGCACAGAAATATATTCATTGATATCAAATAAAGATATTGATCAGGTTAAAAACGGAGAGATTGAGTATAGTGATATTAAGTCTGAGTATATTGATGAAGTTTGTAAAAATATATTTATCAAAAAACCTGAAAGTTTAAAAATAGTTTTAGATTGCGGAAATGGCTCTGCTGGTTGCATAGCTCCAGACTTGTTTAAAAAACTAGGTTTTAATGTAATTGAGCTTTTTTCTGAAGTTGATGGTAATTTTCCTAATCATCATCCAGATCCTGGCAAAATAGAAAACTTGCAAGATTTAATACAAAAAGTATCAGAACATAATGCAGATATTGGTTTTGCATTTGATGGTGATGGAGACAGGGTTGGCTTAGTAACTAACAATGGCGATTTAATATTTCCTGATAAACTAATGATGCTGTTTTCAAAAGATATTCTTTCTATGAAAAAAGGAAGTATAGTTTTTGATGTTAAATGCTCAAATCAGCTAGGGAGTGTGATCCAAGAAAATGGAGGGCATGCAATAATGTCTCCAACTGGACACTTTCATATTAAAAAATCTATAAAAGAAAATGATTCTCTTCTAGGTGGTGAAATGAGTGGTCATATTTTCTTTAATGATAAATGGTATGGTTTTGATGATGGTCATTATGCTGCTGCAAGAGCAACTGAAATACTTGCAAGAAGTGATAAATCTATATCAGAACTTTTTGAAGAATTTCCCTCATCATCTTCAACGCCTGAGCTTAATATTTCAGTAACTGATAAAACAAAATTTACTATAATTAATAAATTTGCAGATGAATGTGATCTTGAGGGTGAAAAAATTACTATTGATGGCTTAAGAATTAATTTTAAAAATGGTTGGGGTCTCATAAGAGCATCCAATACAACACCAAAGCTTGTTTTGAGATTTGAGGCAGACTCAATTGATGAAATGAATAATATAAAAGGTCTTTTTCTTTCAGAACTATCTCGCATTTGCCCTGATATTGATATAAATTTAGACTAAGTCATGAAAAATGATAGAAAAAACATTATTTTACAAGCTCTAGCTGGATTGCTGGAAGAAAGAAATCTATCAAAAATAACTACATCATTGTTGGCAGAAAAATCACAAATAACTGAAGCTGCTCTATATAGGCACTTTCCAAGTAAAAGAGCTATTTATGCAGAGTTATTTTCTTTTTGCGATGATGCAATTTTTACTAAATGTGGCGAACTTAAAAAAGCGGATCTTAACTCAAAAGAAAAAGTAAAAAATGCATTTTTATTTTTTATGATCTTTATTGAAAAAAATAAAGGATTTGCAAGACTTTTATCAAGAGAAGCACTTTCATCAGATGAGCAAAATGTAACAGACTCAGTAAATCAATTTTTTGAAAGATTTGAGCTATCAATTAAACAGATGCTTTCAGAAGATACTGATAAATTAATTACTCAACCTGGAATATCTGCTCAACTAATTGTTACTTGTTTAGAAGGAAATGTTGGTAGATATATTCGATCTAAATTTAAAGATTCACCTAGCAGTTATATTGATAATATTTGGGAGTTACTTTCTTTAAATATATTTAAAAGTTAATCAATAATATTTTCATCTAAGAAAAGCTCAAAATAACCATTAATATCATTTCCGTCATTTGGCTTTCCAGTATCAGGATTGACTTTGATGAATGATAATTTTTCAGGTATCGAATTTTCTTTAATTTCTAGATCTTCTAACTGATCACCCATATAGTCAACCCAAATAGGCAGAGCTATAGAAGATCCAAACTCATTTTTACCCAGTGAGGAAAAGTCATCTGTACCAACCCAAACTGTAGTTACTAAATTGTCATGGAAACCTGAAAACCATGTACTTATAGCATCATTGGTTGTACCCGTTTTACCTGCAATATCATTTCTTTTTAAAATAGCCGATCTTCTTCCAGCTGATCCTCTTTTCATATGCTCTTGAAGAATATCTTTAACTAAATATGCAATTCTTTCATCTACTACTTTTTCTTTCTTATTCATTGGTTTCAAAAGTGTATATGGGCGTTTGGCTTCCATCTCTACTGTATTGAGCCATGGAAAAGCTGTTAAAGAATCAATGCTCTTAGACTCTTCATAATCTTCATGAGAATATATAACTTGATTGTCTCTATCCAATATTTTAT
>CAJQGX010000018.1 GCA_905478035.1 uncultured SAR86 cluster bacterium | reverse complement strand
CATCTTCTGCTGTTACCTCATTATCCCAATGTGTCATCCCAACTGTGTAACACTTGAGCATATTGTCTCCTAATGAACCATGAAGTGTTCCTAAAATTTCACGACTTCCTGCCATATCAACCATAACGCTTTTTAGATCATTATTTACTGAAGAAAGTTGATCGTATGATATAACCTTGTCATAACAACCTAATTTAGTTACAAAATCAGTATTTTTCGACGAGGTAAGCCCTATTATATTTGGTGTTTGTTCTGAGTCTTTAAGTCCTTGAGCAAGACCAATTGCTGTTTTGCTTGAAGCGCTAACAATAATAATTTGGTCTGCATTAAGATATGATTCTTCTTCTAATGCATCACAAATGCAAAAGGAAGTTATATGAAGAGGGAAGAGTAGTGATCTAAGATTATCCTTGCTAGGATCATAAGTTTTATCTCCATTAACTCTAATATAATTATTATATACAGCAGGTAAATCTTTTCGATGATCTTTACCATCACTAAAACCTTGATCAGTAATTTTAATTGGGTTAATGATCAATGAGTCAGCAGGGGGGAAGTATCCAAATAACCTTTCACCCTCCTTAATACAACTATTTTTTGATTGAGTAACATTCGCAAAGCCCCAGACTGGTATACAACCCCATTCATTATCCAAATCCTCTATAGTTTTAAAGAATTGCCAGTAACCAATCGTATCTCCAGCAACCCCATAAGTAACATTGTTTGATGTGAAAGCAAAACTTTCTATTGATACAAAAATATCTCCCTCATCCAATTCGTTTAAAGAGGACTCTATAATTCGAGTTTTTGTTAAATCACTTTTTAGTGTTTGAAGTTGTTTAGACATTACTTTGTTTCAATATTTAGTTGACCAGCAAGTCCTGCTGTTCTGTGGATACTGCTTTCTATATACTCTGGACTCATTATCATATCGAGCATAGCTTTTTTGCTTGGGTATCTTGCTATTGCAACCATATCCCATAGTTCTTCAATATTGCCTAGCATCAAGCGTGTCACATCACCTGAATATATCCATTCAGCTCCAACACTTTTTAAATGTTTAACAACCTCTTTGGCGTAAATTGCATATGCTTCTGCGCCTGTGAGATTAGTCTCTCTTCCATCTTCATACTCAGCCTTATCTTTAAATTTTAATAAGTTAACCATTGATATAGGCGAGTTATCATCACCCTCAAGAAAACCATCCATCTGCTCTTTAGTTGGATAAACGCTATTATTAAATTCCATATTTTATTCCCCCATTGTTATAGCTTTTTGAAATGCTGGCCTATCTTCAATTCTGGCAACATATTTCTTGATGTGTTCCATTTCATCTGAGACACACCCTAATCTGTTTGCCATAAAACATGAATGTCCAAGCATCAAATCAGCTGCTGAAAAATCACCAACTAAGTAATCTTTGTCTATAAGATTTTCGTTAACAGGTGCAAGTGATTTAGTTATTAAGTTTTGAGCTTGTCTTAATACATTCTCATCTCTTCTGTCAGGGGGCAATAAGATTGTTTGAACAACAACTTGATTCATTGGAGGCATAACCATTCCCTCGCAATAATGAAACCATTGAAGATAATATGGAAATTCAACACTATTAGTATCCGGCTTTAAGCCACCATCTTTATGCCTTTCAAGAATATATTGAATAATAGCTCCAGACTCAAATATAGAAACTTCATCATCCTCAAGAACTGGAACTCTTCCTAGTGCATGCCTAGATCTATGTTCTGCAGATTTTAAGCCTTCTTTAGTAAAAGGCATGATATTTACCTCATATTCCAAACCTAATTCCTCAAGAAGCCATATAACTCTTCCAGCTCTTGTTCCAGCAGTAAAATGAACTTTCAACATAGATAATCCCCTTTTATTTTTTTACCATTTTTTGAGCATTTTCAATAAATTTCTTTTCATCATCCTTATTTTTTAAAACACTCTCTCTATCATGTGGAATCTTAATACCTTTAAGCATTCCAGGTTGCTCATACATTTTATCTTTCCATTTTTCTAAATGAATAAGACCCTCAGTAGACACTCCAGACCAATTATGAGTTCTGACCCAGCACCAATTTGCTATATCTGCAATTGAATATTCACCTGCAACCCATTCATTCTTTGCGAGCTGTATGTCAAGAACCTCAAAAAGTCTCCTTGATTCATTTTGATATCGTTCAATTGCAGGTTGGAGTTTTTCAGGAAAGTATCTAAAAAAAACATTTGCTTGACCCATCATTGGTCCAATACCGCCCATTTGAAACATAAGCCATTCTGTAACTTTAGCTCTACCAATTACATCCTTAGGAATAAGTTTCCCAGCCTTATCAGCTAGATAAAGCATGATTGCACCTGATTCAAAAATTGATAGATTATTATCTGTATCTACAATTGCAGGTATTCTTCCATTTGGGCTTATTTTTAAAAAATCTGATTTGTGTTGATCACCATCTCCAAGATTTACTGAATGTATTTCATATGGCATTTCAAGTGCTTCTAATAAACAAGAAATTTTATGCCCATTAGGTGTTGATGCTGTGTAAAGATGAATCATATAAATTATGCTTTAATAAAATTTACTATTACCTTAGATAGTTGTTTTGGTCTTGTCCACTGAAAAAAATGTCCTCCACCTATTTGTGGGGCACTTATTGCATTTGGAGCCATCTTAAGAACATCTCTTTCAATTCCATTTGTTACTGGATCATCACCAGCAAAAATAGATAAAAATGGTTTATCTGATGTTTTAAAAAATGCACGAGCTTCTTTTTGAGCTTCTAGTGATTGATCTGGAATAATTGGGACATGGCTAGGCATAGCTCTTGGCCCCATTTTATATGATGGATCAGGAAACGGAGCTTCATACGCTTTCATTAAATCAGTATAAAAGGGTGATATCTTTTCAAGTCCAATAATCTGAAATAAATAGTGAACAAGAGTTGCAAATCTTGATTGAAAAGTTTTCTCCATTTGCATTTCATTAATCATACCAATTGGTATATTTTTTGTATCCCAAGTGAACTTTTGCCAATACATAAATTTTGTTGCAGGATGTCTATCACCATCCATTTTATTTATTTCATTAGCCAATTTAAAGAGCGTAATTTTTTTATTGGACTTTTTAAAAGCTTTAACTTCATCAATAACTTCCTGAGGAGTATTTGGATTATAAGGGAGGCCTGTATTTCCCATAGCTATTTTTAAAAATCTATCTGGATCTGCAGCAACCATTCGCAAGCCAATTAATCCACCCCAGTCTTGGCCAAAAAAAGTAAGATTTTTAAAATCATTTACTTTCAACCACTCACCCATCCAATCTACTTGATTTTGGTAAGAATAATCCTCTCTTGCAGCAGGTTTATCGGATTTTCCATAACCTATTAAGTCTGGTGCAATAACTCTTATTCCAGCCTCATTTAAAATGGGAATCATTTTAGCGTATAGGTAACTCCAAACGGGTTGTCCATGCATTGCTAATAATATTGGCCCATCTTTTGGCCCTTCATCAATATGATGAACTCTAAGCTCAGTGCCATCTTTGGTACGGATATATGTGTATATTGGATTATAAGGATAGTCCTTAATATCTTTAAATTGTGAATCAGGTGTTCTTAGAACTTCCATCTAAATCCCTCCGTGTAATTTTATATTTTCAATAAGATCATCAAACTTATCCTGACCAAAAAAGTAGTTCCCCTTATAAACAGACAGGGGAACACCATGATGACCTGCTTCCAACTGATCAACTTGATTTTGTTTAATTTGGTTAACTAATTTAGCTTCATTTTTGATTACTTCTTCTTTAATTTCAGAAAGCTCAATATCAAAATCTTTTAATATTTCTGCTATATGATTATCTGTATTCCAATGTTTTACTGACCATATTTTTTCTGAAAGTTTATAAGCAAACTCTATACCGTATCCTCTATTTGTCATTTCTTGACCCATATGACAAATATCAAAAATATATGGCTGGTCCTTAGCAATTTTAGCTGTAAAAATATTTTGTTTGATTGGGTCTGGTTTTACTGGAAGATTTAGAGGCATATTCAATAATTTAGCTTTTTTCTTAAAATCTGACATGGTAGATAGAAAAAAGAACATATTTTTCTTTTCAAACCATTCAGGCATTCTTATTGCAATTGGATATACAAGCTTAAAATTTACATTAATATTTGACTCATTTTTAAGCTTTAACATTCTTGGCAAAATCAGATAAGAGTAGGGGCTCCTAAAAGAAAAATATAAATCAACATTATTATCATTATTCATTTTCTAAAATTTCCATAATTTTTTGT
>CAJQGX010000017.1 GCA_905478035.1 uncultured SAR86 cluster bacterium | reverse complement strand
AGTTTGCCTGATGACAATAGCAACTTGGAACCACCTGATCCCATCTCGAACTCAGAAGTGAAACGGGTTAACGCCAATGGTAGTGCAGGGTCTCCCTGTGTGAGAGTAGGAAATCGTCAGGCTTTTTCTTTAAGGCTTCCAGTTTACTGGGAGCCTTTTTTTTTATCTTAAGTATAATACTTATATGATAATAGGATTAACAGGTGGAATAGGTTCGGGTAAATCAGCCGCAGGAAATTTTTTTACTGAACTTGGTATTTCTGTTCTGGATGCTGATACTGAAGCAAAAAAAGCTTTAGATATAAATACTCCTGGTTATTTAGATTTTATTTCTAAATTTGGAAATCAATGTCTCAATGATGATAAAGAAATAGATAGACTTAAATTACGAGATTTAATTTTTAATAATCCATCCAAAAAAACTGATCTTGAAAAGATTGTTCATCCAATAGTACGAAATTCTATAATAACTTTTATAAATAATTCTCCTTCACCTTACACTATCATTATGGTGCCTTTAATTTTTGAAACGAAATCTCAGAGTAATTACGATAAAATAATTACCATAGATTGTGATGTTGAATTACAAGTTGAACGTGCTTCTACCCGTGACATGCAAAATAAAGAGCAAATTCTTTTAATTATTGATAAACAAGCTACAAGAGAGGAAAGGATAAGCATCTCTGATGATATCATCTTGAATAATAGCTCACTTGCTCATCTTAAAGAACAGGTATTAAATTTACATTTAAAATATATGGAGTTATTAAATGAGTAATTGTCCTAGATGTGAAAAGCAAACTAATCTTTCAGTAAGTAATACATTCAGGCCTTTTTGTTCTGAAAAATGTAAATTAATTGATTTTGGTGATTGGGCAAATGAAGGCAATAAGATCTCTAGGCCAATTCAAGATGAAGATTTCTATGAGGACTAAATACTAATTTATAATATTCTCCATTCTCCACTATCAAGAAAAGGTTCTGCTTTTTTGTACTTCATTTCTTTTGTTTCTTTGCCGTTAGTTATTTTGACTTGATCATTTCTACCCAGTTTTGGCTCATCTCTTGTTATCGGGCTTACTATTTTTTTTGTTTTATCTTGGCTAGTATCATTAAGTTCTGATTCTGATGAGTTTGTTATCATTTCCATTTCTTCAGGACTTTTTCTTGGGCTAAGATTTTTTATTTCTTCTTCAGTTGATATCTGCAATGAAAATAAGATCCTTACAGTCTCACTATCAATTTCAGATAGCATTGATTCAAACATTGAGTAGGCTTCTCTCTTAAATTCATTTTTAGGATTTTTTTGTGCATAAGCTCTTAGACCAACGCTATTCCTCAGATGATCGATTTCAGCTAAATGTTCTTTCCAGTGAACATCTAAAACCTGAAGCATTACTTGTTTTTCAAGTAACAATTTATTATCTCCAAGATTACTATACTTAATTAAATATCTATCTTTTGCACTATCTACAATGGTTTTTGCAATTGTTTGTGGAATAAGCTTCTTATCATTAGTTATTTTTCTAGATATTCCTATATTTAAATCATATTTTTCTTTGAGATGATCATCAAGCTCATTACTTTTCCATTGAGATTCTATAGATTCTTGAGGTATGAATGAATAAGCTACATTCTCAAATTGCTGTTCAATAAGTGCTTCAATAGTTTCACTAATATCATCCTCTTCTAGTAATTGATTTCTAAGAGAATAAATAGCCTGTCTTTGATCATTGGAAACGTCGTCATACTCTAAAAGATTTTTTCTTGCATCAAAATTTCTACTTTCAATTCTTTTCTGTGCATTTTCTATACCTCTAGATAACATTTTTGCTTCGATATGATCATCTCCCATACCAAGTTTTTCAAAAGTTGCTCTTCTGCTATCAGAAATAAAAAGTCTTAATAGATCATCCTCTAAGGATAAAAAGAATTTAGAATAACCTGGATCACCTTGTCTGCCTGATCTCCCTCTTAATTGATTATCAATCCTTCTAGATTCATGTCTTTCTGTTCCAAGAATATGAAGACCTCCAGCTTGCAAAACTTTTAGGTTATTTGATTTCCATTCTTCCTCGCTTTGATCTTCTTTTTTTCCACCCAAAACAATATCAGTTCCTCTTCCCGCCATATTTGTTGCAATAGTAACCATTCCTGGCTTGCCAGCATTTGCTATCACCTCTGCTTCTTTTTCATGATGTTTGGCATTTAAAATTTGATGAGGTATTTTTTTATTTTTTAGATATTCAGATACTTCCTCAGATGATTCTACAGAGACTGTACCCACAAGGATTGGCGAAGATTTTTTTCTTAACTCTTCAATCTCATCAATTAAAGCTTTATATTTTGAATTTGTTGTAAGAAATACTAAATCATTATGATCTTTTCTTGCCATAGGAACATTTGTTGGAATAATGATGACGTTTAATCCATATATCTGGCTAAATTCTACAGCCTCAGTATCAGCAGTTCCTGTCATTCCGGAAAGTTTTTTAAATAGTCTAAAGAAATTTTGGAATGTTGTAGATGCTAGTGTTTGAGACTCCCTTTGGATTGGTACATTTTCTTTACACTCTAAAGCTTGATGAACACCTTCACTCATTCTTCTGCCAGGCATTGTTCTTCCTGTATGCTCATCAATTAACAGTACTTGATTATCTCGCACCAGATAGTCAATATTTTTTTTAAACAAATATTGCGCTCTAAGTGTTGCTTGAACGAACTTCATTATTTTTAAGTTTGATCGAGAATAGAGTCCTTCAGATGATACAAGCATATTTGCTTCTTCAAGAAGATTTTCTACTAATAAATATCCGTCATCAGTAAGTTCTACACTTCTATTTTTTTCATCAATTAAGTAGTGACCTCTCTCTTCATCTAAGAGGGGCTCTTCATCTGTCCCTTCTCTTTTTTGAAGTATAAGTTTTGGGATAAATTTTTTAATTTGTTTATACATTTCAGAACTTTCTGCCGACGGTCCTGAAATAATTAGTGGTGTTCTTGCTTCATCAATAAGTATAGAGTCCACCTCATCAACAATTGCATAATCAAGTGAGCATTGCACTCTTTGCTCTACTGAGTGCGCCATATTATCTCTGAGATAATCAAAGCCTAGCTCGTTATTTGTTGCATATATGATGTCGCATTTATAAGCAGCAATTTTTTCTTCTATATCTTGATTCGATGTAACAATACCAACACTAAGACCAAGAAATTCATATATAGGCCTCATCCATTCAGCATCTCTTCTTGCCAGGTAATCATTAACTGTTACCAGAATAGTTTTATTTCCTATGGAGGCATTTAGAAATGCGGGCAGGGTAGCAACGAGAGTTTTTCCTTCTCCAGTTTTCATTTCTGCTATATTGCCTTCTGCTAGCGAGATACCACCAAGCATTTGTGAATCAAAATGCCTTAAACCAAGTGTTCTTTTACTAGCTTCTCTAACTGCTGCAAAGGCAAGAGGCAATATATCGAAAGGATTTTTATGATCATAATCACCAGCCAGCTGCTCTTTAAGGGTTTTAAAATAAATATCAGGTTGTTGTGACAATTCTTCTTCTAAATTATTTGCAATGTTTACATGACGCATCATGTCTTTAATTACTCTGTCATTACTAGAGCCAAAAATTTTAGAAAAAATATTTAACATAAGATTTTTAATGTTTAAAAAAAGCTTTAATACTTAATTCAATTATTCAATATCTCCAAAAGGTGGTCTTACATATGAGATTGGAGCATTTTCAGAATTTTTAAATTCAACAACATCGTATGCATCAGGATCTTCAATTATTTTTCTTAACAATTGATTATTAAGAGCATGGCCGGATTTATACCCTGAGAATTCACCAATTAAATTACCACCTAAAAGGTATAGATCTCCAATAGCATCAAGCATTTTATGTTTAACAGTTTCATCTTTGAATCTAAGTCCTTCATCATTAAGGATTTGATTTTCTCCAACAATTATAGCGTTTGATGAGCTAGCACCAAGTGCTAAGTTTTTTGATTTTAGTAGAGCTGCCTCTGCCTCATAGCCAAAAGTTCTTGCTCTACACACCTCTTTAACAAATGATGTTGATGAAAAATCAATTATAGATTCTGTGGGTAACTTTTTATGAACTGGGTGATCAAAATCAACCTTGAAAGATACCTTAAACCCATCAAAAGGTTTAATAGATGCATAGGCATCGTCTCTTGTTACGGTTATCTCTTTTTTAACTTTTATAAATTTCTTTAATGCATTTTGGTCTTTTAGGCCTGCAGATTGAATTAAAAAAACAAAAGGACTTGAACTTCCATCCATGATTGGAACTTCAGGCCCATCAACCTTTACAAGACAATTATCTACGCCAAGTCCAGCAATTGCAGATAAAAGGTGCTCGATTGTTGATATTTTAATATCTTCTTTGATTAGTGCAGTTGATAGACTAGTATCTCCAACATTTTCAGCTATGGCAGGAATAATTAAATTTTCATCTACATCTGTTCTTATAAAACTAATACCAGTATTAATTTCTGAGGGTAGGAGCTCCATGGTAATATTTTTACCAGTATGCAAGCCAATACCTACTGCCTTAATTGGATTTCTTAATGTTCTTTGTTTTAGCATCTATATAAATTTATATTTGACGTTGTCTGCTCGCCTCTGAAAGTATTATCCCAGTTGCAACAGAAACATTAAAGCTTTTAAATAATTTATTGTTACTTAGGTTTATTTTATGATCGCATTTTTCTAAAGTCTTTTCTCTAACTCCAGACTCTTCAGCTCCCATTATAATTGCAGAAGCCTCTTTAAAATTATAATCAGTATGATTTTTGGAAGCATGCTCACTTAGACCATAAATATTTATATTAATGCCTTTAAGATATTTCAAGCAATTTACTAAGTTAGTAACATGAAAAATTTTAATTACTTCAGCTCCACCAACAGAAACTTTATGAGCAACTGAGTTAATTGGAGCACAATGATGTTTATTAATTATCATTGCATCAACACCAATTACAGCAGCAGACCTTATGCAGGCTCCTAGATTTCTTGGGTCTATAATATTATCAAGTATTAAAATTAATGGGTCTCTAGCTTCATCTGAATCACAGAATAACTTAAGATCTTTAAAGCCCAACTCAAGATCGCTTGATATGAATGCCTCAGGTTCTTGTTTGATCTTGCTTGAATATTCAAACGGAATTTGATTTTCTTCTATTTTTTGTATTAGTTGAGTTATTCTCTTATCTTCTCTTTTAGCAGGAAGGGTAATTTTTTTTATTTTGTGTGGATTGTGCTCAAGTATGCTTTCAATACTATGAAATCCAACCCTTAAATCATTTTCTTTCTTATTCATTTGTTCTTTTTCTTTTCTTTAGGAACAAGTGTTATTTTACGTTCTTCTGGAGCTATATTAGCTATAGTAACTAAAATATTTTGACCTAATCTAAAAGATCTACCTGTTTTCTTTCCTTTCAAGATATTAGCTTCTTTATCATAAAAATATCTATCATTAGGAAGATCTGTAACATGAATTAATCCCGATACATAAAAATTATCTATCTCAGCAAACAGACCAAACTCTGCAATACCAGTCACCACGGCATTAAAATCACTACCAACATATTTTTTAAGATAGTAACAAATCATTTGTTGAGTTACTTGTCTAGATGCACGTTCTGCCATTCTTTCAAGGTCAGACATCTCAATGCATTCTTCTTCTATCTCTTCTTTATTAATTAATACATCACCCTTATTTAGGATATTTTTTATTAGCCTATGAGTCATAAGATCAGGGTAACGTCTAATAGGAGAAGTAAAATGTGAGTATCTTTCTAGTTGAAGACCAAAATGCCCAACTTCCTTTGTAGAATACTCTGCTCTTTTTAAGCTCTGAAGAACAATAGTTTGTAGAATTTTATTTAACTTTTTTTCTTTAGCATAAGACAAACACTGATTAATAAGATCTAGCGGAGTTTTCTTGTATGAATCTGAAAAACCTTTGATAGAAAAGAAATTTTTCAAGCTTTCTAATTTAAGTTCTTCTGGCTCTTCATGAACTCTATATATCCCTAATTTATAATGCTTATTCATAAAGCTGGCTGCACAAACATTTGCAGCTAACATAGCTTCCTCAATCATTTGATGAGAAAACAGCCTCTTGGGCAGAGTTATTTCCTCAACCCTCCCTTCATTATCTATTCTTAACAGTGGTTCTTGCCCTTCAATCTCAAGAGCCCCTCGCTGACTCCTCTTTTTTAAAAGAATATTAGTAAGTTCTGAAAGAGAGCATATTGAATTTTCAATAGACTTTGAGAGATTAGAATTATTTTTGAGATATTTATCTACCTCAATGTAAGTCATTCTTTTATGAGATTTGATTCTCGCTTCAAGAAAATTATAAGAATGAAGATCGCCAGTTTTTGAGTAAACCATTTCACAAACCAAGACATTTCTAATCTGATCTGGGACTAGTGAGCAAAGATTATTTGAAATTTTTTCTGGAAGCATTGGAATAACTTTTGATGGAAAGTATATCGATGTCCCTCTTTCGATCGCTTCATTATTTAATGCAGTTCCAAGTTTAACTAATTCAGCTACATCAGCTATCGCAACACTAAGTGTAAAAGACGATTTATTTTCAACACAATGAACTGCATCATCAAAATCTTTAGCATCAGCCCCATCTATTGTTATAAATGGGACTCTGGTTAAGTCTTTTCTTGGTAAATTTTCATTAAGTTTAATATCAGTCAACTCATCATTAATTTTTTCATTCCATTCAAATGGAATATAGTTTTCTTCAATTACTTGGGATATTGTATTTTCTAGTTCATTCATTATGTGAGTTTAGTTTAAATTCTATGTAAAAGGTTTCTAAGAGCCTTTTAAGTTTGATATTTTTATTAATCTTAATTTCTGTATTCAAGGCTTATGCCTATGATTCTTCCTCTAGGATCATGAACTCTAGTATCAAAACTAAAATCAGGAGCATCATAAAGTCTTGGCGCTGCTTCATCAAAAATATTAATGATTGATAGCTTCATATCAATTTCACCACTATTCGTTATTAACAATTTTTTTAATGAAAGGTCGTGAACAAAAAAAGAATTTACAGAATTATTATATCCATATGACGTTCCGAGACTATTAATCGGTCGCTTATTGCTATATCCATCAATATATCGTGAATTAAAGTTAATATCGTAATCTTGATATTTCCAATTTAAGAAAGCATTGATTCTATTTTTAGGAAGAGAATGGGTGTTAGTATCGTAATTAAATTTGCCAACTCTATCTGTCATAATTTCACTACCTTCATTTACAAGGGCTGGTGTAAGAAATTCTATTAAAGTTGTTGAGTTTATTGATAGTGATAAATTCCCAAGCCTATCTGAGTTTGCTAAAAGTCTATTAAAACTTAAATCAACTCCTGAAACTTCAGTTGACTCTTCATTAAAATAAGTTGTGCTAACCCCAATCAAATCTCCACTAGAATTTCTTGTAATACTTGGACCATTTGGGTTTGTGTTAAGAATTACTTGCGCACTTTGAGCTTCAATTCTATTTTTGTAATTAATATTCCAATAATCAATACTTAGTCTTTGATTTTGATTTTCAAAAATAAGCCCAATATTTATATTTTTTGAGGTTGCAGGCTTAAGGTTCGGGTTGCCGATTTGTGCTTGCCTTACAAAAGGTGAATTACCATTAAAGTCCCTTACACTTCCTAGAATAATATCACTTGAAAACATTTGTGCCATGGAGGGCATAGAAAAAGATGAACTTTTAGAAGCTCTTAAAGTTATATTTTCAGAAACGATATATTTAAAAGAGATTTTAGGATCGAATGATGAGTCATTCTCAAGCTCTTCAAATCTACCGGCAATTTTGATATCAATATTTTCTATAGGTTTAGCCTGAATTTCAAAAAAACCAGCATATTTATTTCTATTTTTTGAGACATTTGTACCTCCACCCAAAAAGAATAAGTCTGCTGATTTAATAATTTTGCCATCTAAATCAAACTTAGCTCTGCTGATATCATCATATGAAATTTTAAGTTCTTCATCATTTAATTGAAGACCATATGCTATTTTATAGTTATCTATATTAGTTCTAAATATAAAATCAAGAGTTTTTAAAGATGCTTTTTTAGAAGAAACTTCAGCACCCATAACATAGTTAATTAGTTCTTGAGAATTTTGCGATGAATCAAAAATATTCCAATATGCAAGATTTCCATTTGATTGACCCATGGTTGTCCCACTTAATGCTTCTAAGAACCTTGAATCAATAATATCTGGTCTGTAATGATTGTTAGAGTGACCACTAAAAGTTAAAGATGCCTCTAATTCAGTATTTTCATTAACATTAGTATTGATTGTCTGACTAAGATTATATTGTTTTATATCCTTGGGAGAATATGGAGATTCAAATTCGGATCCAAGAGGTCGCCCATACCAAGTTACTGGCACATTAAAAGGATTTCCTCCTTGATTGGGTTGAATTTGTCTTGATAAAAAAGGAAGAGCAGGGTATGAGGGTGATTGAGGATTATCGTTTACTTCAACCTCTGACCCCATAAAGCTAATCTCATAAACATAACTACTTCTCTCAAAAGTTAAATTGGCATATGCTTTTGAGTGATCTTCATCATTCACTATATTAAATCTGGCTCCATACAAGAATCTACAAAAAGATCCATCTAATACACCGCCATTTGTTTCACATTGCGGGTCAGGAACAAATTGATTTGCATTATAGTTTCCTGAATATAAACCACTACTAACTGTATCATCGGTAGAAATTTTGAATGTTTTACCTAAGCCACTAAGGCCAAGCTCTGCTATTCTGGGAATCTCGGAAGCAGAAAGAGCAGATCTTTCTAGGATATTAAGACCAAATACATAATTGCCATTTTTATAATTTGACCCTATCAATAAGCCTAAAGATTTATCACTCTGATTATAATTCGAAGTTTCAAAGTTATTAATTCTTAATTTAAATCCTTCAAAATCTTTTTGAGTTAAAACATTTATAACACCAGCAACTGCATCAGACCCGTATAGTGAGGTAGCTCCTTCTTTTAAAATTTCAATTTGTTTGATTGCTATTTCAGGAACTATATTTACATCAATATATCCCTGACCTTGATTAGATGGTGTTCCAGCAAAAGTATGTCTCTTTGAATTAAGTAAAAGCAGAGTAGAGGAGTGATCCAAACCTCTTAGTGTTATTGAGGCCATCCCTTGATCAACTCCCTCAAGTGCATTTGTTTGGAAATGTGAACCAGATGATGATGTTAGAAATTTACTAATTTCTGCAAAATTTGAAATATTAAAATTTTCAAAGTCCTCTCTAGTAACAACATTTACTGGCGATGCGTCTTTTTCTGAATTATTAATTAATGACCCAGTAGTAACTATCTCTTCAACGTTAGAGTTAGCTATGATAATTGGGCTTAATAATAATAAGTATATTAGTTTACTGTGTTTAATCATGTTAAGGCTCAAAAGAGCACATTCTCCGAAATATTTGCTATGAAAGTAATTAATTGAATTTTACAGAATATAAAATATTAAGCTTCTGAAGTTTCGTGACAGTCACAGTTTAATTTTTTACAGACATTATAGTTTCTATAATGACAAGTAATTACCATGAGCGAGCCTAGGATCGTTAAAATTAGTTCTGCATTTGCACTAATACTTTCTCCTATTAAAAGCGCTGAAATAAGAATAGTTAATCCAGCAATACCAGTATAAATAATAGAGTTGTTTGAATGATTTTTATATCCCAAACTAATCGCGAAGATGCTAACCGGAATTGTTAGAAGCAATATAGCTTTATGTATGAGCTCACTTTCCAGAGTTAAGGCCAAAGAGCTATATGACAGTACTATTAAGGATGGAGCAAATAAACAATGTATCATGCAAATTGCTGAAAACGATATTGCAAATTTATCTGATGTAAGTTGTGATTTCATAATTATAAAAAAACCCCCAAACCTTATTTAAAGTTTTGGGGGCCTATATTAATTGAAAAAATTTAATTTAGTAAGTTAAATTAAATTTAATTCCATAATTTCTTCCAGGCAATGGAACCTCATTTTTTACAAATGAAGAGTGATTTCTTGCCACTTCATCAAGTAGGTTCTTACCAAATAATGTAACTTTAAGGTCGCTATTTCCTCTTAGATTAAATGTTTTAGTTAATCTTGTATCAACCATTTGGTATCCACTAGTTGCAGTTTCACCTTCACCAAAGTCATTTTGTTTTGCTACATCTTTAAGATTAAGCTTAAAGACTAAATCTTCTTGCTCATATGATAAGGAATATACATTTCTTGATGGGTTTATTCTCGGAACATTATGTCCATCTAAGAATTTAGCATTTACAACATCTCTACCAAAAGATAATTTAAGCTTTCCTGAGCCAAGATCAATAGTTCTTCCAAATTCTATTTCATATCCATCAAACTCTGCATCTTCTTGAATATAATTTGCATGTATTAAGTTTCCATGGTCATGCTCGTCTTCGTCCTCATGGTGCTCATCT
>CAJQGX010000016.1 GCA_905478035.1 uncultured SAR86 cluster bacterium | reverse complement strand
TAGAAAATAGATTGCGAGTAAAACTCTAGAAATATGAATTAATATAGATTTCATTATTACTCCCTTGCTAAATACTTAGCTTCATTTAAATTCATTCTTCCCATCGAAGTGCACTACCTTATAAATATCTGGTGGCTCATCTACACATCTGAGGTTAATACTATAAGAGCCTGGATGAGATCGAGGCTGATAAAAACTTTTTGTTCCACATTTTTTGCAAAACAGATGCTTTGCTTTTTTAGTTCCAAAAGAATATTCAGAGATTAAGTCTTTTCCATCTGTTATTTCAAAATCATCATGCTTGATAAAGAGATGTTCGTAACCATGTATTTTGCATATAGAGCAATTACATTCCCAAATTTCAACAGCCTGATCTGAGTTAAATTTAAATTTAACTTCCCCACAATGACATCTACCAACATACTCTTTCATAATTGAAGAATATCATGACTAAACTATAGTGCGATAGGAAATCCTAGCCAGTCTTTTGTCTACTCAAGAACAAAATCATAATATCCAAGATAAACATGAATGCTGCCATCATAGTTGTTGAATTCATTTCTCATTGTTTCTCCATAAACCACTATGTCTTCAATGCCGTCTCCATTTACATCTCTTGGAAATCCTTGTCCATGACCAGCATCCATAAGCAACTCATGCCCAGGCATTTCATATGATTGATTATTTTCATATTCAACCATTTGTCCTTCGGTATTATTTATGTTTATTATAGGAGTCCCTCCCCTTAGCCTTGGCGTTTCATATCCATAGGATCTAGAAAATACGTTTCTTGAAAAATCTGTGTAGCCGTCATTGTTGAGATCTCTACAGTCTAGGAAATTCGCAAAAACTTGATTGTCATAGATGTTAAATGGGCTTTCTATTTCAACTATTTTATTGTCTTGGATTTGAAAAACTTTAACCTCTTGGCTCGCATTAAAATTATTTTGATTGTATGTTTCTCCCTCTATTATTTCTCGACCTTCCTTATGAAAGCTTGTTGCAAATAAACCAAGAAAGGTCGTATTACCGGTATCATCAAATTTATCTTTAAAGAAACACATGGTCTCTGGAGTGTAGTCTATAGAGTACTTGCCATTTACTAAGTACACGGCAGTTGGCCCTTCTGATCCCTGCCAGGATATTTGATTTATAAAAAACTCTATCGATGTTAATTCTTGATCTACTTTGTTCCAGACATTATTTTCTCTAAACCACAAGGCTAGGCCTCTTTGGGAATAGTCCGTTGATTCATCTGTGGCAATAATATAGTTATCTTGGTATTTGAGCTCTGTGCTCCATGGAGCTGATCCTATATCAATAATATTAAGGCCGTCATCGCTCATTATGTTTTCTGTAGGATATTCATCCTTAACGTCGAGCCATCCTTCTGGTGAATATCTATATGCTTGAAGTCCTATTCCAGTAAAGCCAGCAAATAGTGCATCCACATTTCCATTGTCATGCTCAACTATAGTTACTGCATGCCCCCAATCTGGGGTTCCAACTTTTACTATCTCATATTCTGTCTCGCCTTTAGATAATATAATTGCTGGGCTCGCTCTTGAGTATTCCCAAGGGTCTCCATTTCTTCCATCTTCCCAGTTCATAGCAAAAGCAAAATCGTCTCTTCCGTCTCCATTAAAATCACCTCTATCATATTTTCTGCTTGCACCACCAAGGCTTGGGATATTTTCACCAAATACTTCTTGATTGCCCTCACGGTAGGTTCCATCACCATTAGAAAGATGCACAACGATTAAGTCTGGTGTTGGTTCTTGAATAACATCACCAAACTTATCTCTGTAAAGGTCACACCATTGATGCGCCATAAAGTCTTCCCAGCCATCATTATTAATATCTACAGGTATTACAAACTGAATAGATGGCTGAGCCTCTGAATAATCTGTATTACAAACCTGAGGGTAAAGATTTGAGTCGCTAATAATAATTGGCTCTTCTTTAAACTGGGATTTATATTCAGCTGTTACGGTGACGCTGCCCTCAGCAGAACCGCCATTTCCAGTGCATTTAATTTTAAATACTTGGCTGCCATCAACTGTAATGGTGAGAACCTCCTCACCGCTGATACCTTTAACTCCCTGCCAGCTTTCTGATGCCTCACATGCAGTCGAATTATTTGATGACCAAGAAATCGTAACCTGCTCATCAACAAATAAGCTCATAGGGCTAGCTGAAATAGAAACTGTTGGTGCTGGAATAGGAGCTGGCTCAGGAGCGCTTCCGCCTCCTCCGCCACCACAGGAAACAAGAATAAATATAGCTGGGATAACTGAATAAATTTTTAACATTGTAAAAAAGTCTTGATGAATATATGTCTTAAATATTTATAATCTGCTATTAATTTATAATTTTATAAGCGCGTTGTGGGTAATCCTATCAGGGATATTTTCTGCTCCTGGCACCTTTCTGGCAATCAAGAATGGTTTAAGGACTTCAATTGCTTTTGGTTCATCATAATGCCCAATGCCAGGATGAAGATGATGAATAAAATGAAGTTGCATTGAATGATTTAGATATCTTGGCATCCAGTGACTCCAAAACTTAGTGTCTTTATATCTACCAGTTTCCATCTGATAGTGCGGATACCAACCAAAGAAAGCTGAAAGATAAATAACTCCAACCTTGCTTGGCAACCACCATAACAGTAGCGCTTCAAGCGGAAAAACCACAGCAAGACTTAAAAGAATTGCTCTATATAGCAGCCCTATGTTCAGCCCTTTGTTAAAAGATTTCATAAATGCTTTATCATTTTTATATATTTCAGCTAATGATTGATATTTAGTTATTCCTGCTTGAGTGGCTACAATAACGTCCCATATTGATTTAGAAGATGAGGTGTCATAGTCTGGATCTTTCTCAGGATTGTTGGTGTAAGCATGATGTTTCATATGCGTACATCTCATTAAATCATGAGGAAACATTAAGGTTACTAAAGTGTAGTGACTAACAAAAGAATCAATCCAACGCCTCTTTGGATTTCCTCTTGAAAAATTGCCGTGCTGAGCCTCATGTGAGGGTAAATAAGCAAAACACGCACAAACAATAGCAATTAGAGATCCATAAAATAAAGAAATATATCCATAAATAACTAATGGCCACAAAGAAAGCCATATAGTTGCCTGCCCAACGCCAATAAGCATCATTTCCCATTGAAAGCGTTTAGAAAAACTTCTTGCTATCTCTTTCTCTTTTTCAAAAGAAAATTCTTCTGGGATTTGCTCTACGCCTTCCATAACCAAGTACCCCTAATTTTTGCTATAAGCCCTAAAGCCAAACCGCATAAATACCATATAAGTGAGCTGAGCAT
>CAJQGX010000015.1 GCA_905478035.1 uncultured SAR86 cluster bacterium | reverse complement strand
ATACAACTCTAAATGTTTCATCTATAAAATTTTTAGGAATTATTTGCCTGCCATTCCAATTACCATTCCGCGCGAATAATAATCCAAATTTTGAATACTCTTGAGCAGACATATCTACACAACAGTATGTTAAGACATTTCCACTCTCATCTTTCCAAAGTTTATAATCTTTCATTCCAATTGGTTCAAAAATTCGTTCTGAAAGAAGTTTGTCAGCTTTTATTCCTGTCACAGAGAAAAGAATATCTCCAATAATCATTGAATTAACATTGTTATATTCCCATTTTAATCCAGCATCTTTTTCAACTCCAACAGCTTTAGCGTATTCTAAATGGTTAGTTTGGAAAAACATTTTTTCATGCTCATGATCTGGAAAATCTAATCCACTAGACATGTCTAATAAATCTCTAATAGTAATCTTTGACCTTTCATCATTGTAATAATCTAAATACTTTCCTACATTATCATCAAGACTATCTATTTCACCCTTTTCAATAGAAATACCAATTAATGCAGCATAATAGCTTTTTGCCATAGACCATGAGGTTCCATGTGATATATCACTATAGCCATCAGCATACTTTTCTCCAATAATTTTTCCATTCTTAATAATCACAACACCTAAAGTTGATTGATCTAAAAATGACAGATCTATAATTTTTTGAACTTTTGCTGAATTTATATTTTGACTTTCTGGAGTGACTATTTTCCATTCATCGCTTGGAAAATATAAGTTATCTGAAGTTAGAGAAACTACGAAGATAAAGGTATATAAAATATAAAGTTTATGGGCAAATGACATACTAATTCCTATTAAAAAATAAATTATATATATTTTTTTTAAACTTAGCTGAAATAATTTAAATAATATTATAACTTATATTGATATATAATTATAAATATATATAATGATGCTGATTTAAAAGCATATGGAGCACTATTTTGAACAAACAAATTAAAAATGCAACACCTGAAGAGGCTTTAGAATGGAGTGAAACAGACTACTTTATGGCAATGAAATTTGATCCATTAGTTATGTTTGTTGTAATACCCGCTGCCATACAGGTTGTCGTTTTAGCCTTTATGCTTTTATCTATGATGATTACTGGAATAGTATTTGATTAGAGTATTTAAAATGTTAATTGGAGTTGGTGGCAATGAACAAGATTTTAGCCCTTCTCCTTTTAAAATTTTAATTTCCTCAGTATCACTGGGTATTCTTTTTTTTTTAATTATTACAACCTTATTGGTTATTACTAAGAGTCTATTATGAAAAATTTATTTTTAACACTGATCATTAGTTTTACTGTGCATGCTTACAGTGATGTTTATACAGTTAAATTATTAAATCAAGGTGCGGAAGGTATAATGGTATTTGAACCATCTTTCTTAAATATTGCTGTAGGAGATACAGTCAATTTTGAAGCAACAGATGCTGCTCATAACTCTGCATCTATACAAGGCATGGTTCCAGATGGTGCAACTGCTTGGAGTGGAGCTCTTAGTAAAGATATTAGCATTACTTTTGATACTCCTGGTATATATGGTTATGAGTGTACTCCCCATTCAATGATGGCCATGGTAGGAATTATTAGAGTTGGAGGAAGTAATATTAATCTCAATGAAATCAAGAATGTAGCTGCAATCAAAAAATCATCATTTGTAATGAATAAAGATAGGTTAGATAATTATATTTCTAAAATATAAGATTTCTTGTAATGGTAGACCCGATTGGACTCGAACCAACGACCTCCGCAATGTCAATGCGGCGCTCTAACCAAGACTGAGCTACGGGTCTAAGAGAAAAAGTATTATACAGAATTTATTGTTATGAGTGTTCTATAAAATATGTACTTTAAATATATATATTCTAGTATGGCGATAAAGTTAGTTTTTTAACAGAGTACATTGCCAAGGTGCTAGAGATGAATACAATACTGCCAACTAGCTTCTCCCCCCTATTAGAATCGCTAGTTTAAATGGAGGACTTTGTCCTCCATTTTTTTTAGCTTGAAATCTTCATTGATTTTATTTTGGTTTTTGTAGCATTGAGAATATTCTGACTTTCAGTATCATCTCTTTCATCAAGTAATTTTTCTATTTGCGCAAGAGATTTATCTATTGAACCCCATGGACCATCTGTTCCATTTCTTTCATAAATAAGATCTTGATATCTTTTTGCAATATCATTTGGAATATCTACAGAATATTCATTACAAATAATTCTTTCAGCAAATAACCTTAATCTTTGATCCTCAAAATTTCTAGAAATTCTTATTAGTTGATTGAGGTCTGAAGATAAGTGAAACTCTTGCATCAGATCTTTGTCTTTATATGATGGGAAACCACCCGAATATATTGTTCCCTCAATATATTCTGATTCAGGAAAACTCATCATTCTATCTTCCATTGCCTGAGATACTTTTTGTTGAAAATCTTTATCATTTCTAACAACTTCAGCCCTTCTTTGTAACTCAGAAAACTCAATATCAAAGATTTCTTTATTATTTAGAAATTTATGAGAACAAACAGGAATTGTTTTATTAATTTTATATTTTTTTAGGGGGCCATCTCTTCCTTTTGACTGAACTAGTTTATTTATCTCAGTGAAATCTAGCTCTAAGATATCATCTGGATCATAACTTAAATCATAAAAAACTATTTCATTTGGCCTCGAAGCATCTCCTCCACATAAAACAACTGGATATTTAAATGTATGTCTTCTATGTATTTCTCCAAGTGCTAAAAAGTCTTCAGAATAAAGCAATTCTTTAATGCCAGGTTTTGTTGAAATGTTTATAAAGGATTGAAAAACTTCTGGTAATTTATCTTTAATAATCTTACACATCTCAATCATTAAATTACAGTCTGCTATAGCATCATGAGCATCTCCTGCATCTATTCCATGTTCTATAGCTAAATGTTCAAGCTTATAACTTATTCCAGGACCGCCTTCGAATAGAGGCATAGATATTTCTTCAGAAAAGAAGGCTGCTATGTTGTGAATCATTAGCATTAAATCTAGCCTTCCATTCCCATTTGTATTTGTTGTGTATGGCTCCAGTAGATTCCAAAAAAACTGCCTTCTAACTAGCTCTTCATCAAAAGCATGACCATTATAGGTAATAAATATTGAAGAACTCTTTGCCGACCATTCTTTCCACTGTATTTGAAGATCTTTCATCATTTGATAATGAGATGTATTTGAGTTAAAGAGATCAACCTTCTTATTTGTAATCATTGCCATTGGCTGCGGTATAACCCAAGGCAAAGGAGCACACCCAATATTTTGTTCAGCAAGAGTATCTAAGGAATTATTTGTTAATACAGAACCGCATTGGAGAATTTGGCTAAAATCTTTTTGAATTCCAGTAGTTTCAGTATCATAAAAAACTAAATTTACTTCGTCAGTCAAAATTTAGCTTCTTGAAATATGAGAGGACTCTACGCCTGAATCTTTGACAATATATTTACCAAGTTCATGTCTTGCAACTGCCCTTCTATGAACCTCATCTGGACCATCAGCGAGCCTTAATGTTCTCATATGAGCATACATTTGAGCAAGAGGATAGACCTGGGATACACCAGCTCCTCCATGCATTTGTATTGCTCTATCAAGCACATCGCAGCATACATTTGGAGCAACTACTTTTATTTGTGCAATTTCACTAGCTGCAACTTTATTTCCAACAGTATCCATCATGTGTGCAGCCTTTAAAGTTAATAATCTTGCTTGGTCTATTTCAATTCTTGAATTAGCAATAATATCCATATTGCCACCTAGCTGGACTAAAGGCTTACCAAATGCAATTTTTTCCATTCCATGTTTACACATCATTTCCAATGCTCTTTCTGCTAAGCCAATCGCTCTCATACAATGATGAATTCTTCCAGGACCTAATCTTCCTTGAGCAATCTCAAAACCTCTTCCTTCTCCTAATAAAAGATTTTCCTTTGGAACTCTTACATTAGTAAATTTGATATGGCCATGGCCATGAGGAGCATCATCGTAACCAAAAACATGCATCATTTTTTGAATTTCTATACCTTCTGAGTTCATAGGAACTAAAATCTGAGATTGTCTTTGGTGTCTATTATTATCTGGGTTTGTTACACACATAAAAATAAGAATTTCGCATCTAGGATCGCCTGCTCCAGATGTCCACCATTTTTCACCATTAATTACATACTCATCACCATCAAGTACAGCTGAAGATGCAATATTCGTTGCATCTGAAGAGGCAACACCTGGTTCAGTCATTGCAAAAGCAGAACGAATATCACCATTTAGCAGCGGCTTTAAATATTTTTCTTTATGCTCTTCATTTCCATACCTCTCTAAAACTTCCATATTTCCAGTATCAGGAGCAGAACAATTAAATACCTCAGAAGCAATTCCATAAGCTCCCATTTTTTCAGCTAAATGTGCATATTCAAAGTTAGTTAAGCCGGCTCCATTCTCGCTCTCAGGTAAAAAAAGATTCCACAAACCTGCCGCCTTTGCTTTAACCTTCATCTCTTCCATTATGGGTGGGACTACCCATGTACCATTCTCATCTTTAGATTGTTCATGATAAAGAGATTCATTATGAGCAATCTCTGCATGTATAAAGTCATCAACTCTTTTTATTAAATCTTCAGCAACCGGTCTTAATTCTGACATTATTTAAATCTCCCTTTATATACTTATATTTGTTAATATTATAAGTCTGATGAATAGTATCTTTATTGATTTAACTAATAATAACTTTATGTTAGCAACAAAGCTATATCAAAAAATGCAAAATATCAGATCAAATATATGTACAAGAGGTAAATATGAAAATTAGTTCTTTTGATTTGAACTTATTCGTGATTCTTAATGCTATTTATACTGAAGGTAGTCTTACCAAGGCAGCAGAAGTAGTGGGGATAACTCAGCCAGCAGTTAGTAATGCTCTATCTAGATTGAGAGAGAAGTTTAATGATGATCTTTTTATCAGAACTGGTTCTGGAATGGTCCCAACTCAGAAAACAGAAAATATAATAAAAGATATTCAAAATGCATTAACACTAATGCAACTAAGCGTTAATGAACCAGACACATTTGATCCAAAAGTTTCAAAGAGAAAATTTAAACTTTCATTAGGAGATGTTTCTGAGGGAAGAGTTCTTCCGTTTATCATGAATGAGATAGATAAAAAAGCTCCAAATGTAGCTCTTGGTAGTTATGCTTACAGCAGATCTGATCAAGTTCATGCACTTGCTACAAATAATTTAGATTTTGTAGTTGATCCAGTCATTCCTGCATCAAATGAAATTGATTCATATAAAGTATTTGAAGATGACTGGGTTGCAATGCATAGAGATGGGCATCATATTGCAAATATAGAAAATGTCACTATCGAAGATATCTTAAATCAAAGACATCTGCACGTCTCTAATAGAAGAAGAGGATTGCATTTAATTGATTTAGAATTAGATAAAATAGGATTTAGACGCGAAGTGGCTCTTCGCTGTCAACATTTCTTAATTGCTCCCCAAATATTAAGATCAACGGATCTTGTTTTAATGGGTACTAGAAGTTTTGCGATCGCTAATAATCTTCCTTTTATTGAGGTACCAATAGAAATACCCTCAATGGAGTATTTCTTGATATGGCATAAAAGTGATGAAGGAGATGGTGGTCACCTTTGGATGAAAGATCTTATCATTAAGGCCTTTATAGACGCTAAAAAATAGTTTTTAACCTAGGTTATGCCCAGCTGTTTTTACTAAACCACCATCAGATGTAATCGTCTCACCAACAGTATAAGCTCCTGCTCTAGAACATAAAAATATTGCAAGACCAGCTATATCTTCAGGCGTACCAACTCTCTTCCTTGGGTTAGCGTCTGCTATAAAAGAATAATCAGAATTAACTGCAGAACCAAGCATAGCACTCGGATAAGGGCCTGGAGCAATAGCATTTACAAGTATATCTTCCTTCACAAGCTTATTAGCAAGAACTCTTGTTAAATGATGAACGGCAGCCTTAGATGTGCTGTATGAATAAGTTTCAAAAGCTGGAACATTCAGCCCATCAATAGATCCTATATTTATAACTCTTGAGGGATCATCAATTGTTGCATTTGTTTTTAGAAGTGATTTAAGTTTTTGAGTTAAAAAGAAAATACTTTTTACATTAAGATCCATTACTTTATCCCAGCCTGTCTCGGAAAAATCCTCTAAAGGCTCTCCCCAAGCTGCACCGGCATTATTGATTAAAAAATCAATACCCTTTTCTTTTTCTGTAATTTGTTGAGTGAAATAATCCATACCTTCTAAAGTACTAAGATCGCATGGTATAGCAATACATTCACCGTTATATTTCTCAGAAAGTTCTTTTGCTTTTTCCATAAGAGCAGGTGCTTTTCTAGCAGAAATATAAACTTTAGCACCATTAGCTAAAAAGCCTGATGTAATCATTTCTCCAATTCCTCTTGAGCCACCAGTAACAACTACAACCTTCCCACTTACATCAAATAATTTATTAATTTCCATGTTTTATACCCTTATAAATTTTTAAATAAAACATTATATATTGCATTTTTTATATTACTACCAACTGAAAATAATAGTATTTAGGAATAATTGAACTAAATTATATTAATGACATTCCTCTGATGTAAAATAAGCTATGTTTATAATTCACTTATTGGCTCTTTTATTATCAATAGCTGTATTGGTATGGGGTGCCGATAAATTTGTAGATAATTCCTCGCTTCTAGCAAAAAATCTTGGAATGAGCGAACTTGCAATTGGTTTGACTATTGTTGCACTTGGAACTTCTGCTCCTGAAATTTTTGTTGGCATATCATCTGTCATTAACAACAGTGAAGAACTTGCTATGGGTGCTGTAGTGGGTTCAAATATATCAAATATAGCTCTTATTTTTGGAGTTTCTTGCATAGGAATAAGTATTAAGCCATCTAAAACCGCCCTAATACAATTTTTACCTTTTTTTCTTGGAGCAATTTTATTAGGATTGAGTTTGCAAGACTTGAGAATCAGCACAAATGAAAGCGTCCTGTTTGTATTATTATTTTTTATATTTTTATACATAACCTATAAATTTAGATCTTCAGAAAATTTAAATGAGCAGTTTGAAAAAAATATTGAAATTAAAGGTACTCTTTTATTTCTTACAATTGGTTTAATGGCTTTAATTGGAGGATCTCATTTTGCAGTTATACATGCTGAAATACTTGCAAAAATGCTTAATGTTCCTCAATTAATAATAGGTTTAACTATTATTGCAATAGGTACAAGTCTTCCCGAGTTAGCAGCAACCGTATCTGCAATATCTAAGAACAAAAATGACATGGTTATTGGAAATGTTATTGGTTCAAATGTAATGAATATAGCCCTAGTCGTTCCAATAATTGGATTCTTTTCAAATACAACATTGCATGCAAGTATTTATACAAGAGATTTCTTTGTAATGTTTGTTGCTAGCATTCTATTTATAATAGTTGCATCAATGTATTCATCTAAGCTTTTTGGGATAAAAACTATAAGACTGATAGGATGCGTTTTTGTATTAGGATATTTAGGATATATTCTGAATATTAGTAATTTGATTTAGATTTATTAAGTGCCGTCAAAAAACTTATGCCTATAATTACTGCACATATCTCGAATATAAAAAAGCTGTTATAGAAAGTTGGCATACCTGGTAAAAAAGATGATATTAACCTTCCAGAAGCAATGGAACCTGTTAACAATGTCAAGAATTTTATACTAAATATCCCAATGCTTTCTCTAAAAATTCCTATTAGGCACATTATTCCTATTCCTAAATTCAAACCACCATATATACCAGCTATTTCAGAATAACCAATTTCAGAGGCAACCTTTAGCCCAACCGCTTCTTGAAAGGACGGTATAGAAGTTTCACTTGCTACTATAATGGGATCAAGAACTGCCCATATTCCAATTAAGAAATAAGTAATTCCCATAAACAATAAATATAATCTTATTAACCAAATCATTTGAATCCTCGTTAAGGACATTATTGCAATAACTACAATAAATCTCCACAATGTTCTTTTAATATTAAACCAACATGATTAAAAAACAATTTAAAAACATATCATCTGTATTTGCTCTAATTATGACAATAAATTTAACCTCTGGAACAATTCAACTTTCATCAAATGATCAACTCAGTATTCCCTTGCCACTTCCATATAATGGCTCTATTTATTCTGAGGACGATGTTAAAGATTTTATGGATTCTACGATCAAACAATCCAAACAACCAGTAATTATATTTGGAGGTAACTGGTGTCCAGATTGCAGAATATTAGATGGAACATTACAAATACCAACAATTAATAAGTTTATGAAGACTCATTATAAAATAATGCATATTGATGTTGGTAGATATGATAAAAATATGGAACTGATGAGCTTTTTTGAAATTGATAAAGAAAAAGGAGTTCCAAGAGTTTTAGTCTTTGATAATAAGAAAAACTTGCTGAATAGCTCATCCACTAGGGAATGGACTACAGCAAGAGAAAGAAACTTTCAGGATATATTTGATTACTTCCAAAAATTAGTAATCTAATTCACTAGTATTTGAAGTGCTTGATTTCTTCTCCGCTTTTACCTATATCTGTCATAGCCTTAATACCAATTTCAAGGTGTAAGTCTACCCACTTCTGTGTCACTTGATGATCAGAAGTTTCAGTTTTGACCCCTTCTGGAGTTAAAGGAACATCAGAAACTAATAGCAATGCGCCTCTTGCAATCTCATTAAAATGACCAACAGAAAAAACAGTTGCTGTTTCCATGTCAACACCAATAGCAGTTGTTTTTTTTAGTCTCTTTAAAAACCGCTTATCATGCTCCCAAACTCTTCTATTGGTTGTAAATATTACTCCTGTCCTATAATCACTTTTCTTTTCAATAATTATATCGGAGACAAATTTGTGAAGTTTAAAAGAAGGTAATGCAGGAACTTCAGGTGGAAAGTAATCATTTGAAGTTCCATCACCTCTTATTGCACCTATGGGCAAAATAAAATTTCCTATCTCTGAAGAATTCTTTAGTCCGCCACACTTTCCTAGAAAAAGAACACCTTTGGGTTTTACTGCTACAAGTAAATCCATTATTGTGGCTGCATTTGGTGAGCCAATACCATAATTAATAATCGTTAAACCATCACTATTTGTGGAGGCCTGCATAGCCCTTCCTTCACCATATATGTCACAGTTAAATCTATCAGCGAATTTATTAATGTAGTCTTTAAAATTTGTGATTAAAATATAATCACCAAACATTTCTAGAGGCATTCCTGTATATCTTGGAAGCCAGTTTTTTGCTATTTCTAATTTAGTATCCATTTTTTATTATAGCTTAGAATTTAAATTGGTAAAATCAATCAAACTGCTTATCAGTACTTGAAAAAAATAGATAAAAAATACCGCCAAATATCAACATATATGAGCATATATGAAATATTAATGTCCAAGAGTTTGTTAAATCTAGAATAAATCCTGCTACTAATGGACCAATGACTGCAGCAGTCATGCCCAAGCTTCCAGCTATTCCAACCAATGCCCCAGTGTATTTTGGACCTAAATCAGCATGATTAACACCAAATCCACCAGCTGCGATTCCTGTACAAATATTTGTTGCACACAATAGAGAAATTATAAACAAATGTGATTCTTGAAATGGTATTAAAAATAGACAAAAGGCAGATCCAAAAAAACCAATAGAATTAACAGCTTTTCGTACTTTAATAACTTGATACTTTTTCTTTATAAGATTATCTGCTAAAAATCCTCCTGCTATCAAAGATATTACTGAAAAAAAACTTGGAATTAAGATTAGTAGTATAAAGATCCTTGAATCTAGACTTATCCCTAAGCCTCCAAGAGAGGTAGGGCTGTTAACAAATTTTGGTAAATAAGATAAAAAGGTAAATAAAGCCCAGTTATGACAAAAGGTAGCCACTGTGATGGCTAAAAATGGAAGATTTTTTAGTAACCTTAAAATAGAAATTTTTGGTGCTGAAGAATTTGTGGGTGCTTTTTCAATTATTAATTCAAGTTCTTTGTGAGATATATTTTTATGATCAGATGGGTAAGATGTGATGTCTCTCTGCCAAAAAAAGAACCAAATCACACCTAACATGCCAAATGAATAAAATACCCATTCCCAAGAGTAACTAGCAATAATTAAAGTTGTTACAAGATATCCAAAAACAGTACCCACAGAGATGCCGCTATTTGTAATTGCAATTGATCGAGTTCTTTCTTCAAATGGAATCCATCTAGCATATAAGGCATGCCAAGATGGAAAGGTTACGCCCTCACCAAGACCCATTAAAACTCTTATTATTAGAATTGCAAAAAAACCATTATATGCAAATACTGGAGTTAAAACTGTGAATAATGACCAAAGAAGAAGTCCGTAACCAAGAACAATTTTCCCACCATATCTGTCAGCCAAAAAGCCTCCAATTGTCATAGTAAAAATATAGCCCAGATAAAAAGAAGAAAAAATAATACCGACTTGTGATTCACTCCAGCCAAACTGCTCTTGCATTGGTATAATAGCAACCGAAATATTTACTCTATCTATATAGCAAATAAAGACTGCCAAGAATGACATAAAAACAACTCTGAATCTGACAGGTATTTGCATAAACTACATATCCAATAAAACTATTAAATTATAGTAGCTTATAAATTTTATTTTTGCTTTTTAAGTCTCTTCTCTAATAAATTGAGATTAAGATTCCCTGGAGAGCCCATGGAATGATTTAGAGACTTTGTTTCAGTTAATAAAGAATGGTCATCAGAATTCTTTACTAGGCTGTATGCATCTCTAAAAGGAACTCCATCTGAAACAAGTGAATAGACCTTGTCAGTCATTTTCATTTCATTATCTATATATTTATTTGAGTTGTTTGTGTTTATCTTAATTGTCTTTAGTAAAGCAGGAATAATATCCAATGATTTAAATGATGTATTAAAACCATGAACTAGACTTCTTTTAGTTAATTGAAGGTCTCTATGATAACCACTAGGAAGAGACAATAAGTTTTCAAGCTCTGATGAAAAGCCAGCTAGAATTGAATAATTCGCTCTAAGTATTTCTATAACATCTGGATTATGTTTGTTAGGCATAATCGATGATCCTGTTGAATACTTGCTATCAATAGATAATAAATTAAATTCTTGTGATAAAAATAAACTCATATCCCATGAAAATTTTCTTATATCTAACATAGATTGCTTCAAGGTATTAAGTATCTGCATCTCATACTTACCCCTACTATTCTGAACATATAAACTATTTAGCTGAGTTCTACTAAAGCCTAATTCCTTGGTTACCAGGTCTCTATTTAATGGAATTGCAACACCATATCCTGCAGCGCTACCTAATGGGTTTGAATCAATCCAATCAATAGTATTATTAATTAGATCTCCATTATCAATGAAGGATTCGGCATATGAAGAAAACCATAATCCCCATGATGAAGGCATGGCTCTTTGAAGATGCGTATATCCTGGCATTGGTAAATCTTTATGTTTCTTTGCTAAATTTAAAAAAGTTTCGGCAATTAATTTATTCTTTGTTTTAAATTCAATAAGATTTTTTTTAGCGAATAATCTCATTGCTACCATTACCTGGTCATTTCTACTTCTGCCTGTATGAACTTTTTTTCCAAGATCGCCAAGCTCATTAATCAAATAGAACTCAATAGCTGAGTGGCAATCTTCATATTTATCAGTTAATTTAAATTTTCCATCAATAAAGTTCTTTCTAAGGGTTTTAAGAGATTTATTTAACTTTAACAGTTCATTTTTTTTAATTACTCCTATGGACTGAAGGCCTTTTACATGGGCCAAAGAAGCATCAACATCATAAATAAATAAAAATTTATCTAACTCTATATCTTCTCCAGCTAAAAAAGACGTTATGTCCTTTGATATTTTATTTTTTTTGTTATTCCATAATTTTTTATTCATAGTCTATTCCTGTCAATTCTTCTAAGTTGCTTGCTGAATTAAGATTCTGTATAACTTGAGTAGCAGCTCCCTTAAGCAAGTTATCAAGAGCACAACATACTGTTAAATTTGTTCCTGAATTATCAATAGATATTCCGCCTATTAAAACCTTGTGTGTATTGGTAACCTTATTGATCATAGGCACATCAGTCAGAACCTCAATTAACTTAGAGTTTTTATAAAAATTAACAAAGATTGCTAAAATTTCCTTTACTGTATGGCTGCTTTTAAGTTGTATGTGAGATGTTATAAGAATTCCTCTAAAAAAATTACCAACATGGGGACTGAAAGATATATCTTTATAACAATGCTTTGATACCTCTTGTTCATGTAGGTGATTTGTAAGAGAGTACGGAATAATATTATCCTTAAGATTGACAGGATTATTTTTTTCATTTGGTGAGGCTCCAGCTCCACTGTAGCCGGATATACCTATAGAACTAACTCTTCCAAGAATAATGTTTTTGATTGGTGCTAAAGAAAATTGTATTGCAGATGCATAACATCCAGGGTTGCTTATAAAGTTGGTAGCTTTTTTTGCTGAAAGTTCAGGAACTCTATAATCCCATGAATCATCTAATCTATTGTCAGCGCTTAAGTCAATAAATATTATATTTGGGTAATCTTTTTTAATAATCTTTATATAGGGCCTTGATTCATCATTAGCCAATGCCATTATTACTATATCAACATCCTCTAACTTAAGATTAGATATATCAAGAAGAGAATACTTTAGATTTAAAGATTTCTTGTAACCCACAACAACTTCATCTTCAGCAGTTTTAGAAAAAACTTTAGTGAGCATGAAAGTTGGGTGATTATTTAGTATAGAAATTATCTCCTGCCCAACAAAGCCCCTTCCTCCGATCATTGCAATACTTATATTAGTTTTCATAGGCAATCGTTTCAGGTTGGTTAGATGCAATTCTTATGCATTCAGTAAGCTCGTCTAAATCATGAATTCCAATCCAAAATATATTCCAATTATTAGTTTTTTGAAAACCGTCACAAACATTTTTATAAAAGTGGTTTATAGAATTATTTGATCTAGATCTCCAAAAAACCTTTTTATGGTCAATTGTCATTCTATTCCATATAGCATTACCAAGCCCCTCTCCTCTAGCTCCAGTCTTGACTGCAAATTTATCCATATATGCTACCTTTTGATGTAGGGATATCGCTATTGCAGCTCTACTGCAGCTACTTACATAGAATTCTTTATCTTGTTTTATAAAATAATTTTTATCGAGTGTTCCTTTAAATGCTGATTCTAAGATTGAGGTAATAGTATCTATATTCACACTATCTAACTCTTTAAATTTATCTATTTGATGACCTGCCTTTACCAAGGTTCCGAAACCAGCATCAGTAAAAAGCTCTCTATTTAAATAAAGAGGTTTGGTTATTGATACTGAACTATTACTTGGCAGATAATCAAGTAGATGCTTGATTTCTTCAAGCTTAAGTTTCATTCCTGAGTGCAACCATCCCTCTGACATTAATCTCTTGTAATCATCTTTAATGTTTATCGTTGAAATTAAATTATCCGACCCATCAAGAATCCCTCCAATTTCACTTAAGAAAATAATTTTATCTGGTAATATTTCTTTTGCTAAGGCTTGTGTTGCTTTATCGCCATTAATATTTACTATTTGCTTTTCATCTGTATAGCCCATTGGCGCAATTACTGGAACGCCTCCGCTCAAAATAATATCTCTGATTTTATCTGAATTAGTTTCAATGATAGTGCCAACGAATCCCAAATCTTTATCTTGAATAGTACACTTAAAAACGTCATTCATTAAAGGGACAGCTGACACATTCTTTTCAATTAAAGCAGATGTAATTTTTTGATTTTCAGCCTTAAATACATCAATTGCCTCGTACAAAACTTCTTTAGAGGTAATTCTTTGACCATCTTTAAATGAAAACTGTATTTTTTTATCCTCTAATGCTCTAGAAAGCTTAGGACCTCCCCCATGAACAATAATTGGCCTTAAGCCAACTTCATTCAAAAATACCAAGGAGGAGATTAGATTATCTAAATCATTTTCTATTACCGCTCCACCAACTTTAATTACGGCAAACCTAAAATCATCAGAAGAGAATCTGTCTAAATACTTTCTTATTTCTTTCTCACTACTCATCCCGCTGAGCAGTTTGATAATAGTGTCTTTGGTGAAGTTTTGATTCATTTTACTTTTTGTTTATATCCGTCCAAGTCGCAGTGCTTTGACCAAGTAACTTTATAAATCCAGCAGACTCTTCAACACCCCATGAAGCCGATTGAGCATATATAGCTTCTTTACTAACTAATATTTTTTTAGCTTCAACTGCTACAGCTTCTGACTTTCCTGGTGAAAGTAACATTGTTACTTTTCCATTAACAGGTGCTTCAATGTCTTGTAGAAAATTTTCAAGATTTCTTGCTAAAGGATCAAAATAAAATCCACCATAAACTAATTCAACCCACTTTTTGCCAATTACAGGTTTAAAAAAGTTTTGTTTATCAGTAAAAATTGATTCCTCTAAAGCTCTATGTGCAGACTGAAGTATTTTTATTCCAGGGGATTCAAAGAGAAACCTTCCCTTGATACCTATAATAGTATCGCTGGCAAAAATTTCTCTTCCAATACCATACTTGCCACCTAACTTGTTTAGCGTCCTTAATAACTCTGGACCTTTAATAGCAACTCCATTTATTTTTTTTGCCTCACCCTTTGAAAATTCTATTACTATCTTTTTTAACTTAGTTGGATATTTATCTGGTGTACTACAAAGGATATAGCTTTCTTTTGATGGTTCTTTCCATTCATCTATTTCAGATCCTGAAACAGTAGCTCCCATAAGATTTTCATTGATACTATATTTTGAGTGCATAGATGAGACTTTGAATCCCTTATCTTCAAGATATTTCTGCTCATAACCTCTCACATCATTAACTTTATTTTGTATTTCTCTTATTGGGGTGATGGTTGTATATTTGCCGAATGCTTGAATTGATAAATCAAACCTAACTTGGTCATTACCCATTCCTGTACAGCCATGTGAAATATATTTAGTATTTAATTTTTTACAGAGCTTTATTGCCTCTGAGACTATAAGGTATCTATCAGAGCATAGTGCAGGATATTTATCTTGATATAGTGAGCCGGACCATACCAACGGTTTGATAATTTGATTCCAAAGAAGATTATCAACGTTTACATTGATATGTTTTTTTGCTCCAAGCTCATTGGCTCTTTTGGTAATTTTTTCTTCTTCTTTCTTTGGTGTACCACCAGTATTTACAAATATAGTGTGAACTTCAAAACCTCTTTCGATAAGGTATGGAACACAGAAGCTAGTATCTAATCCGCCGGAGAAAGCTAATACAATTTTTTTCATTTTTATTTATCCTTTAATAAAGTTGATAATAGTGATTTTTGAACATGCATTCTATTTCCTGCTTCCTGTATTGCAACACAATAGTCAGAGTCCATTACTCCGTCTGTTGCTTTAACATTTCGCCTTAAAGGAAGGCAGTGACTGAATTTAGCATTATTAGTCATTGCCATTTTTTCTTCACTAACAATAAAATGCTTGTACTTATCTCTTATTAACTTTTCATCTTCTGGATGCCCATAATAATTAAGCGCTCCCCAGCTTTTAGCATAAACAATATCAGCATTTTCATAACCCTCTTTAATGTCATGAGTTATAGAGAATGAGGTGCCATTTGCATTACAGTTTTCTGCTGCTTTATCTAAGTATGAATCATGAAGTAGATAATCTTCTGTGGGGCAAAGTAATTTTACGTTCATACCAAACTTACTTGCTATTAATAAAGATGAATTTGCTACTGCTGTATTTAAAGGTTTCGGGTGGTATGTCCATGTCAATAAGTAATCTTTTCCAGAAAGATCACCTAGTTGCTCTTGCATAGTTAAAATATGAGCAAGTTCTTGGCAGGGATGAGTAATAGTCTCCATGTTAACCACCGGAACAGTTGCATACTTAGCAAAACTCTTAATAACATTATCAGATAAATCTTCTTCGAGATTTATAAATTTAGGGAATGCTCTTATGGCTATTAAATCACAGTACTCAGAGAGCACTTTTGCAACTTCTATAATATGCTCTTCTGAATCTGCATCCATTACTTCTTTTAACTTAAACTCTATTGGCCAAGCATCTTTTCCAGGATGAAGTACTACTGCAAGCCCACCCAATTGCTGTATGCCAAGCTCAAAACTAGTCCTAGTTCTCATAGAAGGATTAAAAAACATTAATGCAATAGATTTGTTTTTTAAATTATCTTGAAACTTATTAATCTTTAATTCTTTTGCATAATCTAAAATATCTTGCAGTTCTGATTTTGACCAATCCTGTGTAGAAATAAAATTTTTCATAATTACCTTTATTTTTATAAAAAAAAACCCAGCATAAGCTGGGTCTAATTCACAATAGAAAAGACCCAGCTATATAGCGGGAACCCGTCTTAATCGTGTATTTGTATTTATCATTGCAAATCAGTATATATGTAAATAATAGTTTGTAAACTTATCATTAACTCTATTTATCAAGACTTGAAGTTAAGTGTTGATGAAAGTTAACAATTGCTTTTTCAAAAAAACCAAAGGTGAGGTATGAATTAGCAGAGGTTGTAACAGTTTCTTGAATTGCTCTAGCAGCCTCCCTATCTTCATTTTGACCTGACTCATTAACAAACTTAGCATCTTTCTCTGCATCTTCAAGAGATATTTCTTTACCATTTAATTTAGGATTATAAACAAGGTAGCTAACAATTTTAACACTTGATGGTGATAGCGGCTCCATGATTGTTAGGCTTGAGTGCTTAGATAAAATAGAAACACTTGCATTAGGAAATAAATGAAATACTGAAGTAGCAACCCCATTTAGCTTCCTTTCATTGGGTTCTATATGTCTTATTTTTTCTATTCTTTTAAAGGGAAATATGACTCGTGAATTAGGTCCAGATGTTTCTACAAGATTGATGTTGTCTAGACCAAAAGGATAAAAAGTATCTTTATGAAGAGATTTAATATGATATCCCTCCAATAGTGTCTCAGTTAGCAACTTCCAATTAGCTTCATCAACAACCTCGCCATAACTAAACATTTTTTGCTCGGGTTCAAAAAAATCAATTGCATTTTCTAGCATATGATCTTCTATTTTTCCCTCTTGCATGACGTATACAATTCCACCCTTTTCAATTGCGCTTATTTCTGAAAGGCCTAAATTATCATTATCTAAATTTGGAAATGCTTCTTGGCCAGGAATATTTTTAAGCTTTCCATTCAAACCATAAGCCCAAGCATGATATGGACAAACAAAAGCTTTCTTTTTGCACCCACTTCCGTCAGCTACTTTCATTCCACGATGTTTGCATGCATTAATAAATGCTCTAACGACTCCATCTTCACCTCTAACTACTAACAGCGGTGTTCCTGATGCTCTTCTAGCTATATAACTACCATTTTCAGGTAGCCCTGCTGAAGGGCAATAAGGGATAGGAGATTTTCTTAGTAAGGCAATTTCTGCATCAAAGCGTTCTTGTGAATAATAATTTCTAACTGGCTCTTTCCATATCGTATTACCAAGATCAGTAGTTCCATTATCAATATGATTAAAAATTCTCTCTATTGCATCTGAATCATTTAAAAAATGATTATTCAAAGATTCCTCTTTTTTTAAAATTGACATATTTAATTATAGATAAGTATTCGCATAGATTATAGATCTCTTAGGCTTTGAACTAAAGAGTCAATCTACTTAGTTGGTAGGGATGGAGGGAGTCGAACCCCCACGCCTTTCGGCACTTGGTTCTAAGCCAAGCGTGTCTACCAGTTCCACCACATCCCCAGATTGAAGCATTATATAGATAATTTTAATTATTTGGGAGGTTTAACTGTAGGAATTAAAGATTATAATCAATCTGATTTTTTCTCTTTTTCTGCAGGTAATATAAACAAAGACCGTAAGTAGCGACAAAAAAGAAAACCATGACAGAATAAGTTGTAAATCCATCATAAATAAAGCTAAATATCTTAGAAAATAATGCACAAATTGTGATGGACAACAAAACATTACCAATTTGTACTCTTGAGGAAGAAAATATAAATCTAATAGATAAATATCCAATTCCAATAAATATGCCAGATAAACTTCTAACCATAATTCGAGTATTCAAGTCATCAATTTCAACAGGAATTATAAAATTATTTACTTCTGGAGTAAGGACATTTAAAAAACCAATCAAAAGCATAATAGTTGATAAGATAAGAATTAATCCTCTAATAATCATAAAACACCCAGCATATATAGAGCTAATAAAAATGAAAAAACTCCAACACCCATCCAAATATACATTTCTTTATAATTTTTGAACTTATATGAATTTATTGCAAGAAAGCAGCAGAAAATTGGAGCAACCACAAGAACCCCATAGCCAACTAGAATTGCTAATGGAATAAAAGCAAGCAATAAAAAAACTTGTAATAAAGTCTTGTTCATAAATATATAAAACTATTATTTAAAACTATTGTCAATCTTGGTTTTCAAATTCTATCACTCCTTGAGAAGCAGAATAAATTTGAGTTTGAATTTCAGAAATTGTTTGATTTAGTTGAGTTTTGTAATTATTTAAAGCTCTTACTGAATCATCCATCAAAATCATTTGCGTTTCTAGTGCTCTAAGCGCTATTTCTAGGTCCTTGATTTCTGCATTAGCCTTTAAAAGGCTTGATAAGTCTTTTGAAGTATTCACAATATCTAATTGATTGGATTCTATTTTTTTAGATACGTCTTTTAATGAGTTTTCTATATTTTCTATGGAGCCATTAATTTTATTGGTGGTTTCTGTTAATTTACTAATATTCACTTTATTTCTTTTATTACTTAAATCCCAAAGTTTTCTCACTTCTTTATCTAGAAACTGAATTGAAGCTGAGATATCAGTTAAAGAATCATTATTAATTTCATCTGCAATATTTATTTGCTCTTCAATAACAATAAGTCTTTGATGGATTGAATCTAAAGACTCTTTATTGGCTTTAGTTTCAAAATTTTGCCAAATGGCTAGAGCTAAAATGCTCATGAATACCAAAACATATAGAAATCCAACAAAAAGACCGCCTGAAGTCTTCTTTTTTAAATAAGCTGGTGATGATTTATTTGGTTTCATTGTTTGATTCATGTATTAAATATTAAAAAAACTACTTTATAATGTATTTTACATTAACTATTTAGATAAATATGAATTTAGATTTTTCAGATGATCAGAAATTCCTTCAAAGTGAAGCAAGAAAGTTTTTAGAAAAAGAAGGCTCGATTAACAGAAGTAGAAAAGTATTAGAAGAAAAACATAATACTGACCAAGACTTATGGAATAAGATAGTTGAATTAGGGTGGACCGGAATAAGAATTCCAGAAGAATATGATGGATTGGGTTTAGGTTATCTAGAATTGTGTGTTGTTGCAGAAGAACTTGGAAGATTTCTGGCTCCAGTACCTTTCTCATCATCAGTCTACTTATTTACAGAAGCGATTATCAAGTATGCAAATGAGGATGTAAAAAAAGAAATCCTCCCAAAGCTTGTTTCTGGAGAAATAGTTGGGACTCTAGCAGTTACAGAAGACCTTTTTGCTCCAACTATCTCTAACATTAAAACTACTTCAGAAAATAATATTGTAAATGGTAAAAAAATTGCTGTAGCTGATGCAGAAATAGCTACCCATTCAATAGTTGTTTCAAATTCATCTTCAGGTATATGCCTTAGACTGGTTGATCATTCTTCTGATACAGTTTCTATTGAGCATCAAGATACCATTGATGAAAGTAGAGGCCATTTCTCTATTGAATATAAAAACTCTCCAAGCATTCTTATTGGTGATGAATCTAATGGATGGGAATTTTATGAGAATCTTCTAAACCAAGCAGCGGTTTTATTTAGCTTTGAGCAAATTGGTGGATCTCAAGCCTCTCTTGATATGGCAACTAGCTACGCAAAAGAAAGATATGCATTTGGTCGTCAAATTGGTTCTTTTCAGGCTATAAAACACAAGCTTGCTGATATGTATGTTGCTATAACATTAGCTAAATCTAACACGTATTATGCTGCATGGGCTCTTTCTACAGAATCATCAGACCTTTCTGTAGCATCTGCAACAGCTCGTGTAAGCTCTACAAAGGCTTATCAGCTGTGTTCAAAAGAAAATATACAGACTCATGGAGGAAATGGCTTTACTTGGGAGTATGATTGTCATCTTTATTACAAAAGATCAAAACTATTATCAGTAAATATTGGCTCTCTACCTAACTGGAAAGAAAAGTTAGTAAGTAGCTTAGAAAAATCAAACACATATTAGGAAATAAAAATGGATTTTAATGACACACCAGAACAAGCACAATTTAGAAATACATGCAGAGAATGGCTAGAAAAAAATGCTGAACCAAAATCAAATAAGAAAAAAGAAGATTTTGCTGATATAGAATTTTTAGATGTTGCCAGAGAATGGCAGAAAAAAAAATATGATGCAGGTTGGGCAATGCTTCATTGGCCAAAAGAATATGGAGGCATAGCTGCATCTCCTATAGAAAGAATTATTTGGGCAGAAGAAGAATCAAAATTTAATGTTCCTCGCGGTATTTTTGAGATTGGGCTAGGCATGTGTGGTCCAGTCATGATGGAATATGCTTCAGATGAACAAAAAGAAAGATATCTTCCGGCTATGGCAGAAGGCACAGAAATATGGTGTCAGTTATTCTCTGAACCATCTGCTGGTTCTGATGTTGCAGGCTTAAGAAGTAAAGCCGTTCAAGATGGAGATAATTGGATTATAAATGGGCAAAAAGTATGGACATCTGGTGCACATTTTTGTGATTATGGAATTTTAGTGGTTAGACATGATCCTAATCTTGAAAAACATAAAGGTATGACCTTTTTCTTTGTTGATATGAAATCACCTGGTATTGAAGTTAAACCGATTAAACAAATAACAGGTGGTTCTAGCTTTAATGAAGTCTATTTTACTGATGTTGTTATACCAGATTCTCAAAGATTGGGTGCTATTGGTGATGGATGGAAGGTTGCAATTACCACACTTATGAATGAAAGGCTTGCTGTTGGTGACGCAAATGGGGCTGATGTTAAGGAAGCATTTAATTGGGCTAAGAAACAGGATGATTCGGGTGAATCATTAATCAATAATAGAGCTACAAGAGAATCCATTGCTGATTGGTATTGTGAAGCTAATGGATTAAAAAATACTAAATTAAGAACAATGTCAGCACTCTCTAAAGGCGAAACACCTGGGCCTGAAGCATCTATAACTAAAATTGTAAGTGCAAATAAACTTCAAGATATTGGTAATTTTGGAATAGATTCATTAGACATGGCTGGAATGCTAAGAACAGATGATAATGAGATTCAGAGCTTTCAGAATGCATGGCTTGGTGCTCCAGGACTTAGGATTGCAGGCGGAACAGATGAAATTCTTAAAAATATTATCTCTGAAAGAGTGCTAGGGCTTCCTCAAGATAAAAGATCAGATAAAGGCATGCCGTTCAAAGATATACCTTCTGGAAACTAAGATTTAAGCTGAGGAAATAATAATACATCTCTGATTGATGTTTGGTTTGTTATCAACATAACAAGCCTATCAACACCTATTCCAACACCAACTGCTGGTGGCATGCCATGCTCTAATGCAGTGATATAGTCTTCATCATATGACATGGCTTCTTTATCACCAGTATCTTTTGCCTTCACTTGCTCTTTAAATCTCTCAGCCTGATCATCAGGATCATTTAATTCACAAAATCCATTAGCAATTTCCTTTCCACCTATAAATAATTCAAATCTATCTGCTATATTTGGATTATCATTATTTCTTCTTGATAAAGGTGAAACTTCTACAGGATATCCTATTACAAAAGTAGGTTGTATGAGCTTATCCTCAACAGACGATTCAAATAACTCTAATAACTCTTTTCCATCAAGCTTATCAATATCACCTTGGGTAAGATTTTTATTTTCTTCCAGGACAAGATCAGAAAGGTTAGATTTCCTGAAATTTGATAGGTCTATCTCATCATCACCCCACATTATTTTAAGCGAGTTGTTGACTTCTTCTGAGGCAGACTTAATCATATTTTCAGTAAACTCAATTGTTTTTTCTAACGATGTGAATGCCTCATAATATTCCAGCATTGTAAATTCAGGATTATGTCTAGTCGACAAACCTTCATTTCTAAAACTTCTATTTATTTCAAAAACTCTTTCAAAACCTCCAACTAACAATCTTTTTAAATAGAGTTCTGGAGCTATTCTTAAAAAAAGCTCTCTATCTAAAGCATTGTGTTTCGTTACAAATGGCCTAGCTACAGCTCCTCCTGGTATAGGATGCATCATGGGTGTTTCTACTTCTATAAAATTTCTCTTTTTTAGCGAGTCTCTAACAGATTCAATAATTTTGGTTCTATTAATAAAAACAGATTTAGACTCATCATTGCTCATTAAATCTAAGTATCTTTGCCTATACCTAGTTTCTATATCAGAAAGACCTTTAAATTTATCGGGCATTGGTCTTATAGATTTTGTGATTAATACAACATGGTTAGCTTCGATTGTTAATTCATCTGTTCTAGTCTTGAATAGTTTTCCTTTCACCCCAATGATGTCACCTAGATCCCATGTTTTAAAATCATTATAGAGATCTTCATCTACTGTATTCTTACTAACATAAATTTGAATGTCGCCACTTGAGTCTCTTACTGTTGCAAAACTCGCATTGCCCATTACACGCATAAGAACAATCCTTCCTGCAACAGAAATATTATCTATATTTTTTTCTACTAATTCTTCTTTTGAAAAAGATTTATTTTTTTTATGGATATCTTCTGCATAATGTTCTTTTGAGAAATCATTTACATATGCCTTTTTATTGCTTCTGAGTATTTCTAGCTTCTTTCTTCTTTCCTCAATTAACCCCTCTTCACCACCTATATTTTCTTCAGACATTTAAACCCCTGCTTTAAGACTTGTTTTCATAAATTCATCAAGATCACCATTAAGAACCGCTGACGTATTTCCAGTTTCATGCCCTGTTCTTAGATCTTTAATTCTAGATTGATCTAGCACATATGATCTAATTTGACTGCCCCATCCTATATCAGACTTGCTTTCTTCTAGTTCTTGCCTTTCTTCATTTTGTTTTTGTAATTCTAACTCGTAAAGCTTTGATTTTAATTGTTTTAAAGCATTTTCTTTATTTTTATGTTGGGATCTATCGCTTTGACATTGAGCTACAACACCTGTTGGCGTATGCGTTAACCTTACTGCAGAATCGGTTTTATTTACATGCTGGCCACCAGCACCTGATGCTCTATACGTATCAACACGAATATCAGCATTGTTTATATTAATTTCTATTGAATCATCAACTTCTGGAGATATAAAAACAGATGCAAATGATGTATGTCGTCTGCTACCAGAATCAAATGGTGATTTTCTAACTAGCCTATGAATTCCTGTTTCAGTTCTTAACCAACCATAGGAGTAATCTCCACTGACATACAAAGTAGCTGATTTAATTCCAGCCACCTCACCATATGAGACTTCAGTTACATTAATATCATAACCTCTCCCTTCTGCCCATTTTGAATACATTCTAAGAAGCATTTCTGCCCAGTCTTGAGCCTCTGTTCCACCTGAACCAGATTGAATTTCTACATAAGCTGATGCAGGATCCATTTTATTTGTAAACATTTTACTGAATTCAAGAGCAGCAACTGCTTCATCCAATTCAATAAAATCTTTAGCAATTTCATTTATTGAACTAGTATCAGATTCACTTTCAGCAATTTCTAAAAAAACCAAACCATCAGATACTCTTTCTTCTACAGACTTAAAATTTACAAGAGATTTTTCTATAGCAGTTTTTTCTTTACTAATTTTTTGTGATAACTCAAGATCAGACCATACCTCTTCTTTTGATAAATCTAACTCAATTTCTTGAAGTCTTTGCTCTTTTGAAGATACATCAAATATTCCTTCTCTAATTTCATTTAGTCTAACCTTCAGATCAGTTAGATTCGATTTTAGTTCTATAGAATCCATAATTACTGATTATTTTTGGTTATGAAATCAAAGATTTGATCTTTAGAAGCTGGAAAATTATAAATTTTTTCTTTTTTATCAAAAATTTCTGAGAGGCTAGCGGGTATATTTTTTATATCAAGTCCAGCATTTTTAACAACCAATGGAAATTTAGCTGGATGAGCTGTAGAAAGTACCACTGTTTTACCAGCAAGTTTATCTTTAAGTGCTTCAACAGCTTTGGAAGCAACCGCTGTGTGAGGGTCTATAAGATAACTATATTCTTTATAAATATCTTTCATAGCGCCAACAGTACTAAAATCATCAACACAATAGCTTAAAAATAAATCTTTTGATTTTTTCCATGAGTCATCTTCAATCTTTATTGGTGTTGATGGAAAATTAGAGTAAAAATCTTTACATAAACTAGAGTCTCTTTCGGTATAGAAGTCATACACCAGTCTTTCAAAATTACTAGCTATACTTATATCCATACTAGGAGAAACAGTTTCAGCTACAGATTTTTTTGAGTAATCATTCTCACTAAAAAATCTATGAAGAATATTATTATCATTTACGGCAACAAGTATTTTATTTAATGGCATCCCCATTTTATAAGCTGAATAACAAGCGAAAACATTTCCAAAATTGCCTGTAGGGACAGCAAAATTTAATGATTCATTGTTTTTTGAAATTTTAAGTGAGGCATAAAAGTAATAACAGATTTGACCAATGATCCTGACCCAATTAATTGAATTTACTGCAAGCAAAAACTGATCATCCTTAAGAAAAGGTCGTTCATTGAATGCTTCTTTGACAATTGACTGACAGTCATCAAAGGTACCATCTATTGATAAAGTAAAAACATTTGGGCTATCTACGGTTGTCATCTGTTTTCTTTGAACATCTGACATATTACCTTCAGGCAATAATATAAAACTCTTAATTGAATCAAATCTTTTACATGCATCAATTGCAGCAGAACCCGTATCCCCAGAGGTAGCTCCAAAAACAATAGCTGTCTTATTATTCTTAGTTAATGATAAATTAAAGAAAGCTGCAGCCAATTGAAGGCCAAAATCTTTAAATGCTGCAGTTGGTCCATGGAAAAGTTCCAAAATATCATTCGACTCATTTAATTGATGTATTTTTACAAAATTCTCTTCAGAAAAATCATGCCAAGTAGAATCAAGGAGACTAAGTACTTCTTCATCTGAGAAAGATGATTTAGTAAACATTGGAACTATATATTTTGCAACATCAATAAAAGTTTCTAAATGTTGAATATGATTAATATCTACCTGGGGCCATTCATCCGGCATAAATAGTCCGCCATCACTTGCAAGACCCTGCATTAAAACTTCTTCAAAAGTCTTACCAGAATCATTTCCTCTAGTGCTGTGGAATATCATATCTATTCAGCTTCTATTCTTATTGATCTTATAGCTTTAACGGAATCTAATCCAAGAAGCTCTTTTTGTAACTCTGCATGATCATTTTCTTTAAAAGGATCTGTTATTAATATAATAGGAACTGAGTCTTTACCACGATCTTCTTTTTGGACTATTGATTCTATGCCAACTTTCTTAGATGCCAAGAGGGATGTTATTGATGCCATAACGCCTGGCTTATCTTCTGCATCTAAATAAAAATAATATTGGAAGACCAAATCCCCAAAAACACTTAATTCATGTACTGATTTTTGTTGCTCTTTTTGGCTTGAATCAACATTTGGACAATTTGATAAATGTATTAGGTCAGATATAAGTCCTGAAGCAGTAGACTCTTGGCCAGCGCCCGATCCAGCTATGTGGATTTTTCCGATAAGATCAGTATCCAACTCCATTCCATTTCTAACACCTTTTAAGTTTGCTAAATGTGATGATACTTTTATTAAAGCTGGGTGTGCTCTTAATTCAAGGCTATTCCTTTCTAATTTTGCTACTGCAAGGTGCTTTATCGTATATCCCATATCAGCTGCATAAGTAAAATCATCTTTTTCAATATGAGTAATTCCTTCAATATAAAAATCTTCAGGTGGTAAAGGTGAACCATAGGCAATAGATGATAATATTCCAATCTTATGTGCTGCATCCATGCCTTCAATATCAAATGCTGGATCAGGCTCTGCATATCCTTCTTTTTGTGCCAAAGCCAAGGTAGGCTCAAACTCACTTCCCTCTTCCATATTAGATAAAATAAAATTAGAGGTTCCATTAAGCATGCCTGAAATTTTAGTAATATTATTTGCAGCCAACTCTTCACTTAGAAGTTTTATAATTGGTGTTCCTGCGCATACAGCTGATTCAAAAAGAACTTTTACACCTTGCTCTTTTGCTGCAGTAAAAATCTCATCTCCATGATGGTATATAACTGCTTTATTTGCTGTAATAACGTGCTTTTTATTATTAATTGCTTTCAAAATCAATTCTCTAGCAACATCGACACCTCCAATTAACTCAACAACTACATCAATATCGTGATTACATACTTCAAATATATCTCTTACTATTTTTGTATTTCCTGGATTACACTTAGGATTATCTCTTCTAGCCCCTATCACTTCTATATTAAAAGAGCAGCCTGAGTTTTGTTTAATAGCGTCCACATTATCATGCAGAGCATTAAACATTCCTGTAGCTACATTCCCCCATCCACATATACCAATTTTTAATGATTTCATCTTACTTCCATGGAAAAAAAGTTTTTTATACCTCTAATTGCTTGTCTAATTCTATGCTCATTCTCAATTAAAGAAAATCTAACATAAGAATCGCCACCTTCTCCAAAACCAGCTCCAGGTGAGACTGCTACATTTGCATGCTCTATTAACAACTTACTAAACTCAAGTGATCCAAGATGTAAGTAATTATCTGGTATTTTTGCCCAAACAAACATTGTAGCAAGCGGCTTTTGAACATCCCAGCCAATTCTTTTCAATCCGTTGCATAGCTCATCTCTCCTAGATTCATACATTGAACATATTTCAGAAACATTTTCATCACAGTCATTGATAGCTTTGATTGCAGCAACCTGAATAGGAGTGAAGGTACCATAATCCATGTAAGATTTTATTTTTGTTAATGCTTGAACTAATTTTTGATTACCACAGCAAAAACCAACTCTCCATCCAGGCATATTATATGATTTTGATAATGTAAAAAATTCAACTGCAATATCCTTAGCCCCTTCAACTTCTAGAATTGATGGTGCTTTATAGCCATCAAAAACAATATCTGCATATGCCAAATCATGAATAATCCAGATGTCATACTTTTTTCCAATATCTATGATTTTTTTAAAAAAACTTAAATCAGCTGATTGAGTTGTTGGATTGGATGGAAAATTAATTATGATCATTTTTGGTTTTTTTGATGCGCTCTTTATTGCATCTTCAATATCAAATAAGAACTTATCTAAATCATTGTTTAAAGAAATTGAGTGTAAGTTTGCTCCAGCAATAACTACTCCATAAGAATGGATTGGGTATGTGGGTGACTGAACTAAGACATCATCATTATTTGAGAGGGTAGCAAGTGCTAAATGAGCAATACCCTCTTTTGAACCCATACAAGTAACAATTTCAGAATCTGAATCTAATTCAACAGAGTATTTTCTTGAATACCAGTTCTTCATTGCATTTCTTAATTTAGGTAATCCAGCAGATTGCGAATAGCGATGAGTAGATGGATTATTTACTGCTTCTATTAATTTTTCAACAATAGGATTTGGTGTTGGCTGGTCGGGGTTTCCCATACCAAAATCAATAACATCCTCTCCTTTAGATCTTGCTATTTGCTTCAACTCATTAATCTGAGCAAAGATATATGGTGGAAGTTTTTCTGCGTTTTTAAATTGTTGATCTGGCATGATCTATGCTTTTAATCTTGTAAGCAATTCCTCTGGTGAAACATAACCTGGTATGAGATCGCCATCAGGAGTTATAATTGCTGGAGTCCCACTAATACCCAATCTTTGTCCAATGACATAGTGTTTAGCAACTGGTTGATTATCACAAAAATCTAAATTTATATCTTTATCATTTTTTAAATCCGTTATTACTTTTTTTGGGTCATCTGCACACCAAGCACCTACCATTCTTGTAAAAGTCTGTGTGCCAATGCCTGATCTTGGAAATGCGGCATATTTTACGGTGATTCCAATTTTATTATATTCTTCAATCTGTGAATGAAGTTTTCTACAATATCCACAGTCAACATCTGTAAATATGGTTATAGAAAAAAGCTCATTGTTAGACTTAAAACTAATTAACTCGTTTGAAGGAATTGAATTTATTATATTTAAACGCCTGGCTTTAATTTCATTACCTGTGATATTAGTAATTCTATTAGAGTCAATTTTATACATATCACCATAAATAAAATAATCTCCATTCGCTGAAACATATATTGGCTGGAGATCTCCATAATAAACTTTGTAAATACCAGCAAATGAAGATGCCTCTATACTCTCAATAACAGCATCTGGTGGCAAAATGTTTTTTAGCTTATTAGCTATAAGCTCTTTGTCTGAGAATACAAAATTACTAAATGATATTAATATAAATAAAAAATTAAATACTTTCATTTTTTTACCCTCTAGGGTGATGTTTTTTTAGAATTTCGCCTAATCTTTGTTTTGCAATGTGAGTATATATTTGCGTGGTTGATAAGTCACTATGTCCAAGCAGAATCTGAACGGATCTAAGATCAGCTCCCCTATTAAGTAGATGGGTTGCAAAAGCATGTCTTAGTGTATGAGGTGAAATAGATCGTTTCAGATTCTCTTTAATTAAGTAATTTTTAATACGATTCCAAAAAGCTCCTCTCGTAATTGTTTTTCCTCTATTGCTTAAAAATATCTCTTTAGTGCTTGTATTAATCCTTTCTTTTAAATAAATATTTAAATAATCTGAAGCAACTTCACCATATGGTATTAATCTTTCTTTTGAGCCTTTGCCCATTACCTTTAGAACCAATCGATTGCTATCAATATCTGTGATTTTAAGATTTATTAATTCAGATATTCTCATACCTGTTGCATATAGCATTTCTATCATCGCTCTATCTCTTCTGCCAATTGAAGTATTCATATCGGGACTATGAATTAACATTTCTACTTCATTCTCTGACATGGATGTGGGTAGATATTTTTCCTGTTTAACGGTGGTAATATCTTCGACTGGTGAGATAGTGATATGTTTCTTTTTAAGTAGAAATATATAAAAAGATTTAATAGTGGAAATTTTTCTATTTATTGATGAGCTTTTTAAATTGCTTTTAAATAGATAAGAAATATATCCTTCAATATGAGTTTTGTTTAAATTTTTTAAAGAAATACTAAGAGAATTTACTGACCACTCCATAAGCGAAGTAATGTCATTCTTATAAGATTGAACAGTATTTTTTGAAAGGCCTTTTTCTATATATAAAGAGTCTAAAAAGGATTCAATTAAATAATCCTTTTTATTGTCTTTTTGCATTTACTTATCTAATCTTTCTTTGATTCTTGCAGACTTACCTGATCTATCTCTTAGATAAAATAATTTTGCTTGGCGAACATCACCCTTTCTTTTAACTTTTATAGAGTCAATCATTGGGCTGTGAGTTTGGAAGGTTCGCTCAACACCGATACCGCTAGAAATTTTTCTTACAATGAAAGATGCATTTAATCCGCCTTGCTTAACGCCCATGACAACACCCTCAAAAGCCTGAAGTCTTGTTCTATCACCTTCTTTGACTTTTACAGATACAACAACAGTATCACCGGGTCTAAATGATGGAAGATCTGTCTTAATCTGCTTCTTTTCAAAATCACTGACAATTTGTGCAGGTGATCTTTCAACAGTTGAGATAATAGGCGCAGCCTCTTCAGCAACA
>CAJQGX010000014.1 GCA_905478035.1 uncultured SAR86 cluster bacterium | reverse complement strand
CTTCAATCAAATTATGTTGATGGTTTAATTAATGGGTTAACTGATAGTGATTATGATGAAATCTCAAGATCAGCTATTTATAGCTCATTAATAAAAATTGAAACATTTACAAAAAGACTCTATGGGTCTGATGAATTAAAAAATCATTTAAAATTCCTTAATTGGAAAATAAAGAAGGCTTTAGAAGAATAAACCTTCAGATTTTAATAGTTTTTTCTTTTCAATAGCGCCTCCAGGGGCGCTATATCCGCCAAGAGAGCCATCTGAGCAAATTACCCTGTGACAGGGCGTGATAATAGGGTGTGGATTCTTACCACAAGCATTTGCAACAGCTCTTGAGGCGTTAGGTTTACCTATATTAATAGCTATATCTTTATAAGATATCGTTTCACCATAAGGAATTTTATCAATTTCTTTCCATACAGATATTTCAAATGGAGTTGGCAATTTTATCTATTTCCAAGAAGAGATAATATGAAGTGCCTCGTCTTTTGACATATCAAAGCGTGCATATTTAGGCGTATCCATCGAGACAACTTGGGCTGCAATAAGATTATCAGAGATATTTAAAAATCTAAGAGATGAAACCAGATCTTTTTTAGCATCTTCATTCTCTGTTTCAGAAGTTAGTTTTTGAGAATAATAATTTGATTTAAAAACTAATTGGCCTAACTCTATTAAAGCTAATTCTTTATCTTCGCATTCTTCGTCTTCATATTTTTCTATAGCATTAATTATCCAGTAATGCGGCTTAGCAACTTTCAATTTTGCTTCATTTACATTTGGATAAAGTTTTGTATGTGACTTTTCTTTAAACCAATTATCTTCATGTTCAATAATACAAACCTCTTTGAGTTCGAATAAATAATTTTTTAATTCTTTCTTTTCTTCGTTAAATGGATATTTCATTTAGATATATTAAATTAATTTAGAGTGAAGAAAAAACTTTTTTAATTTTTTCTAATGCCCAATCAATTTCTTCTTTCTTGATCATAAGAGGTGGCGCAAATCTAATTACTGTTTCATGAGTCTCTTTACAAAGCATTCCTTCTTTTAAAAGTAATTTACAGATACTTTTTGCTGGAATTGGCGAATTAACAAGCTCAAGGCCAATCCAAAGACCTTTTCCTCTTACTTCTTTTATAAATGTAAAATCTAATGCTTTAAGTGATTCCAAGAAATACAAACCTAGATCATGACTGTTATCAATAAGATTATCTTCATATAGGAGGTCTAGTGCTTTGCTTGCTACTGCTGCTGCTAGTGGGTTGCCGCCAAATGTTGAACCATGAGAACCTGGGTTAAAGTGATCCATTACCTCTCTTGAACTTAAAAATGCTGAAACTGGAATAAGGCCTCCACCAAGTGCTTTTCCAAGAATAAGCCCATCGGGAATAATATCTTCATGCTGATAAGCAAATAACTTACCTGTTCTTCCAAGACCTGATTGAATTTCATCCAAGATCATTAGTACATTATTTTCTGAACAAACATCTCTTAACTGTTTTAACCATCCATCTCGAGGAATAATAATTCCACCCTCTCCTTGAATAGGCTCAACAAGAACAGCACATGTGTTTTTATTAATTAGATTTTTTATTGACTCAATTGATTGATAGCAATTATCACTAGCACAAGAGCAATCATTACAATAATTAGCAGTGATAAAACCCCCTCCAAAAGGACCAAACCCTTTTTTATATTCCTCATCGGAAGAAAATCCAACTATTGTTGATGTCCGACCATGAAAATTTCCATCTGCAACAATTATTTCAGCTTCATTATCTTTAATACCTTTTGAAAAGTAACCCCATCTTCTAGCGGCCTTGATTGCTGTCTCTACAGCTTCAGCCCCAGTATTCATTGGAAGAATAGCTTCAAAACCCGAAAGCTTTGAAAGCTTTTCAAGATATCCAGCAAAGGGCTCTGTATAAAATGCTCTTGATGAAATAGATAATTTTTGTGATTGCTCATGCAATGTTTGAACTAGCTTTGGATGAGAATGACCATGACTGACAGCAGAATAAGCTGACATCATATCTAAATATTTATTTCCATCAATATCCCATAAATATGCGCCCTCACCTTTTTCTAAAACTACAGGTAAAGGAGAATAATTTGAGGCTCCATATTTTGATTCTTTTTCGAAATAATCCTTTTGTATTGTTTCTTTCATAGGTGTATTCTATGCGCATTAATGAATAACCTCTAGGTAATATTCTATGAGCGGTCAATCTACAAATCATATTTTAATGATCAAGCCTGCAATATTTTATAAAAATGCTCAGACAACTGAATCTAATCACTACCAAGTTGAGAGCGAAAGTGAAGATATTAAAATCATAACTATTAAAGCTATTAAAGAATTTAATGACTTTAAAGGAAAGCTTGAGAGTAATGGTATTCAAATTACATCATTTGAAGGAAGCAAAGAATGTCCAGATCATATATTCCCAAATTGGTTTACTACATTTGAAGATAAAACAATGCAGATTTTTAGCATGTTAGCTCCAAATAGAAGGACTGAAAAAACTCCCGATATGATCTCTGAACTTTGTAAAACCTATGAACTTACCAAAGACTATTCCTCTTACGAGAATGCTAATGTCTTTCTAGAAGGTACCAGTAGCATGGTTTTTGATAGAGTGAATAAAATTATTTACTCAGGCTTGTCACCAAGAACTAATAGAGATTTACTGATTTCATGGTGTGAAGATAACGAATATGAGTTAGTTATAGTTGAAACAGAAAGTCATACAGGTGCGCCTATATATCATACTGATGTTTTTATGTTTGTTGGTACAGATGTAATAGGAGTCTGTTATGAGGTGATTAAACCAGAATATAGAGACTTTATAAAAGAGAAAGTTAGCAAATATCATGCTGTATTAGAAATTTCTAAAGAGCAAATTTTAGATTTTTGCGGTAATGCATTAGAGGCAAAAGATAAAGAAGGAAATTTATACTTAATAATGTCATCGCGGGCTTTTGCTGCTCTAAATGAAAAACAACTGAAGATACTAAATGGTTTCTATAAAAAAATTATTCATTCAGATTTACCAACTATAGAAAAATATGGTGGTGGCTCTGCAAGATGTATGTTGTCTGAACTTTTCTAAGAATTTTCTTTAACAAATTCTGTTACTTGCTTTATTCCGCCTAGGGGAAAAAAATGCACCTGTTCAATATTAAAATTTGGATTGGTATTTTTATATATAGCTAATTCGCTAAGAATAGATTCAGGCGTATATGGTTTCAATAATTTTGTAATATCTTTTGCTCTTTTTTGTAACACCTTTATCGAAGCACCAACACCACATTCAATTGAATATTTAATTAATGTTTGTAGTTTAGCTGGTCCAGCAATTCCAATATGTACTGGAATATCAATACCCTTTTCTTTAATTTCATTTGCCCATTTTATAACTGGGCCAGACTCAAAACAAAACTGTGTAGCAAGTGCAACATGAGCGTTTGTTCTATTGGAAAACTTATTTTTCCAAGATAGTGCTTCTGAAACATTTTTTTGAGAGCCGTCAGGGTCTATGTCCTTATTTCCTTCTGGATGACCTGCAACATGAATTCTTTTAAATCCATGCTTATCAAACAAGCCTGTTTCAATTAGCTGTATTGATGAATCAAAATCTCCATAGGGTGCATTTGCTCCACCAGCTATTAAAAGAGCTTGATCTACATTGGCTTCATTTGAGTATCTTTTTATCCATTCACTAAGAATGTTTGAGTTTTTGATGATTCTAGCCGGGAAATGAGGCATGACAACAAAGCCATCATCACATATTTTTTTTGCAGTTGATACCATCTCATCAATTGGAGTGCCTTCTATATGAGCAACATAAACTCTAGTACCTTTTGGCAAGACATCAGCAAAATTATCAATTTTTAATGCAGCTCTTGGGGTTACTTCGATAGAGTATCCATCTAGAAATTTGCTTATTAGGGTTTCAGACATAACTTATTATATTTAAATGATGATTAAATACCTATATTTATTTTTCTACTGGTATGAGATGTGTAGATTTTACTTCCTCCATTACAGCATAGGTATGAGTTTGGGCTATACCTTCAATAGCAGCTAATTTCTCTCCCAAAAAACTTCGATAGCTTTGCATGCTCTCAGTTCTAATTTTTATAAGATAATCAAAACCTCCTGCAACCATGGCGCATTCTACAACTTCATCTAGCTTGAGCATTCGTTTATTAAAGTCATCTAAATTTTTGGTAGCAGTTCGCTTTAAAGAAACTTCAATATAGGCTACTAATTCAGCATCTAGTAATTCAGGATTTAGGTGAGCTACATACTCTTTGATATATCCATATTTTTCAAGACTTCTTACTCTTTCTAGACAAGGTGAAGGACTTAAATGAACTTGAGCTGCAAGATCTACATTAGAAATTTTTCCATTACGCTGCAATATATCAAGAATCTTGATATCAGTTCTATCTAAAGTTTTTTTATCAATAGTCATAATCATGGAGCCTCATATTTAGCTTTAAAATTTATTAACATATTATAAGCATATTAATCTTTAAATATAGGCATATAACAATCATAAATTTGGTTAAATAGTACTTAATCCATATAAAATAATGCTAAATCTTTATATTACAGTAACAAATACCTTAAGATTTTTTTTAAAATTTTACAATATTTTATATTTAAAAAACTATGCTTTTACATAAAATTACAAATGACAACAATGAATTGCGAGATACTATACGTAAATATTATCGTGCCGAAGAAGAACAAGTCATTAATGAGTTACTGCCTATAGCTCAATTAAGTAACAATTCTCAAATTAAGGTTAATAAAAAGGCAGTCGAACTTGCAGAACAAGTAAGAAAAACAGCTCAAAAGAGTGGCAATATTCAAAATCTTTTAAATCAGTATGCCCTATCTACAGATGAAGGTATTGTTCTTATGTGCTTGGCTGAGGCTTTATTAAGAGTTCCAGATAGCACCACAGCAGATCGACTTATTCGTGACAAGCTTCTTACAGGCAACTGGTCATCTCATATAGGTAACAGTGATTCATTTTTTGTTAACGCCTCATCTTGGGGCTTACTCCTTTCAGGCGAAGTCGTCAGCTTTAATAAAGAAGATAAAGAAATTTATATCAATAGCTTAAAAAAATCTATTGGTAAATTAGGAGAGCCTATTATCAGACAAGCTATGCGTCAGGCAATGGGAATAATGGGTACCCAGTTTGTTTTAGGTAGAACTATTAATGAAGCAAGTAAGCGTGCAAAAAAACAAGAGGTTTCAGGCTATCGTTATTCTTTTGATATGCTGGGTGAGGCTGCTAGATCAATGAAAGATGCAGATTTATATTTTGATGCTTATAAAAAAGCTATTAAACATATTGGTAAATCATCTAAGGGCCAAAATGTTTATGATGGTGCTGGAATATCTGTGAAACTTTCTGCTATTCATCCTCGTTATGAATTTATTAAAAGCGAGCGCTTAATGGATGAGTTAGTTGGCCGTCTAAAAAATTTAGCACTCATGGCAAAAGAGCGCAATCTTAGTTTTACAATTGATGCAGAAGAAGCAGATCGACTTGATATTTCTCTTGATATCATTGAGGCCATTTTTACAGATCCTGATCTAGACAATTGGGATGGTTTTGGTGTTGTAGTCCAGGCCTATCAAAAACGAGCATTGCATGTATTAAATTGGTTAATAAAATTAAGTCGTGATAATAATAAAAAATTAATGGTGCGACTTGTTAAAGGCGCCTATTGGGATAGTGAAATAAAAATTGCTCAAGTTGATGGTTTAGATGGTTACCCAGTTTTCACTCGAAAGGCTTCTACTGATGTAAATTATCAAGCCTGTGCTGGCTTGTTACTTGATAACAGAGACATTATATATCCCCAGTTTGCCACCCATAATGCTTATTCTGTTGCATATATATTAGAACGATCTGGAGAAAATTTAAGTGGATTTGAATTTCAGCGCTTACATGGAATGGGTGAAGGTTTATATGATGAAATTATGGCAATTGATAATATACCTGTTCGTATTTATGCGCCGGTAGGTGAACACAAAAGCTTGCTGGCATATCTGGTAAGACGTTTATTAGAAAATGGTGCTAACTCCTCTTTTGTTAATAATATTGTAGATGACAACATTTCTATAACTGAACTTGTAGAGGACCCTGTTGAGAAAGTTAAAAATTGGTCGAAGGTAGCTAATCCAAATATAGTGCTTCCAATTAATATATATGGTGAAGAAAGAGACAATTCATTGGGAATAGATTTAACTCATATTCCTCGCCTGCAGCAATTATCCAATAGAATGTTAGCTTGGCAAAAAGATCATATAAAACGTGACATAGCTACTCCAAATAATTCTATAGCCTCAAGAAACCCTTCTGATGTAAGAGATATTTTAGGGTTTGTTCCTCGTACTTCTGAACAACAATTAGAGACTAAATTAGATAAAGCAAGTTTGGCTTTCAAAAATTGGTCATCGACTTCTATAAAGGAGAGATCAATATGTTTAGAGCGCCTTGGGGATAAGCTTGAAGAACATATAGATGAACTTATGGCTTTATGTTCAAAAGAGGCTGGAAAGGTTGCGGCTGATGGTGTTGCTGAAGTGCGTGAGGCTGTTGATTTTTGTCGATACTATGCAAATCAAGGTCTTAAAGTTTTTAATTCACATCCCAAGTGGGAAAAGGATGGTGAATTAGATTCCAGAGGGGTTGTACTTTGTATAAGTCCATGGAACTTTCCACTGGCAATTTTTATAGGACAAATTACAGCTGCCTTGGCCGCAGGAAATACTGTTCTAGCTAAACCTGCTGATTCCACTTGCTTGATTGCATCTAGAGCTATTGAACTAATGATGGAGTGTGGTTTTCCAAAAGACGTAGTTCAGCTCATCCTTACACCTGGCAGTGTAGTGGGTGAAAATTTGTTACCAGATGAAAGAATAACGGCGGTTATGTTTACTGGCTCAACTGGTGTTGGTAAATGGATATCACAAAAGCTTGCTGAGCGCTCTGGACCCCGTATTCCATTAATTGCTGAAACTGGTGGTCAAAATTGTTTAATCGTTGATTCAACTGCCCTTCCAGAACAAGTTGTAGATGATGTCATTTCATCTGGCTTTCAGAGTGCAGGCCAAAGATGTTCAGCTCTAAGGGTTTTATTTTTACAAGAAGAAGTTGCGGACGAAATCATTGAAATGATTATTGGCGGCATGCAGGAACTTCAAGTTGGTGATCCGGCATATCTTCGAACAGATGTTGGCCCGGTAATAGATCAAAAAGCTTTATCAGCTCTTCAAATGCATAGTGAATTTATGGAAAGTAATGGCAAGCTTTTGTATAAGTGTCAGCTTTCTGAGGAATGTGCTAATGGAACTTTTTTTGCACCTCGTCTTTATGAAATTGATAGCATTCATCTGTTAAACCAAGAGGTTTTTGGTCCTGTTGTTCATATTGTGCGTTATAAAGCAGATAATTTAGAACAAGCCCTTGCTGATATAAATAGCACTGGTTTTGGCCTAACATCTGGAGTTCATTCGCGTGTTCAAACTACCTCTGAAAAAGTTATTAATACAGTAAATGCTGGCAATATTTATGTAAACCGAAATACCATAGGTGCCGTCGTGGGTGTTCAACCTTTTGGTGGACATGGTCTTTCAGGAACAGGGCCTAAGGCTGGAGGCCCCTCTTATGTTTATAGGCTATCAAAACAAAAAAATAATAGTGATCTACAAACATCACCTAAAGATCTTAACTTTAATTTTTTAAATCCTTTATCAGAAGAAATAATACATACATCATTACCTCAATTGCTAAATAAGGCTCATGCTCCCCTTCATAACCTAATAACTCAAAGAGTAGATCAGCTTAAGAATTTTGTTAACTTGATACTAAGGGACTATTCTTTGGATCTTCCAAAGAATCTAAGTCAACAAATAAATATCATGATGGAAGAGGTTATTAAGACTCAGTTTGAGCCAAGAACGCTTTTAGGACCTACTGGTGAGTTAAATCAACTAATTTTGAAAGAAAGAGGGACTATGCTTTGCATTCACCAAGGCGAGGAAAATTTTATAAATTCTTTAAGACAAGTTATAGCAGCTTTGTTATCAGGTAATTCTGTTATTCATATTAGCGATTCTATTTTTGATTTCACTAGTTATATTAATGATTCCAATCTAGGAAATATATATCAGCGAATTCCAATAAATAGTGCGGAATATCTCCAAGATTGTTTGTTAGCAGAACATTTGAATGGGGTAGCTGTGAGTGTTCCTGATGTTCTTCTGCTTTGGTTGGATAGAAAACTGTCGCAGCGTGATGGCCCCCTTTTACCATTAATTATTGAAACAAATGGTCCTTTGTTGATGCAAAGATTTGTTTTAGAAAAATCAGTATCAATCAATACAACTGCCTCTGGAGGAAATACAACTTTATTAGCAATGGCTGATGAGTAGAATAAAAAACTGGATTATAAAGCTATGTGGCGGAGAGTGAGGGATTCGAACCCTCGATACAGTTACCCATATACCTCCTTAGCAGGGAGGCGCTTTCGACCACTCAGCCAACTCTCCGAAATTGATGAAGGATTATAACCCTTTGCTGATATAAAAAAACTACCTAATTATCTATTAAATTCAATTTGAGAACCAAAAGGAAGGTTTTGGTTTACCTGTCCATCTTTAAAAGCAATATTACCATTAATGATAGTCATAAAAACTGATGACTTAAAAGTCTTATTTAAAAAAGGTGACCAGCCACATTTATATAAAATATTTGATTGGTCTACGGTATAAGGCTTCTTGATATCAATGATTGCTATATCTGCATAGTAACCTTCTCTAATAAATCCTCTGTCTTTAATTTGAAATCTGGTTGCAGTGTTATGACTTGTTTTTCTTACAATCTGTTCGAGTGTAAAGATACCATCATGATAGAAATCTAAAAGAATTTGAAGTGAGTGTTGAATTAAAGGTAATCCTGCTGGCGCATCAACATATTTCATGTTTTTTTCATCCCAAGTATGCGGAGCATGATCGGTTGCGATGATATCAATTTTATCTGAATTAACGGCATCTACCAGAGCACTTCTGTCTGATTCCTCTTTTATAGATGGATTACATTTAATCTGGTTTCCAAGTCTTTCATAGTCAGAATTATTAAAATAAAGATGATGAACACAAACTTCTGCTGTTATTTTTTTATTATCAATATCTCCACTTGTAAATAAACTCATTTCTTTTTCAGTTGTAAGATGAAATACATGTAAGTCTGATGAATGCTTTTTAGCTAAATTCACTGCGAGTGAACTTGAAAGATAGCAGCTTTCTGCATCTCTAATATAAGGATGATGTTTTGCAGATAAGTTATCTCCATATTTTTCTAAAAATGATTTTTCATTTGCTCTAATCCTAGGAGTATCTTCGCAATGAGTCACAATATTTAGTGGTGAATATTTAAAAATGTCTTCAAGCGCATCTATACTGTCAACAAGCATATCTCCAGTAGATGCTCCCATAAATACTTTTAAGCCTGCAGCTTTGTTTATATCAACATTTTTTATTTCTTCAATGTTGCTATTAGTAGCTCCTAGATGAAATGAATAATTTGAAAGTGATCTTTGGCTTGCTAATTCAAATTTCTTATTTAGGTTATCAAGAGTTGTTGTAGCTGGGCTTACGTTAGGCATTTCAAAATAGCTTGTGACACCCCCTGCTAATCCTGCAAATGATTCTGAGGCTATATCACCTTTATGAGTAAGTCCTGGTTCTCTAAAATGTACTTGATCATCAATTAAGCCAGGCATTACATATCTTCCTTCAACATCAATTACTTCTTTTGACTCTGCTTGGATATCTGGATTTATTAATTCAATTCTGTCATTTTTAATTGCTATATCAGACTCAAATATTGAGTCCTCATTGATGATATTGCAGTTTTTAAGTATCAAGTCATACATTATTATTTCTCCAGTTCAAATGCTTTGTGTAATGCCTTGACAGCAGTGTCTACAGCATTTTCATTAATTACAATAGTTATTTTTATCTCAGATGTACTAATCATTTGAATATTCACATCATTTTCAGATAAAGCTTTGAAAGCTGTACTTGCTATTCCAGCATGAGTCCTCATTCCAACACCTACTAATGATACTTTAGCTATTTCTGAATCAATAATTACTTCACTAAAGTCTAATGAGTTTTTCATCTGATTAATAACCTGTGAAGTAGCATGCTCATCTTCTTTTGAAACTGTAAATGTAAAATCAGTCTTGCCTTCAACACTTATGTTTTGAACAATTACATCAACTTCTATATTGGCATCACTCAATGGTCCAAGGATAGAATATGCAATTCCAGGAGTATCGCTCACGCCATGCAAAGTGTATTTCATTTGATCTTTCTGAAAGGCTATTCCCGATACTAATCCATTTTCCATATTTTTCTCCTCAAGAGATATTAGAGTACCATCGCCAGGTTCAAAACTTGATAAAACTCTGACTGGTACTTTGTATTTATTTGCAAACTCAACAGCTCTAATTTGAATTACTTTAGCTCCCTGACCTGCCATCTCAAGCATTTCTTCCATAGTAATTGAATTCAATTTTTTAGCGTCTTTAACTATCCTTGGATCGGTTGTATAGATTCCATCAACATCAGTATAAATATCGCACCTTTCTGCTTTCATTTGAGCTGCAATTGCGACGGCAGTTGTATCTGAGCCCCCTCTTCCGAGTGTCGTTACATCTCCTGATTCTGTGATACCTTGGAAACCTGTAATGATTGGTATAATGCCTTCATCTAGGGCATCCTGAATTTTTTTACCATCAACATCTAATATTTTAGCCTTAGAGTAACTATCAGTAGTTCTCATAGAAATTTGTGATGCTGTATATGATTTAGCTTTGACACCAATTTGATGAAGAGCCATTGCTAAAAGCGCTGCACTAACTTTTTCACCTGTTGATATCAAGGCATCGAATTCTCTTTTACTAGGGTTGTCACCAAAACTTTTAGCTAACTTGATTAGCCTATTAGTTTCTCCACTCATAGCAGAAACTACAACAATCACTGAGTTATCAATAGAGGCTTGTTGAATTATCTTAGCAACAGATGCTATTCGTTCTTCTGAACCTACGGACGTACCTCCAAACTTTTGAACTATCATTTTCGACATATTTAATTAAGAGCTTGCGAGGGATTTTACTGAATTTGGAATAGATGTCACGAACTCTTTGATGTTTTCTGTTTCTCCAGCACCTTGAGCAAAGTCAGGACGGCCTCCACCTCTTCCATTAATTTGTTCACAGATATTAGAAACAATATCCTTAGCAGAAATTTGATCAATAATATTATCAGTTACACCACACACTACAGCTATCTTATTAGCCTGAACATTGAGCAAAATAATTGAACCTTTACCAATTGTTTTTTTCTTAGCGTCTACCATACCTCTCAATAATTTATTATCTTCAATAGAAATTTGTTCTATAGATAAGATCCAATCATTTATTTCACAGGATTCTGAATAAGCAATTTCTGTTTCAGTTACTTTAGTACTTCCAGATTTTTTAAGTTTCTTATTTTCAGCAATTAAAGACTCTACTTTATCAAGAATGGCCTCTGCAGGAGAGTTTAATCTTTGTTGAAGCTCTTCATTAATTCTTTGTATTTCTTTAAGATGACTTAGAGCTACCTTACCCCCTACAGCCTCTATTCTTCGAACACCAGATGCAACACTTGATTGATTAACAATCAAAAACGTACCTATATCTCCAGTCCTTGCAACATGGGTTCCACCACATAGCTCTACAGAAAATGATTCATTTCCCATACTTAAAACTCTTACCTCATCCTCATATTTTTCACCAAATAAGGCTTCAGCTCCTGAATTCATAGCATCTTCGAGCTTCATATTCTGTGTTGTGACTTCTAAATTATTTAATGACTCTCTATTAACCAATGCCTCAACCTCAGATATTTCATCTTTAGATAGAGGCTTAGAATGTGAGAAATCAAACCTTAGTTTATTTTCATCAACTAGAGATCCTTTTTGTTGAACATGATTGCCCAATACTTTCTTGAGTGCTGCATGCATTAAGTGAGTGGACGAATGATGAATTGCTATAGCATCTCTTTTGTCTTTCTCCACAGTCATGGTTATTACATCACCTGAATGCAATATCCCTGATTTGATTATAGCTTTGTGAAGAAACACTTTGCCCTGTTTCTTGCAATCTAAAATAATTCCAGTTGCACTTGCAGAACTAAATTCACCCTTATCTCCAATCTGACCTCCAGATTCTGCATAAAATGGTGTCTCATTACAGGCTATAAAAATTTCTTCAGATTCAGATGCGGATTCAACTCTATCTTGATCTTTCCATAAAACCAAAACTTTAGAATCTGAATTTAATAATTCATATCCAAGAAAGGTTGTTTCATCTACCCCAGCTGCTGCTGGAAGTGAAGAAACAAAACTACTACCAGCTTTGGATAATTCTTTTTGTTGACTCATTGATGAAGAAAAGCCTTCTTCATCAATTTTTAAATTTCTTTCTCTGGCAATATCTGCTGTTAAATCATATGGGAAACCAAAAGTATCATGAAGTTTAAAAACAATATCTCCTGGAATAGTATCTCCAGATAGATTGCTTATTGCTTGTTCTAAAATATCAATTCCCTTATCTAAGGTTTCAAAGAATTTGATCTCTTCATCTTTTATAGTTTTCGTAATAAATTCTTTTTTTTCATTTAATACCGGGTATGCATCCTGCATCAGTTCTGCTAAATCTTTTACTAATTCATTTAAAAAAGGTTTGGTTGCTCCCATTTTATATCCATGACGAATAGCTCTTCTGAGAATTCTTCTAAGAACATAACCTCTTCCCTCGTTTTCAGGAGTAATTCCATCAGCGATTAAAAAGCTGGTAGATCGAATATGATCTGAAATAACTTTGTGAGATGGACTATTCTTTTCTCCAAGAACTCTTTCTGATGCTCTAATTAAATCCTTAAATAGATCTGTTTCATAATTTGAATTTACACCTTGCATAACAGCCGCAATTCTTTCTAAGCCCATTCCAGTATCTACAGAAGGTTTTGGTAGTGGATTCATTTCACCCGCATCGTTTCTGTTAAATTGCATAAAGACTAGATTCCATATTTCTACAAACCTGTCTCCCTCATCTCCCTCTGACCCTGGAGGCGTTCCTTCTATATGATCTCCATGGTCATAATATATTTCTGAACAAGGGCCACATGGACCAGTTTCACCCATAGACCAAAAATTATCTTCATCTCCAAGCCTGACAATTCTTTTAGGATCAACACCAATAATGTCTTTCCATATATCAGCCGCCTCATCATCATCTTTGTATACAGAAATCCATAGCTTATCTTGTTCAAGTTTTAAAATCTCTGTTAAAAACTCCCAAGCGTATTTAATAGCATCCTCTTTAAAATAATCACCAAAGCTAAAATTACCAAGCATTTCAAAGAAAGTATGATGCCTTAATGTATAACCAACATTTTCAAGGTCATTGTGTTTGCCGCCGGCCCTGATACATCTTTGTGATGACGTAGCACGATCATATTTACGCTTATCTGTTCCTAAAAAAACATCTTTAAATTGGACCATACCTGCATTAACAAATAGCAAGGTCTCATCATTAACAGGAATTAATGAACTTGAGTCTATGATCTTATGATTTTTAGATTCATAAAATTTTAAGAATGATTGTCTTATTTCACTTGTGTTCATTTTATTTTTGCGATTTCTTTATACTTTTTATAATTTTCAATGTAGTGATGAGCACCCAATGAAACTAATTTTTGCTCATCATCATTTAAAGTCTTCTTTATTTTTCCAGGCATTCCTAACACCATTGATCCATCTGGTATTTCCATACCCTCAGTTATTAATGCTTTTGCACCAATAATACAATTCTTACCAATTTTTGCACCATTTAAAATAACTGATCCTATTCCTATAAGACTCCCATCTCCAATTTCGCATCCATGGAGCATTACCATATGACCAACTGTTACATATTTTCCAATAGAGGTACTAAACCCTGGATCCGTATGAATAATTGAGCCATCTTGAATATTTGAGCCTTCTCCAACGAAAATAGGTTCATTATCTGCTCTTAGGGTTGCGTTAAACCAAATGCTAGCGTCTTTTGATAATCGAACATCACCTATCACTGTTGCATTTGGGGCAATATAAAATGCATCTCCATCTGTTTGAAGAGTTTTGCTACCTAAATCAATTATCATAATGCTTTCTTATAATCTCTAAATCAGTTCCTATATTAGCTTCAAAACAGATATTTAAAAAATCTGCTGTTAGCATAGCTGTAAGTCCCCAAATTCTATGTCCATTATAGACCCAACTAGGAATTATTACCTTCATGCCATCTCTATCAAGTTCATTTTCTATAATATTATCTGTATTTAATAAGAAACTTAGAGGCACTGAAAATATTTCTGCAATTTCTTCATTGGGTACAAGATTTTGTTTGGATTCTATTAATCCAATATATGGATGAACTTCAATTTTATGACGAGAGATTAGATAGTCTAATTCTCCAAGTTTTTTAACATTTGATTGATCTAAGGATATTTCTTCAAAAGATTCTCTGAGCGCAGTTTGATATAGACTCTCATCGCCATCTTCCCATTTACCTCCTGGGAAACTAACCTCTCCTGAGTGGGTAGAAACCTTTTCAGATCTCTTTGTAAATATAATTTCAGGGTCTTTTATTAAATCATCAAAATACAGAATACCTATGAATACACCAGCTTTTTTATAAGAAGTTGGGTTATGTAGATTTAGTTTTTCTAGCTTTTGCTTTATGCTGTCTATCATTAAGGTTAGTTTAACTTTTTAATCAATCTTATACTTTATTAAGGAATAAAAAATTGAAATATTGTTCAATCTGCGGAAGCTCAAATTTAGAATTTATTGTCCCAAAAGATGACAGTATAAAAAGATACTGTTGCAAAGACTGTAAAAATATCTTTTATACAAACCCAAATATGATTGTTGGAACTCTTTGTATAAGAGACGATAAAATTTTAATGGCTAAAAGAAATATTCATCCAAGAAAAGGTTTATGGACATTGCCTGCTGGTTTTATGGAAAACGCTGAAACTCTTAAGGTTGGTGCCTTACGAGAAACTATGGAAGAGACTGGATCTGAGGCTAAAGTTGTCATGCCATACACGATGTTTAGCCTTCCACATATTAATCAAGTACATTTATTCTATCTAGCAGATTTGCTTGATGAAAATTTTGGACCCACAACTGAAAGTATGGAAGTAAAACTTTTTACAAAAGATGAAATACTTTGGGATGAGTTAGCCTTTCCAACTGTAGAAAGAACCTTAAAATATTATATAGAGGATAGTAAAACAGGAAACTTTATTTTTAGAGATGAAGATATAACTTTGTGGAAGTAGTTCTTAGTCTACAAATTTTCTAGCGTTTATAAAAATTTGCATCCAGGGAGAGAACTCTTTCCAGTATTTTGGACTCCAACTCATTTGCAACTTTCTAAAGACCCTTTCTGGGTGAGGCATCATAATGGTAACTCTTCCATTTGCAGCTGTAATACCTGTTGCACCATCAATAGAGCCATTTGGGTTTAGAGGATATGCTTCAGTATTATTTCCTAGTGAATCTACAAAGTTTAGGGCTATCTGATTAGATTTAATCAAATCATCTAGATTATTTTTACTAAATTTAGCATGGCCTTCTCCATGAGCAGAGGCAATAGGCAAGGACCATCCCTCCATACCTGACAGTAATATGGAATCACTTTTTTGAACTTTGACTTGTGCTAATCTTGCCTCAAACTGATCAGAGAGATTTTTTTCAAATGATGGCCAGAGGTAAGCGCCAGGAATAATATCTTTAAGTTTTGATACCATTTGACAACCATTACAGACTCCAAGAGTGAATGTTGATTCATTAGCAAAGAATTCCTCAAATTGATCTTTTACAGAGGCATTATGCAGAATAGTCTTTGACCAACCTCCTCCTGCACCCAATACATCGCCATAAGAAAAACCACCACATGCTGCCATACCTTTAAAGTCCGCAAGATTTATTCTCTTATCAAGCAAGTCTTGCATGTGGACATCTATAGCCTCAAAACCAGCTAAAGAGAAAGCAGCTGCCATTTCCATTTGCCCATTAACGCCTTGCTCTCTAAGAATTGCTACTTTTGGTCTACTGGTTGAGATTGTAAAAGGCGTAAATGTACTTTCATTAAATGACTCTTTAGCATACAAGCCCTTATGATTGTTATCGTCTAATAATTTGAGTTCAGAATCTGCAATTGATTCATTATCTCTAATTGATTGAATCGCATGACTTACCTCTCTCCAATCCTTTTCTAAATCAATAACTGAATTTCTGTAGACCTCTTCATTTGATGTATTGATTGAGATTTCTTGTGAATCAGAAACTTGGCCAATTAAAGATGCTATTAATCCTTCTGATGAGAGTTGATTAATAACTTGATCGCAATGTGTATCTGCAACTTGAATAACAAGTCCTGCTTCCTCAGAGAATAAAAATGAATTTAAATTATCTTTAGATAGGTCAGGGAATAATAAATCTAGGCCAATTTTTTTGGTAAAAGCCATTTCTAAAAGAGTGATAATTAATCCTCCATCAGAGATATCATGAAGAGCTAAAACTTTGTTGTGAGCTATTAGCTCTTGAATTGAATTGAACATTACCTTTAAAAGACCTACATCGTCTATGTCAGGTGTTTCTGAAAATTGACTTTGAGTAACCTGCGAAAATATAGATCCAGCTAACCTTGTCTTGTTATTTAGTTTTATATGTAAAATTTTTGTGGGTGTGCTGATATCTAATTCCGGTGTTACTGAGACGCGAACATCATCTACAGGAGCCATTGCCGTAATTACTCCTGATAATGGACTTTTTACTACATATTCAGCTTCATTCTCACTCCATTTAGTTCTCATAGATAAAGAATCTTTTCCAACAGGCACTGAGACCTCTAAATCAACACAACACTCAGATAATGCCTCTACTCCCTCTCTGAGAGAAATATCTTCTACCTCTTCTCCAGTTGCAGCCATCCAATTAGCTGAAACCTGAACCTCATCGAGCCCCTTGATATAAACTCCTGACATATTAAGCAAAGCCTCTGCCATTGCCATCCGCATTGAGGCTGCAGGATTATTAATTGCTAAAGTAGGCTTTTCTCCAACCGTTAAAACCTCACCACTTGATGATGTATAAGATCTCAAGCTCATTGAATAGTCTGAAACTGGAACCTGATAAGGTCCAATAAATTGATCTCTTGCAACCATACCGCCAACAGTTCTATCGCCAATAGTTATTAAGAAAGATTTACTTGCAACGGTTGGATGTTGAAGAATATTTTTAAGGGTATCTTTAAAGGAATAATCTGATGAGATTGAATTATCAATACTAGTACTGCTATCAGAGGACACCTGTATATCAGTAATAGGTAAATCTCCAAAGAGCATCGATAAAGGGACATCAACTGGATAAGTATCTGTTTTTGAATCAAAAAGCTTTACAGATTTTTCATCTGTTGTAACCCCAACAAATGCATAAACACACCTTTCTCTAATACATATATTCTCAAAGTCTTTCTTATTTTTTGGATGAATAGCCATTACATATCTTTCTTGAGATTCGTTAGACCAAATCTCCATTGGAGACATCGATTTATCTGAATTCGGAATCTTATCCAGTTCTATATAAACTCCTAAATTTGAGTCTTTAGCTAACTCAGGTATAGCATTAGATAATCCTCCAGCACCAACATCATGAATAAATTCAATATAGCTATCATCTTGAGAGGAGCAAATATTAATAACTTCTTGGCACCTTCTTTCCATTTCTGCGTTATCTCTTTGAACAGAAGCGAAGTCTAAATCCTCATCACTCTCCCCTGATGAAACAGATGAAGCTGCACCGCCACCAAGACCAATAAGCATTGCTGGTCCACCTAGGACAACGACGTGATAACCTTCTGAAATTTGAAGTTTAAAATTATTTCTGTCTCGAATTTCACCAATACCACCAGCCAACATAATTGGCTTGTGATAACCAAAAGCATTTTTTGATTTATTAAAATCTGTTTCAAATGATCTGAAGTAACCTAGTGTTGAAGGTCTGCCAAACTCATTATTAAATGCAGCTGCTCCTATCGGTGCCTCGATCATTATTTTTAATGGATTAGCTATTCTTTCTGGCTTGAACTCTTGACCTTCCCAGCTTCTGGTTAACTGAGGAATTCTTAGATGTGAGACATTAAAACCAACCAAGCCTATTTTCGGTTTTGCGCCTCGCCCAGTTGCACCCTCATCTCTTATCTCTCCTCCAGAACCAGTTGCTGCTCCTGGATAAGGGGAAATTGCAGTTGGGTGATTATGTGTTTCCACTTTAATAGTAGAGTTCAATGAGTCCTCAACAAATGAATAGCTATTATTTTGATCTAAATGCAGTCTTTCTACCCTATCACCCTCTGTAATAGCAGCATTATCTTTGTAGGCAGAGATAATACCCTTTGGAGATTGTTTGCTAGTCTCTTTTATTAAATCAAATAGGCTATTGTCCTTAGATACACCGTTTACAGACCATTTAGCATTAAATATTTTGTGCCTACAATGCTCTGAGTTTGCTTGAGCAAACATCATTAGCTCAGCATCTGTTGGATTTCTTGCTATTTTTGAATAAAAATCATGCAAATAGGTTATCTCTTCTCCGCTCATGGCAAAACCAAAGTTTTTATTAGCCACTTCAAGTGCTTTTATGCCATTTGAAAGAATATCTATTTGAATTACATCTCTCTGGGAGTCAGTTTTTAAAAATTCTAAACATTCATTATGATTTTGATAAATAGATTGAGTCATTCGATCATAAAACATGGAAAAATCTATAGAGTGATCCATTTTAAAATCTGAAATAGTAAAACTATTAAATTTTTCAACTCTATGAATATTTTTTATACCAACATTTTTTATAATATCTTCTGTCTTTGAAGACCAAGGAGAAATAGTTCCTGATCTTGGACCAACAATAAATGAAAAAGAATCATCTAAATTCTCTGCACCAAGAATATTTTTAAGTTGGTCTAAATTTAATTCTTCATCTTTAGCAGCAATAATATAAATTTCTTTTGAGGAAATATTAGAACTTTTATTGTTTGAAATGTTGAAGTCGAGATTGAGTTGCTCTAATTTTGAGTTTGAGAAACTTTCTTTGCCCTGCAATATGAAGGTATTAATCTTTGACACTTCTCTCGGTGTGAAATATTGTATACAGCAATTATAAAGTCTTTTAAAAAAAATAATTGAAAATGGGGAATATCTTTAAAGTTTTTTTTAGTTTTTCAGCAATGATTTTGCTAAGCTCGTGCGACATTTTTTTGGTAGAAAAAAATCAGATCGAACAGTGTAATAATCACTTAGAAATGGTCTATGAAAATACTCCATTAAATAACTTTGAACAAACAAAATTTAAAGATCTTCTTGAAAACAGATTTCCAAAATATGAAGAGATGTTTGAAAAGGCATCAATAGAAACATCTATAGATCAAGAGCTGCTTGCTGCAATTTCTTTTCAAGAATCACAGTGGGATCCAAGAGCAAAATCAAATATGGGCGTTCGAGGAATGATGATGGTTACTCTTGAGACAGCTGCTATTGTTGGTGTTGAGAAAAGGCTCAATCCAGAGCAAAATATTACAGGCGGTGCTAAGTATATTGCAATGCTACAAGATAGAAATATATATGGAAAAACTACCGCAGATCAATTATCTATATCTTTAGCTAAGTATAATTTAGGACCGACTAATATAATCAATATTGCTAAAACTATTGGCAAAGAGCCATCTGAAATTACCTGGTTTGATATTGAAAATAAGCTTAAGAATATTACAGGAGAGGACGTAAATCTTATCGATGTGAATGGATATTCAAGAGGCCAGCAAGCCATTGATTATGTTTATAGAGTAAAGAATTATTACAAACTAATGGCAGCGCATGCCTGTATAGATCCTACAGATCAATTAACTTTCTTTTAAGAAATTTCATTTTATCTCTGCACTGAGCAGCTTTTTCAAACTCCATATCTTTTGCATATTTATACATCTGATTTTCAATTTTTTCGATGGACTCACTTAGCTCATCAACCGTGTCATCTTTGATCTTAAATGGTAGTGATTTTTCTATATCTTCTTTCTTCTTTTTAGCCTTGCCTGAGATAACTCTAGCACCTTCCATAATATCTTTAACTTTAGTGGTAACTGATTTTGGAGTGATATTATTTTCAATATTATATTTTTCTTGGATAGCTCTTCTTCGATCAGTTTCAGCAATTGCTCTCTCCATAGATCCTGTCATTTTATCTGCATAAAGAATTGCCTTCCCTCTTAAATTTCTTGCTGCCCTTCCTATGGTTTGGATCATGGTAGTTTCAGATCTTAAAAATCCTTCCTTGTCAGCATCCAAAATTGCTACCAAACTTACCTCAGGAATATCCAAACCTTCTCGTAATAAATTAATACCAACCAATACATCAAATTTACCAATTCTTAAATCTCTAATAATTTCGACACGCTCAACAGTATCCGTATCTGAATGCATATATCTTGCTTGGATGCCATTTTCATTTAAATAGTCTGTTAAATCCTCGGCCATTCTTTTTGTAAGAGTAGTTATGAGAACTCTTTCCTTCATAGATACTCTTTCATTACATTCACCAATGACATCATCAATTTGTGTGCTTGCTGGTCTTATCTCAACATCTGGATCTGTTAATCCAGTAGGTCTTACTAGTAATTCAACAAGATTGTCTTGGTGTTCATTTTCATACCTACTTGGAGTAGCAGATACATAGACTCTTTGTGATGCTAAAAGCTCCCATTCTTCGAACTTTAATGGCCTATTATCCATAGCAGATGGTAGTCTAAAGCCATATTCTACAAGGGTTTCCTTCCTTGACCTGTCTCCTTTGTACATAGCTCCTATTTGTGGAACAGAAACATGAGACTCATCGATAAAAACAATGGCATTCTTAGGCACATAATCAAATAAACATGGGGGTGATTGTCCTGGATTTCTTCCAGATAGGTATCTTGAGTAGTTTTCAACACCTTGGCAATATCCAAGCTCTCTCATCATCTCAATATCATAATTAGTTCTTTCTTCTAATCTTTGCGCCTCTACTAATTTATTTATTGATCTGAGGTAGTCCAGACGCTCTTTAAGTTCATCTTTAATACTATCAATACAATTTAGTACTGTTTCTTTTGGAGTTACATAATGTGTTTTTGGAAATATGGTTGCTCTTGGAACATCTTTTATGATCGCTCCAGTCAATGGATCAAACCATGATAGTTTTTCTATCTCATCACCGAAAAGTTCAATTCTCAGTGCTTCACTATCAGAGTCTGCAGGATAGACATCAATAGTATCCCCTCTTACTCTAAAAGTTGCTCTTCTAAAATCTAAATCATTTCTCGTGTACTGCAAAGATGAAAAACGCCTTAATAAATCTCTTTGATTAATTATGTCGCCTCTATCCAAATGAACAACCATTTTTAAATATGACTCAGGAGCTCCAAGCCCATATATTGAAGATACCGTTGCTATAACAATAGTATCTTTTCTTTCCAATAAAGCTTTGGTTGCCGATAGTCGCATCTGTTCAATATGCTCATTTATCGATGCGTCTTTGGCAATGTAAGTATCTGAGGTCGGTACATATGCCTCAGGCTGATAGTAATCATAATAGGAAACAAAATACTCAACAGAGTTTTCAGGAAAGAAATCTTTAAACTCTCCATACAACTGAGCAGCTAGTGTTTTGTTATGAGCCATAATGATTGCAGGCCTCTGAGTTTCTTCAATAACCTTGGCCATGGTATAAGTTTTACCTGATCCAGTAACCCCTAACAGGGTTTGATGTAACAACCCATCACTCAATCCATCAGATAAACTTTTGATAGCATCTGGCTGAGATCCTGCTGGCTCGAAATTAGATACAACCTTTAGTGATTTTGTCATTTACTTATCTATAAAAAATTACTTATAATGCACATCCGCGTTCCCGAATAGCTCAGCGGTAGAGCAGTTGACTGTTAATCAATTGGTCGTTGGTTCGATCCCAACTTCGGGAGCCACTTAAGCTCTTTCTATTGTACATTCATGATCATAAATTTCTTGATCAATTTATAAATATTATCTCTCGTAGTTCCAAATGAAGATTCCAGCTGTTGCTTTGTATAAGTTTCATTTGCAGGGTCTTCATTCATCCAATGTAGGTTTTTAGCACTAGTTGGTAATACTGGACATACTTCTTCTGCGCATAAGGTAATTGCAAAATCTAAACTATCAATAAAATTTTTATCTAAGTCGTCAGTGGACTTTGAATATTGATCACGAATATCTATTCCTATTTCATCCATAGCAATTACAGCATGCGGATGAACTTCTCCTGATGGGATTGAGCCAGCACTTTGTATATTATGTTCACTACCAAGCATTGATTTAGCTAACCCTTCAGCCATCTGGCTTCTAGCTGAATTAGCAACACATAAAAAAAGTATATTCATTGTTCTTAATTGAGGATTACGTAAATTAAGAGTATCTTATAGTTAGGGAGAGTTATCAATATAGTGAAGGAACAATTTACTATTAAATCAATGCTTAGAGGCTTGAATGGCAAGCTGGGTGAAGATGATTATACTGAACCCTTAGAAATATTAATTCATTCATTAAATAAGCATAATAATTTTAATCCATTTGGGAAAATTGCATTCCATCATCAGCTAAAAAATAGATTAAAAACCAGGAAATATCTCAATCAATTACATTCATCAAAAACATTTTCAGATCCGGCTGATCCTGTCTTTGTAATAGGTCTTCCAAGATCAGGTACAACCTTATTGTTTAATCTTCTCTCTCTTGATGTGTCGCATAGATCACCTCAGTATTGGGAGATCATGAATCTGTTCCCACTTGCAAAAACATCAAAAGAAAAAGATAAAAAGATAAAAAAAGTAAATAGGGATTTAAGACTTGCAAAGACATTGATTCCAAAACTGAGAAATCTTCATACTATAAGAGCTCAAACTCCTGAGGAATGTGAACAGATAGCAACTATGAATGTAAGAAGTTTTGTTTACTTATGCATGGCAGACGTTCCAGAATATATAGATTATTTAAAAGGCTGCAGTTTTAATTCTGTGTTTGAGTGGCATAAAAAGTTTTTCCAAGTGCTTGAGCTGGATGGTAAACCTCAAAGATGGCTTCTTAAAGACCCTAGTCACATAGGACACCTTCCAGAAATACTTAATACTTATCCTAATGCTAAGTTTATTCATATTCACAGGGATCCCATTGAGTCTGTAGGCTCATTCTGCAGCTTAACAAAAAATATACGATCAGCATTTTCTAAAAAAGTTAATACTGAGGATATTGGTGCAACAGTGATAGATTTTTGGATGCATAATTTAAATAAAGGAATTGAATATAGAAAGAATATTTCTTCTCAGAATATTGTTGATATTAGCTATCAAGAATTTATTAAAAGCCCCTTAGATCATATTAAAAAATCATATGTTCATTTGGGTTTTGATATGACAACTAAAACTGAGAATGATATACAACAATATATCTCTCAAGATAGAAAGAAATCTATGAGTTCTCATAACTATTCATTAAATGAATTTGGTTTAACAGAAAAAAAAGTGAAGGATCAATTTAGAGACTACATGCTTAACTATGATTTTTAATGATAAAATCATTTTTTTATATTGAAAGCTGCATCTATGAAAAATAATAATTTATTAAAAATGGCTCTATGTTCTTTTGCTCTAGCCTTTGTATTGAATTCTTGTTCAAAGAAAACTGATGAAGCTGTAATGCCTATTATTGAGGAGACAAGCATGACACAAATAACTATTAAAACTTCTATGGGAGATATACATCTAGAACTAGATGGAGATAAGGCTCCTATTACTGTTGAAAACTTCGTATCAATAGCTAAATCTGGTTACTATGAAGGAACTATTTTTCACAGAGTCATTAATGGCTTTATGGTTCAAGGTGGCGGTTTAAATGCTGATATGAGTAATAAATCAAGTGGAACTGCTCCTATACAAAACGAAGCAAATAACGGATTGGTTAATGATCGTGGCACTGTTGCTATGGCAAGAACTATGGAACCTCATTCTGCTACTGGTCAATTCTTTATCAACCACAAAGATAATGGATTCCTAAATCACACTGGTGAAAACGCACAAGGCTGGGGCTATGCTGTTTTTGGTAAGGTAACTGAAGGAATGGATGTTGTAGATGCTATTGCAGATGTTGCAACTGGTTCTTCTGGTGGACACCAGGACGTACCTCTTGAGGTTATCAATATAGAATCTGTAACTGTTACTGAATGAAGCCTCGCTTTATTTCAGACTTACATCTAAGCGAAAAACATCCTGAATTAATTCAAGCCTTTTTTAAATTCTTAAACGAATCAAAAGAGGCTTGTACTCACCTTTTTATTTTAGGCGATCTTTTTGAAACCTGGATTGGGGATGATGATGATCTCCCTCTTCATAAGGAAATAAAGAAAGCCCTTCTCTCTTTTACAACCAATGGCCCTGAAACATTCTTTATGCATGGTAATAGAGATTTTTTAGTTGGTGAATCATTTGCCAAAGAAACAGGCATAACTATTCTTCCTGATCCTTATATTCTTGATATCAATGGCCAAAATGTAATTCTTAGTCATGGTGACTTCTTGTGCACGGATGACAAAGATTATATTGATTTTAGAAACCAAGTTAGACAAGAAGATTGGCAAACTGATTTCTTAAATAAAACTCTTGATGAGCGAAAACAAATAGCAGCAACTTTAAGAGAAGACAGCAAAGAAGCAACTTCTAAAAAATCAGATGTTATAACCGATGTTAACAATCAGTCAGTTGAAGATTTTATTAACAAGCACCAACCTCACCTTTTCATTCATGGCCACACACATAGACCGAATATTCATAATGTTGGCGCCTCTAAAAGAATTGTTCTTGGAGATTGGGGAGATTACGGATGGCTTCTCACTATTAATGAGCAAGAATTTGATTTAGAAAAATTTTCTATCGCCTAGTTATAGGTCTTAACAATAAACCAAGAATTAAAAAAATAAAACCAAGCAATAGTCTTGGATCTCCCAAGTAAAGTTGAGTTTCTACAGGAAAAGCTATAGTTTTTTCTAATGCAGCAATCTTATATTTATGTTTGCTGTTCATATCTGGATGGGTAACTATCTCTAAAAAAGCTCGTCTGCTTTTATATCTAAATAATGCAGCTGTCTCCCAAACTTCTGCATTTTCTATACCTACCAAATCCATAGAACCATTGACTGCAGAACCCATAAAAACTGGATGTGATGCTCTTTTTAGAATCTCGCCATACATATGCTTCATATATTCATTCATAAGATTATCTGCTGATTCATCTGATACTGTCCCATCTGGGAAAGTAGGATTTTCAGACATATCAATCACATTAACCATAATAAATTGCTTTCCTGAATCTTCTTTCATAAAGTTTTGAAGTAACTCTTTTATTCGAGGTTCTAAAACACGACCATCTTTTAAAGCATTACTTTCAAATTTATTTCCATAATACTGAATTTCATCATCAGTGAGTTTGCCGCCGAAGTCTGTGTACCAAATAAAAAAGGATGAATAAATAACTAGTAAAGAAATCCAAGCTTTCATAATTAGCTTTCTCTCTTGTTAGCTATTGATATTAAAAATATGGCTACCGCTATTACAAATGGAAGTGGGGCCAGATCAACTCCTGGAGTGATATTTGTTGTGTATTCACCGATAGAAGTTATGTCTTCTCTAATCAATGGATATAGAAATAATCTTTGACCCCAATCTAAAACCCAAAATACACTCATAAGAGGTATTAAAGATTTGTATCTAAAAATTACTATCCAGCAAACAAGACAAAATATAAGTTGAGCGTTACCCCATAATGAAAAAAATCTATAAATAACCGGCATAGGGTCTGGATCACCAGTTAAAACAACAAAGTTTGCAATACCATGGAAACCATATGACTCAAAAAACATATGTATTATTGAGCGCCAAGTCATAAGCACTGTAAATAAAATAAACCCCCATATAGCAATCTTTGGGCTATTGAGCTCATTGTTAGCTACCCTAGGTAGTACTTTAGAAAAATTAAACATATAACTATCTTACACAAAATCATCTCAATACAGTGACTAGAATTCTGCACACGTATTGATAAATAAAAAAGATATTGTCGCCATTTAATTTATACTGTATATTTATACAGTATTTAAAATATCCTTATGAAAGTTAACTATATCGGAAAAATTTCTGAAGAAAATCTGCCGGCAATATTTGTCCCCTATTTTCTTGAGTCTGTGCATGCAGGGTTCCCCAGCCCTGCAAGCGACTATATTGAAAGTCCGATAGATTTAAATAAGCATCTCATAAAAAATGGAGCAGCTACCTTTTTAGTTAGAGCTCAAGGCCAATCTATGCTTGGCTCTGGGATAACCGATCAAGCAGTTTTGGTTGTTGATAGAAGCATCAAACCAACCCATAACAGTATTGTTGTTGCATCCATTGATGGTGAGTTTGTTTGCAAGCGCTTAAAACTAAAACCAAAAATGTGCTTGATGCCAGATAATCCTGACTACCCTCCTATCTTTATTAACCATGGACAAGAACTAGAAATAGTAGGAACCGTAACCGCAGCGATTAATAAATTCTAATGGCGCTCGCTCTTGTAGATTGCGAAAGCTTTTATGCTTCATGTGAAAGAATCTTTCGTCCTGATCTAAAAAATATTCCCATAGTTGTCCTTTCTAATAATGATGGTTGTGTTATTGCCAGAAGTACCGAAGCAAAAAGAATGGGTATTGGTATGGGCGTACCTTGGTTTAAGGTAAAAAAAGATTTTCTCTCTCAAGGTGGAGAGGTCTTTTCATCAAATTTTACTTTTTATGGTGATATGTCTGCCAGGGTTATGAATATCTTAGAAGGCTTTGTTCCAGAGGTTGAGGTTTACAGTATTGACGAGGCCTTTTTAGGGTTAGATTCTTTAGAAGAACATTACAACTTATATGATTTTAGTTGTCATATGAGAAGCCTGATAAGACGATGGACTGGGGTGCCAGTTCGAATTGGTATAGCTCCAACAAAAACTTTAACCAAAATAGCTTTAAATGAAGTTAAACGATTAAATGTACCAACCAAAGTGCATCAAATATCTACAAGACAAGAAATTAGAGAAGCACTTGTAAATACTCCAGTAAATGAAGTCTGGGGAGTTGGAAGAAGACTTACAGAACATCTTAATAAAGCCAAAATAACAAACGCACTACAACTAGCAGAAATAGATCCTCAACATGTTAGACGTAAATTTAATGTAGTACTGGAAAGAACAGTTAGAGAACTCAGGGGTCAAAGATGTCTCAATATAGAGGATAATATTTCAGCTAAAAAACAAATTGTTGTTAGTAGAAGTTTTGGCGCTAGGGTCACTGACCTAAAAACTCTAAGACCTATTGTGAGCAACTTTGCTGTAAGAGCTACTGAAAAACTAAGATATGAAAAACAAAAATGCTCTCAGGTTTCTGTCTTTGTAAGAACCAGTCCTTTTAGTGATCACAAGCCTCAACACAGAGGCTATAAAACCATAGAACTTTTTACTCCAACTAACGACACTAGAGATATTTTGATGGCGGCCAAACAAGCTCTCTTGCCTATATTTAGATCCGGATATGACTATGCAAAAGCAGGGATTCTTTTAAGTAGATTTACCAATGAAACTACCAAGCAATATTCTTTATTTAAAGACCCTAATGAGCCCAAGGAAAACTCAAAATTTATGGAATACATCGACCAACTCAATAACTATGAAACTCAGATTTACTTTGCTTCACAGAACACAAGAAGCTGGTCTCCTATGAAACAAAATATGACTTCACCTAAATATACAACCAGCTGGTATGAGCTGCCAGTAGTAAGCTAGATGCGAATGATAATCAGAATGATTTTCATTATAAAAATGCCTTATATCAGTAGTTTACATATAATATAAATTATCATATAGTTAGTTAAATTTAATTACTTTTTACTGCTAAAGGAGCACTAATATGCCATTGCAACCACTAGAAACACAACAGGCCTGCGCAATCTTAAATGAGATCATGGAATACGAATTAGCTGGTGTTGTTCGATATACCCACTCTGCCATGATGGTAACTGGACCATACAGAATTCCAATCGTTGCATTCTTAAAAGAACAAGCTACAGAATCACTACTTCATGCTCAAGGAGCTGGAGAATTAATAGCAGGACTTGATGGGCATCCTAGCCAAAAAATTGCAAAGATTGAAGAAACAGGAAGGCACGCAATCAAAGATATTTTAGAGGAAAGTTTAGGTCATGAACTTCATGCTGTTGGTCTTTATAAAAAACTTTTAGAAGAAGTTGAAAATAAATCTATTTATCTAGAAGAGTATGCTCGTGGAATGATTGGAGAAGAAGAGCAACATTCATTAGAGCTTAAAAGAATGTTAAAAGATTACGGTTAAGAGTTAACTATAGTTTTTTAAAATATCTTTCATGATGAGCTTCTGATAATTCTAATAGCTCTTTATTTATATTTTTAACAGTTGAGGGATCGTAAGTCATAAGGCTTTCAATTCCAAATTGCTGTAAGTCTAAAGATTGTGAGCCTGCAGCTCTGAGTAAATCAAATATCCAAGTAAGCGAATCCATGGAGTTGTTATAATTAATTGCATTTTCTTTAAGCTTAATTTGCAACAAATCTTCATCTACAATTTTGAATCTATCTTTAAGAATAAGAATCTTAAATTTTTCTAATCGATCATTTACAAGCGCCCTCTCGTCTTGAGAAAATTTTGGCCAACCAATGATTTCATGGACAAATCTTTTACACCCTTTACAGACATCATCACCATATGTTGTTGAACATATACCCAGACAAGGCGTTGTAGATCTATTTTTTTGCATATTTAGCCAAATAATAACCCATTTTTAAATAAAATCTTTGATTTAGTAGAAGCCTTTTGGCTATAGGAGTAAAATGAGCCACGGAGAAAATCATATGTTAAACGAATACAAAGCACACGTAGACGAAAGAGCAAAACAAAATATTCCACCTCTTCCATTGGATGCAGATCAAACCGCTCAACTGGTTGATCTATTAAAGGCAGATCATGAAGAGTCAGAACTATTATTACACCTTCTAAAAGAAAGGGTTCCTGCAGGAGTAGATCAAGCTGCTTATGTAAAAGCTGCATTCCTCTCTGATATAACAACTGGAAAAGCTGATAGTCCATATGTATCAAAAGTTGATGCAGTAAATATTCTTGGGACTATGTTGGGTGGGTATAATATCCAGCCTTTAATTGAGTGCTTGAAAATAGATGGTTTAGGTAGTGATGCTGCTAATGCTTTAAGTAAGACCTTATTAATATTTGATGCTTTCAATGAAATCTTTGAATTAGCAAATACTAATGAGCATGCAAAAAGAGTTATTGATTCCTGGGCAGAAGGCACATGGTTTACAGAGAAATCTGAAATTCCTGAACAAATAAAGCTTACTGTTTATAAAGTTCCAGGAGAAATAAATACAGACGACTTATCCCCTGCAACAGATGCATGGTCAAGACCAGATATTCCTCTTCATGCTTTAGCAATGTTTAAAATGCCAAGAGAAGGTATTGAAAGACCCCTTGAAACAATTGATGAGTTAAAAGAAAAAGGCAACCCTTTGGTTTTTGTTGGTGATGTTGTTGGAACAGGTTCTTCTAGAAAGTCAGCAACTAACTCAGTGTTGTGGCATATGGGTGATGAGATACCTTGCATACCTAACAAAAAAGAAGGTGGATTCTGCTTTGGTGGAAAAATCGCTCCTATCTTTTTTAATACTCTTGAAGATTCAGGCGCCTTCCCTATTGAACTAGATGTTTCTAATATGGAAATGGGCCAAGAAATTATTCTTGAACCACATAATGGTCGAGTACTAGATGCAAATACAAATGAAGTTATATCAACATTTGAGTTAAAAACTAATGTAATTCTAGATGAAGTTAGAGCTAACGGAAGAATTCCACTAATTATAGGAAGACAACTAACTGATAAAACTCGTGAAGCTCTGGATCTTGAACCAACAGATATCTTCACAAGACCAGATGACTCTGATAGCTCTGATAAAGGCTATACGCTTGCACAAAAAATGGTTGGAAAAGCGTGTGGTGTTGAGGGTATTAGACCTGGAACTTATTGTGAACCAAGAATGACAACAGTTGGATCTCAGGATACAACTGGTCCAATGACAAGAGATGAATTAAAAGAGCTAGCTTGCTTAGGCTTCTCAGCAGATTTAGTAATGCAGTCATTTTGTCACACTGCTGCTTACCCAAAACCGGTTGATATAGAAACACAGCACAACTTACCTGACTTTATTATGAATAGAGGTGGAGTATCACTAAGACCTGGTGATGGAATCATTCACTCATGGTTAAACAGAATGTTAATACCTGATGGCGTGGGTACTGGTGGTGATAGCCATACAAGATTCCCGCTTGGAATTAGTTTTCCTGCTGGTTCAGGATTGGTTGCATTTGCTGCAACACTTGGTGTCATGCCACTAGATATGCCTGAGTCTGTATTGGTTAGATTTAAAGGTGAGATGCAACCAGGAATAACTTTAAGAGATCTCGTGAATGCAATTCCATATGCAGCAATACAAAAAGGACTTTTAACAGTTGCTAAAGAAGGAAAGAAAAATATTTTCTCAGGAAGGTGTTTAGAAATTGAAGGCCTTCCAGATATGAAAGTTGAACAAGCCTTCGAATTATCTGATGCCTCTGCAGAAAGATCTGCATCTGGATGTACAGTCAGATTAAATAAAGAGCCGATAATAGAATATCTAAAATCTAATATAGTGATGTTGAGATGGATGATTGCAAGCGGCTATGGTGATGCGAAAACTCTAGAGCGAAGAGCGCAAGCAATGGAAGAATGGATAGAAAATCCTGAACTTTTAGAACCTGATGCTGATGCAGAGTATGCAGAAATAATTGAAATTGATCTCAATGAGATTACTGAACCATTGTTAGCATGTCCAAATGATCCTGATGACATTAAGCCTTTATCAGAAGTTGCTAATACTGATATACAAGAAGTCTTTATTGGCTCATGTATGACAAATATAGGTCACTTCAGAGCAGCTGGAACATTGCTTCAAAAATATAATGGTACCAAAGCAAGACTATGGGTAGTTCCTCCAACCAAGATGGATGAAAAACAACTGATGGAAGAAGGTATCTATAATGTATTTGGTGTATCAGGTGCTAGAACTGAAGTACCTGGATGCTCACTATGCATGGGTAATCAAGCAAGAGTCTTAGCTAATTCAACTGTAGTTTCCACGTCTACAAGAAACTTTCCAAATAGATTAGGAGATGGAGCTAATGTTTTCCTTGCTTCAGCAGAGTTATCAGCTATCGCATCAATACTCGGAAAACTTCCAACTGTTGAGGAATATCATAAGTATATGGAAGATATAAATCCCCTTTCAGATGAAATATATAGGTATTTAAATTTTAATGAGATAGACACATATGTTGAAAGTGCTGATTCAGCTAAGATTTCAGCTGTGAATATTGTGAATCCTTAAAATTAGGCTTTCTCTCGTTGAGCTTTAACTTCGTCTTGCCTTGAGTTTTCAAGGTCTTGGAGATAATTCTCACCAAGAGGTGTTATATATTCGCCCGTAAATATAGAAGTTTCAAACTCCTTAATTTCAGGATTGCCATATTGAACTGTTTCAATTAAATCTTCTAGGCTTTGATAGACAAGCCAGTCAGCACCAATCTCTTGGGCTATTTGTTCATTGGTTCTATTCGAAGCAACAAGCTCTTTAGTTGCAGGCATATCAATGCCATATAAGTTTTGATATTTAATGGCTGGAGCTGCTGATGCAAAATAGACTTTTTTAGCACCCGATTCTTTTGCCATTTCAATAATTTTCTTACTTGTAGTTCCTCTTACTATAGAGTCATCAACCAAAAGAACATTCTTACCTCTAAATTCTAAATCAAGAATATTGAGCTTACGTCTTACAGATTTTTTACGCTCCTCTTGGTAAGGCATGATAAATGTTCGACCTATATATCTATTTTTAACAAAGCCCTCTCTATAAGGGACATCTAAATCAACAGCCAGCTGAAGAGCTGCAGTCGTAGAGCTATCTGGTATAGGAATAACCACGTCTATATCATGATCAGGATTAATCTTTTTGATAGATTGGGCTAATTTTGAGCCCATTCTCATTCTTGCCTTGTAAACTGAAATTTCATCAATTTTAGAATCTGGTCTTGAGAAATAAACATACTCAAATATACATGGCTTCTTTTCTGGAGCTTCTGCGCACTGTTGTGAGAAAAAGTTTCCATTTTTATCAATAAACACTGCCTCACCTGGCTCAACATCTCTTAATTTTGTAAAGCCTTGTGATGTAAATAAAGCATCTTCAGATGCAATAATATATTCATCTCTTGCCTCGCCTTTTCTAATGCCAATAGATAATGGCCTAATAGCATTATTATCTCTAAAGGCTAATATTCCATGCCCTGTGATTAATGCCAATACAGCATATGCACCATCACACCTTCTATGAGTTTTTGCTACAGCTTTAAATATATGTTCAGCCGAAGGATATATCTCCCTCTGTTTTCCTAGTTCATGCGCAAAAATATTAAGAAGAACTTCTGAATCAGAGTCTGTATTTAAATGTCTCATTTCAGCATGAAATAATTGCATTGCTAGTTCTTTTGAATTCGTTAGATTTCCATTGTGAGCAAGGCTAATACCATACGGAGAGTTAACATACATTGGTTGAGCAAATTCCTTACCTGCTCCTCCAGCTGTTGGATATCTGACATGGCCTATTCCATAGTTTCCTATGAGTTTATTCATGTGATTTTGTTGGAATACGTCTCGAACATATCCCATAGATTTTCTGCTATTTAATTTACCTTCAGAATCACAGACAACCATTCCCGCAGCATCTTGACCTCTATGCTGAAGCATTAAAAGTGAGTCATAAATTTCTGCAGCTACGTTATTTTCTGCAGAAATTCCAACTATTCCACACATTAGGAGTCCCCTGTTTCCGAATTTAAATTATCAGATTCTGGTGTTAAGTTTTCTTTAATAGGTTCAATAACCTCAATAGCTTCCTCAACAATATTTTTATTATCTATTAAATCTCTTAGATATGCTTCTATTTGCGGAGCATATTTTTCAATAATTGGTGTAATTTTTGATTGGTCGATTAAATCTGTTGATTTAACACTTGCTGGAAGTAATAAAAATATTACAAATAAAACAATAAGGCCTCTAGTTAGACCAAATAAGACACCCAGAAATCTATCAAAACCAGAAGCGCCTGACCATTTTATTAATTTGCTAATAAACTTAATAACCATTCCACCAAGGATGATACAAATCATAAACACAACTATATAAGCAAAGATTTTTGAAATTTCTTCATTACCTATAAATTCATTTATTTTTGGAGTTGCTAGAAATTCAAGACTAACAGCTGCTATAAAAGCAAATATCCATAGAAATAGTGATAAAAATTCTTTGGTAAAGCCTCGAGCTAGTGAGATTAAACCCGATGCAGTTAAAACAATTAATATAAACCAATCAGCAACATTAAGGCCTAGAGCTTCCATCTAAAAATTTCTCCCTTTGTAGTTCCTGCAACTTTTTGAATAAGCTCAATGTTAGTATGAATATCGTCTTCATCAATAAATGGGCCGACATATACTGCATGAAGATCTTTTTTTTCTCCAAAAATTTCTGTGAATGCAATCAGTCCATTCTCTTCTAATTTTTTGACCATTGCAGAAGCATTCTCTTCCGATGACAAGACATGCACTCTTAATACAAACAAATCAAAATCAGATTGCTCTATATCCATCACAGTTAAATTTTTGTTTTTTGGTTCAGAAGTCTTATCTAAAGTCTCCTCTGTTTTTTGTACTACAGGCTTCTCAAGCTCAATAGATTCAACAGTATTGGTTTCCAATACTTCACTAACTACTTCAATTGTTTGTTCTTGTTGGTAATCTATTTGTGGTTCTAGAAAGACAAAAAGAGTTAGAAGCAAAAGCCCTATGCTAAAAGCTAGTCCAACAAATCTTTCAATATTCATTAATCTTTATAAATCTTTTTTAATAATCTATGAACTTTGGTTCTAATGTCACGCCTATGGACAATCATATCTATTGCGCCATTTTTAAGAAGGAATTCAGACTTCTGAAAATCATCTGGCAAATCAACTCTTACTGTTTGCTCAATAACCCTTCTTCCGGCAAAACCAACTAGCGCATCGGGTTCAGCAATATTAATATCACCAAGCATTGCAAGACTAGCCGATACTCCACCATAGATTGGATCTACCATTACAGATATATATGGAAGTTTTGCAGCTTTTAATTTTTGAAGAGCAGCAGATGTTTTAGCCATTTGCATTAATGAGATCATCGACTCTTGCATTCTAGCTCCACCACTTGTTGAAAAACATATGAATGGTGAGTGATCGGCTATAGCCTGATTCACACCTTGAACAAATTTTTCACCAACAACACCACCCATAGAGCCACCCATAAACCTAAATTCAAAAGCAGCAACAACAACTGGCATTGAATCCAATGAGCCTTTGCCAATTATAATTGCTTCATTTTCTCCAGTTGAAGAAACGGCATCTTTAATTCTAGAAGAATAGTATTTAGTATCTTTAAATTTTAATGCATCTTTTGTTTTAATATCAGGAGCAATCTCATGAAAGAAACCATTATCAAGAAAAATCTCAAGCCTCTTCCTTGCTCCAATTCTTAAATGATGATCACATTTAGGGCAAACGAATAAAGATTTTTCTAGCTCAGGTGCATATAAGACAGATTCACAAGATGGACAAGAGCTCCATAAACCATCAGGCACCTTGCTTTTAGGCTTTGTTGAGCCCATTGATGGTATAAGCTTTGTTAACCAGTTCATGCTATTGCCGTTTTCATTTCCTTAAGGTATTTACCTATTCTATCAAACTCTTTGGTTTTAGATGCTTCATTTATCATTTCCACAATAGATGATCCAATGATAATGCCATCAGAGAACTTAGCGAGTGTTTTAGCGTCTTCTGTTGACTTAATTCCAAAACCGGCAAGAGTTGGAAGATCTGTGTATTGTTTAATTCTATTAATGTTGTTCTCAATCTCTGTAATATCTAAATTTGATGAACCAGTGACTCCTCTAAGATTCACATAATATATAAAACCAGTACTGTTATTAGCAATTAGTTCAACTCTATTCTCTTTTGTTGTAGGAGATATAAGAGAAATAGTATTTATATTAGGATTGCTAATTCCATAGCTTTCCAGATTTAGTTCACCAGGTATATCAACTACCAAAATAGAATCGATACCATCTTTGCCTGTTGCTTGAACCATATCAATATGAGAGATAAAAGTATTTAGGTATCCCATAAGTACAATGGGAGTATCTTTATTGGTTTCTCTGAATTGATCGACAAGCGATAAAATCATTTTCAAAGATATATTATTTTTTAAGGCACGATCATGAGCTCGTTGGATAGTTGGACCCTCGGCAATTGGATCAGTAAAAGGAACACCTATCTCAATTACATCAACTCCTGATTCTACAAATAAATGCATTAAATCAAGAGTAGTATCCATATCAGGATCACCTGCAACTAAGTATGCAACAAGCGCCTTTTGATTATTAGATTTAAGGTTGGATAGAGTTGAAGTTAGTCTGTTCAAAACTCAATACCGTCTATCTCAGCAACAGTATTAATGTCTTTATCACCACGACCAGAAACATTAATAACAACATTTGCGGATGAGTCGAGTTCTTTCATTAATGGTTCAAGGTATGCAAAAGCATGCGCTGTTTCAAGAGCAGGCATAATACCTTCAAGCTCTGTTACTTCATGAAATGCTTTGAGGGCATCATCATCACTTACAGCAACATACTCTGCTCTACCTATGTCTTTTAACCATGAATGCTCAGGACCAACACCAGGATAGTCCAAACCTGCTGAAACAGATTTAGTATCTTTTACTTGACCAGCCTCATCCTGCATTAAATAACTTCGAGCACCATGAAGAACTCCAGGAGTTCCATCATTTAGTGGTGCTGCGTGCTCACCAGTTGAAACACCCTTTCCACCAGCTTCTACACCAATGAGTCTTGTTTCTTTTAAATCAATAAATGGATAAAAGATGCCCATAGCATTTGAGCCTCCACCAACACATGCAACAATGGCATCTGGCATCTTGTTAAAGAGCTCATCTGATTGTTTAATTACTTCTTGACCAACTACTGAATTGAAATCTCTTACTATCATTGGGTATGGGTGTGGCCCAGTAACACTTCCTATAATGTAATAAGTATCATCAATATTTGTTACCCAGTCTCTCATAGCCTCATTTAGTGCATCTTTTAAAGTAGCTGATCCTGAATCAACTGCATGAACCTGAGCACCCAGTAATTTAATCCTATATACATTTAATGATTGTCTTCTAACATCCTCAGAACCCATATAAATATGACACTCTAAACCAAGCCTAGCTGCGACAGTTGCAGTTGCTACTCCATGCTGTCCTGCTCCAGTTTCAGCAATAATTCTTTTCTTTCCCATATACTTGGCAAGTAATATTTGGCCAACAGTATTATTTATCTTATGTGCGCCTGTATGGTTTAGGTCCTCTCTTTTTAACCAAATATTTCCAGATTGATATTTTTCTGTAAGTCTTTGAGCAAAATATAATGGAGATGGTCTTCCAACAAATGCAGATAGATCGCTATAAAATTCTTTTTTAAATTCTTCGCTATCTTTGAGGCCATTATAAGTATTCTCTAATTCTTCTAGAGCATACATAAGTGTTTCAGGAACAAACTTGCCGCCAAATTCACCAAAGAAGCCTTCTTTATCAGGATAATTAATTTTATTAGAGGTCATGATTATTTATTTTATCTAAAATATTTATTATTAAGTTGATATCTTTTTTTCCGACTTCTGATTCAACTCCAGAGTTAATATCAATACACCAAGAATTAGTTGTTAATGCATTATCGACATTTTGAGAATTAATTCCACCAGAAAGAATTAAATTTTGCTTATCAGTATCAATTTCTTTTAGTATTTCCCAATTAAAGGACTCACCAGTGCCGCCATATAAGCCATCTTTATGATTTTCTAAAAGAATTGCTGATGCTGAATTAAAGTTATCCATAGCATTGAGATCTTCTTTCGTTTTTACTCGAATTGCTTTCCAATACTCAAGTCCAAATGATTCACAAAAAGATGAGTTTTCATGTCCATGAAACTGAAGAATCGGATCAGTAAAATATGAGGATGTCTTATATACAAAGTCTTCATCCGGATTAACGTAAACACAAACCGGCCTTGTTTCTTTAAAAGTAAAATTATTTAAGATGCGAAGAAAATTTTCATCGACATTTCTTGGGCTTTTATTAAAGAATATAAAACCAACATAATCTATATTGAGTTCAACAATCTTCTGTAAGATATCAATATCCTTAATTCCACATATTTTAATTTTTGCAGTTGTCATGACTTGAACTTATCCATGATGTTTATTGTAGGGCTTTGAATTTGAAATTGGCTATCATATTGAGGACCTAGGAAAAATAAGCCTTTTGCAGATGCAGTTTTACCAGCAGCAGCTCTATTCTTTTTTAATAATATTTCATCTATTGATAAATTGATCTCACCCTTTGCGATATCGATTAATGTTCCAGAGATAATTCTGACCATATTATGTAAAAATGCATTAGCTTTTATTGTTATGAATATAAAATTATTTACTTTAGTTGCTTCAATACTTTTAATGTCTTTTACCGGGTTATTTGAGCTACATCTCGAGCTTCTAAAAGAAGTAAAATCATGAGATCCCAAAAACATATTAGCTTGTTCTTGAATAGAACTAAATTCAATAAGATTGTCATCCCAGTGAACTAAGTTATCAAAGAATAGTGGTTTAGTTTTTGAGTTATATACAACATAAGTATAACTTCTATCTAATGCTGAGAATCTTGAATGAAAGTCATCTGGGACATCAGAAATAGATTTTATGGATATTGAATCTGGTAGATTAGAATTCATTCCATCTATCCAATTCTTATGATCTCTCTTTATATCAGTTGTAAAATCAAAAACTTGAGATAGCGCATGGACACCAGCATCTGTCCGACCAGCATAGTTTATTGAAATGTCTTCCTTCGTGATCTCTTTAAGTGCATCTTCAATGACTTCTTGAACTGATATCGCATTCTTTTGTTTTTGAAAACCAGAAAAATTAGTACCATCGTACTCAGTTACAAAAGCTAATCTCACTTGTTTTGAATTTTTGCTAATAAACTCTCTGCAGAGTCTTTAATGTTGTTATCTTCTGTTATTTTTAGTATATCATCTAGTATTGTCTTGCAATTTCTGTAATCCTGCATTTCAAAATAAGTGATGGCTAAGTCTAGTTGCTGTTCATCATAGTTATTTTTTATGCTCAATCCTTTAGGTAAGCCATCTACAGAAGACGAAGAGTCAACAGCTTCATCAAAATCATATGAGATTGATTTTTTCTTTGCAGGATTAAGTTGAATATATATTAATGCTATCAAGACACCAGATAATACGGACACAACTGCAACAAATAATAAATCCATCATACCAAACCCACTTCCATCTTGATTTTCTTGTTCATCTGAAACTTCTATTAACTTATCAAGTGTTTTATTTTCAACAACCATTTCAAGTTGCTTTGTATTATTTTCTATAAATTTCTTAGGGTCGGATACCTGATCATCATTTACATTAATTAAATTTTTATCTTCTTTTTCTAGAACTTCAGGAAGCGCTTCGGTTGTTTCTTGCTTAATAATTTTAGGTGCTGTTAACGTTAGTAGAGATTTAATAGCTGGTTCAAAATTTGATGAAAATAATGAATTCATAGCAAGGATGGATTCTTTTGCATCACTTTGAGATGTCATTTTCATTGTTGCAAATGAAGGTATTACTAAATCTATATCCTTTCTAACTAAATTAATATTCCCATCGATGAAGGCATTTTTATTGCCAAGGTAGATAGACCACATAATCTGATAAATTGAGGTATCAGAAGTTTCCTTTTTAATACTAGAAGCCATGCTCCACATTGTGGTTATTTCATCTGCCTTAATTAGATTTAGTTCTTTTATAGGCTCAGACATTTCAATGACTTCATCAAACTTATCTTTAATGGGTAATTTTACTGGCTGATAAATTTTTGTTGGCTGTATTTGCTTGGCGTTATTTTGCACTTTAGATGGTAAGAAAATAAATATATCCTTAGCTAACTCATCTTTAATAACTAATTTAAAACTGAAGTAGTCTTCGCTGTAGCTATTATCTAAAACAATAGAAAAAGATTGATAACTAGGAAAGTCCTCTAACAATGTATAGCTTATATAATCTTGATTTAGTAGTTCATCTGACTTGTATTCTTTTAATAAGATATCGTTATCTGAAATATTGTTTCCCTTTATTCTAAATGCAACAACTCTCTGATCATTTGAGTTGAGCTTTAGTGATGGAGAAGATAAAAGAGAATCCGCAATAAGATTTATTGAAAAAATAAATATTATAAGGAGTCTAAGTTGCATCATATTTTATTGCTTGAAACTAACCTTTGAAGAATTTGAACAGCATTTAGTGCTGCACCCTTTCCGTAGACATTATCTGCAACAACCCATAAAGATATCCAGGTATCATTTTGGATTTGCTGAGATCTAATTCTTCCAACATATACATCTTCAGAATCATTTGCTTGTTCTAACGGTGTTGGATATTCTAAATTTTCAGGATCATCCATAACACAAACACCCGGAGTACCCTCTATACAATTGATAATCTCTTCACGAGAAGCTTTTTTTGAGCATTTAAGAAATACTGCCTCAGAATGACCATTCATCACAGGAACTCTGGCGCATGTAGCTTGTATTTCAATTGCTGGATCAAGAATTTTTTTTGTCTCCCAGACTAATTTCATTTCTTCTTTAGTAAAAGCATTATCTAAGAAAATATCACATTGAGGAATAACATTAAAGGCAATGGGCTTTGGATAAACTTTTGGTTCAGAGTTACCATCAAAGGTTTGTGATTTCAGTTCTGCTACAGCTTCTTTGCCAGTTCCTGAAACAGCTTGATATGTAGCAACATTAAAAAAATTAACTCCATAAGTATCATGAATTGGCTTTAAAACCATTAAAAGTTGTGAAGTTGAGCAATTAGGATTTGCTATTAAGGCAGGATCATTTAGATCATCTAAAATATCTCCATTGATTTCAGGGATTATTAAGGGAACGTCGTCCTCATATCTGAATTCTGATGAAAGATCGACAACATAACTTCCACTTTCAACAAATTTTCTTGCATGAGTTTTTGCTACAGAAGATCCTGCTGAAAAGATTGTTATATTAGCTTCAGATGGATCGAAAGAGTCCATATCTCCAATAACAATATCTTCATTTTGAAAATGAACAGATTGTCCTACAGTAGATTTACCAAGCGGAAATAGCTTGTTAATTCTTATATTTTTCTTTTCAAGAAGTTGGAGTATTTTTTGACCAACAACGCCAGATGCACCAATTAATGCAAGATTTATAGATTTATCCATTTTTTATAATTCCTATAATTATTGAAGCAACTTCAGAGGTTTTAATATAGTCTGCGGTTGTGCTTATATCTTTTGTTCTATGTCCTTGCTGAATAAAACTTTTAATAGCGTTATCTATTTTATCTGCTAAATCTTGCTGATCTAGTGAATGTCTTAATGCCATCGCTAAAGATGCAATCATTGCTATTGGATTAGCAATATCTTGTCCTGCAATATCTGGAGCACTTCCATGACAAGGCTCATACATGCCTTGTGAAGAACTATTTAAAGATGCCGAAGGAAGCATGCCAATTGAGCCTGATAAGGTTGCAGCTATGTCTGAAAGAATATCACCGAATAGATTGCTTGATACGATGACATCAAATTGGTTTGGATTTAAAACTAATTGCATAGCTGTGTTATCAGCAAGCTGATGTGATAGCTCAACTTCAGGATAGTCTTTAGCCATATCACTCACTACTGATCTCCAAAACTTAGATACTTCTAATACGTTAGCTTTTTCAACAGAACAAAGTTTGCCGCCTCTTTTTTTTGCAGACTCAAATGCAACTTTTGCAATTCTTTTAATCTCATCTTCGTTATAGATCATTGTATTAAAAGCATATGGAGGAGTTTCGTCAGAGACAATTGCTCTTGGCTCTCCAAAATATATTCCTCCAGTAAGTTCTCTTACTATTAAAATATCAAGATCTTTGATAATTTCATTTTTAATTGGAGATGCGCTTGCTAGTTCATTAAAGAGGAATGCAGGTCTAAGATTTGCAAATAAACCAAGTTCTTTTCTAAGTATTAGTAAGGCTTGCTCTGGTCGCGAATCCCAATCTAGATCATCCCATTCTGGACCACCAACAGCACCAAATAAAATTGCATCAGATTCTTTAGCGATATTAAGAACATCATCAGTAAGTGGTGAACCATTTTTGTTATAGGAAGTTCCACCAACATCCATCTGCGTTACATCAAAATTTAATTGATATTCACTAATTAAAAAATCTAAAACCTCTTTGGCTGAGCTGGTGACCTCTTTGCCTATACCGTCACCTGGTGTTATTAATATTTTTTTACTCATCTGCATATATCCAAGGTTTTTCTTTCCTTCTTTTGTTTTCAAATAACTTTATATCCTCTGCATACTTTAATGTCATATCAACATCATCTAAGCCCAATACTATTCTTTCAAGAAGATTATCTTCTACATCAAATGCATATTGTTCAGTATCATTAAATTCTATTGTTCTTGAATCAAGACTAATAGACATCTCCTTCACTTCAGCACAAAAAATACTTTCTATTTGATCTTTACTTAGCCTGATTGGCAGTACGCCATTTTTAAAACAATTATTATAAAAAATGTCGCCAAACGATGATGCTATAACAACTCTAATACCAAAATCTCTTAATGCCCAAACAGCATGCTCCCTCGATGAGCCACATCCAAAGTTATCTCTAGTTAAAAGAATATTAGCTTGAGTAAAAGGCTCTTGATTCAAAACAAAATCTTGATTAATTTTTCTTTGACTCTTTGAAATGCCAAGCTTGCCCTCATCAAGATAACGCCATCCATCAAAAAGATAATCTTCAAAACCAAACTTTTTAATAGATTTTAAATACTCTGTAGGAATGATTTGATCTGTATCAATATTATCTCTATCAATTGATGCAACAATTCCTTTAATTTGAATCTCATTACCAATCATCTTCATAGCAATTCCCCAATAACTCCATTAATAGCGGTATGGGCTGCCATTAATGGACTCATAAGATGAGTTCTACCAAGATTTCCTTGCCTGCCTTCAAAGTTTCTATTAGATGTAGAAGCGCATCTTTCGTATGGCTTTAGTTGATCTGGGTTCATGCCAAGACACATAGAACATCCTGGATCTCTCCATATAAAACCTGCATCCTGAAATATTTTATCAAGCCCTTCTGACTCTGCTTGTGCTTTAACCATTCCAGACCCTGGAACTACAATAGCCTCTGTTATGGTTTCTGAAACTTTTTTTCCTTTGATTGCTATTGCTGCCTCTCTAAGATCTTCTATCCTTGAGTTAGTGCATGATCCAATAAAAACTCTATCAAATTTAAGGTCAGTTAATTTTTGACCTTCTTCGATACCCATATATTGTTTTGCAAGCTCTATATTTTTTTTATTAGCCTGGATATCTGAATTTAAATCAGGCAGAGTTGCATCGTAATCAACAACCATCTCAGGTGATGTTCCCCAGGTAACTTGAGGCTTTATATTAGAAACATCAATAATTATCTCTTTATCGAAAATAGCATCTGTATCTGATGATAATTTATTCCAATGATTTTGAGCTAAAGTTAAATCATTATCTGATAAAGAAGAATGTTTTTTTACATACTCTATTGTTGTTGTGTCAGGTGCTATTAATCCAACTTTAGCGCCAGCTTCAATAGCCATATTACATATGGTCATTCTTGCTTCCATTGAAATATTTTCAATATAATTACCTGAGAACTCAATTGCATGGCCATTTCCACCCGCCGTCCCAATCTTCCCAATAAGATATAAAACTATATCTTTAGAAGACACTCCTTGTTGAGGCTTTCCTTGAAAAACTACTCGCATATTTAAAAGCTTTGATACCTTTAAAGTCTGAGTAGCAAGAACATGCTCAACCTCTGAAGTACCAATGCCCATAGCCAAACAACCAAAAGCACCATGAGTTGATGTATGAGAATCACCACAAACTATAGTCATGCCAGGCAATGTATAACCTAACTCTGGACCAATCACATGAACAATACCTTGATTAGATGAAGTTATATCAAATTGTTTTATTCCAAATTTATTACAATTTTTATCTAGCTCAACAACTTGAATTTTTGAAATATTGTCATCAATATTTTCTACAGTAAAGGATCTTCCTCTTTCAGTTGGCACATTGTGATCAGGAGTTGCAATGTTTGCACCTAGCCTCCAGGGCTTTAGATCTTTTTTTGTAAGACCTTCAAAGGCTTGCGGAGATGTAACCTCATGAAGATACTGTCTATCAATGTATATTAAGGATTCACCTGAATCTAAAGTTTTTATATGGTGCTCATTCCAAAGCTTGTCATATAAAGTACTAGGCATGTTACTTTTTGAAAGGTAATTTTTGATCAACCTCACCGCATTGAGCTCTATTTCTCAAAAGGTGATCTATAACGACTAAATTTGCCATGGCTTCTGCAATAGGTACTGCTCTGATACCAACACACGGATCATGTCTTCCAGTAACCTCTATATTGACTTCTTTGCCCTCAGTATCAACACTTTTTCCAGTATTTTTTATACTAGATGTGGGTTTGATAATAAAGTTTATATTTATATCATCCCCATTCGATATGCCTCCTAAAATCCCACCGGCATTGTTAGATGTAAAACCATCTTCTCTCATCTCATCTCTTACATCTGAGCCTTTGGAGACTAAAATGTCATCTGTGTTACCAATAGAAACTGATTTAACTGCATTGATACTCATAATGGCTTTTGCTAAGTCTGCATCAAGTTTATCGAATACTGGTGCACCTAGACCTACAGGACAGTTTTCAATAGTTACTCCAAGCTTAGCACCCACAGAGTTTCCTTCTGATATTAAATCAGTAAATAAATCATCCAAATTTTTTAATTTTGATTTGTCAGCAAAAAAGTATTTATTACTATTACTTTCTTTATGGTTGATAGCATCAGCTTTGATGGTTCCAATCTGACTAACATAACTTGTAGTTTTGATACCTAAGCTATTTAAATATTTTTTTGCAACAGCACCAGCTGCAACTCTCATCGCTGTCTCTCTAGCACTAGATCTTCCACCGCCTCTATAGTCTCTATGCCCATATTTAGCCTGATATGTAATATCAGCATGATTGGGTCTGAAAGTATCCTTAATATTTGAGTAATCTTTCGATCTTTGATCTTGATTGTAGATGATTAAACTTATTGGAGTACCAGTTGTCTTACCCTCAAAAACTCCAGACAAAATTTCAACTAAATCATCTTCTTTTCTTTGTGTAGTGACGTCAGATTGACCAGGCTTCCTTCTATTAAGTTCATGCTGGATATCATCCTCATCAAGCTCTATATTTGGTGGGCATCCATCAATAATGCAGCCCAAAGCCTTACCATGGCTTTCACCAAAAGTAGTAACTTTAAATAATTCTCCAAAAGTATTGCCTGACATGGCAATGATTATAGTCCAAAAAAGCTTTAAAGCCGCAAATTTATAGCTTTGTTAATAATTAAAAATTGTTTGCGTCTACAGTAAATAGTTCTTGAAACTCTGTTACTGAAATATTTTCTAAATCATCTTGATTAGTGCATAAACTATAGATTTGTTCACACTTATCAGAATCATATGTGATCTGAAGATTTTTTAAGAACTTCTGCTCTAATACAGGTATACCCTCTTCTCTTCTTCTTTTATGTCCAATTGGGTATTCAACTTCAATTGCATCTGTTGAAGAGCCATCATTAAAATGAATTTGAATCTTATTAGCGATAGATCTCTTGTCAGCTTCATGATATTCAGTTGAATACCTTTCATCTTCAGAAATAACCATCTTTTCTCTAAGTGCATCCACTCTTGGATCAGAAGCAACATCATCTTCGTAGTCCTCAGCAACTAAGTCACCTTTTAAAAGACCAATAGCAATCATATATTGAAGACAATGATCTCTGTCAGCTGGATTATTTAAATCTCCTACTTTTGAAATAATTCTAATAGCAGACTCATGAGTAGTAACATCAATTGTTTTAATATCATCTAGTCTATCTTTTACTAAGGAGTGAAGAGTGACAGCAGCTTCTACTGCTGTTTGAGCATGAAATTCAGCAGGAAAACTGATTTTAAATAAAATATTTTCCATAACATAGGTATCAAAAGGTTGAGGCAAAGATAACTTCTCTCCTTTAAATGATACATCTTCAAATCCCCAAACTGGTGCAGATAAGACTCCTGGATAACCCATTTCACCAGAAAGTGTGATCATTGCAAGCCTGACAGCTCTGGAAGTTGCATCTCCTGCAGCCCAGCTTTTTCTTGATCCTGCATTAGGTGCATGCCTATATGTCCTCAGGCTTTGACCGTCGACCCAGGCATGACTCACCGCATCCATTATCTGGTCTTTGCTGCCACCCATAAGCTTGGTAACAATCGCAGTTGAGGCTACTTTTACTAAGACCACATGATCAAGCCCAACTTTATTAAAGCTATTTTTTAAAGCTAAAACACCCTGAATCTCATGCGCCATGATCATTGACTCTAAGACTGTTTTCATTTTTAAAGGCTCTTTGCCTTCTGAAATATTTTTTTGTGATATAAAATCTGCGATTGCTAAAATGGCTCCTAGATTATCTGAAGGATGACCCCATTCTGCAGCAAGCCAAGTATCATTATAATCCAGCCATCTGATAATACAGCCAATATCAAAAGCACCTTTAATTGGGTCAAGTTTAAAAGTAGTACCTGGAACTCTTACCCCAAAAGGCACTGATGAACCCTCAACAACAGGTCCAAGCATTTTCGTACAAGCTGGAAATTTAAGTGCAAGCAGACCACAACCAATTGTATCAATTAAACAATTTCTTGCAGTATCAAGGGCAAGATCAGACTGGATCTCAAAACTAATTACATAGTCGGCTATTTCTTTTATGACATGGTCGTAATCAGGCCTGACATTCAAATCAACATTTGATGACATGTTTATGCTCTATCTGCTAAATCAACCCATTCAGAACTTTCAACTCCAATGTAATCAGCGCTAGGCCTGATTATTCTGTTGTTTGCTCTTTGCTCCATACAATGAGCTGTCCAGCCTGAAACTCTAGACATTACAAAAATTGGTGTAAATAATTTTGTTGGAATTCCCATATAAAAATATGCTGGAGCATGGAAGAAATCTGCATTAGCAAACATTTTCTTTTCATCAGCCATGACCTTTTCTACCTCTTCAGCTACTTGATATAGATCATCGTTGTCATGAAGAAGAGAAAGCTCTTTAGCAAACTCTTTAATGACAGCATTTCTTGGATCTCTAATTGAATAAACAGCATGTCCAAAACCCATAATTTTTTCTTTATTTTCAAGCATTGAAAGAATTTTTTCTTTTGCCTCAGCTCTCGAGGTCCAATTTTCAATAAGCTCCATAGCTTTTTCGTTAGCACCTCCATGCAAAGGCCCTCTTAATGATCCAATTGCAGCAACAACACACGAATGAATATCAGACATGGTTGAAGCACAGACTCTGCCAGTAAATGTTGAAGCATTAAATTCATGTTCTGCATATAAAACAAGTGATACATCCATGACCTTTCTATGAAGATCACTTGGAGTTTTGCCATGAAGGATATGTAAAAAATGACCTGCCATAGAATCTTCATCATTGACTAGCTCTATATCAATACCTTCATGAGAGTACTTATACCAGTATGTAACAATTGATGGCATTGTTGCGATCATTCTATTAATTGAATTTAATTGATTAGAGAAGTCTCCTTCAGGCTCAAGATTTCCTAACATAGATGTTCCGGTTCTCATTACATCCATGGGATGAGCGCTAGCAGGTATTTTTTGAAGAACCTCTTTTAATGATTGAGGAAGGTCTCTTTGATTTTTTAAAACTTCTTTATAACTTTCAAGCTCCTTAACATTAGGCAACTTGCCATATAAAAGAAGATAGGCAACCTCTTCGAATGTAGCTTTTTCAGCAAGAGTTTCTATTTTATGACCTCTATAAGCTAAACCTTCTATTTGACCAACTGTTGAAAGCGAAGTTTCTCCAGCAACTTGGCCTCTTAGACCAGCTCCTTCAAGTTTTTTTACCATTTTTTCCTCTTCTAGTTTTTAATCTTTAAATAAGCTATCTAATTTTTCTTCGTAGCTATGATAGTTTAAGTATTCGTATAACTCTTCTCGGGTCTGCATTATATCCAAGAGACCTTCTTGTGTCCTCTCTTTGGCTAGAGAAATGTAAATTTTTTCCGCTGCTTTGCTCATAGCTCTAAATGCTGTTAGTGGATATAAAATCATATCTACCTTTACTTGCTCTAATTCATCTTGAGAAAATAAAGGTGTTTTTCCAAATTCAGTAATGTTAGCGAGAAGAGGAACATCAAGAGCTTCTTTGAATTCTTCATATTGATCAAGTGATGTTACTGCCTCTAAAAAAATACCATCGGCACCCTGTTCAACATAACTTGAAGCTCTATCTATTGCACCGCTCATGCCTTCATCAGCTAAAGCATCTGTTCTGGCCATAATAAAAAATGTTTCGTCATGTCTGCCATCAACTGCCGCTTTAATCCTATCCTGCATTTCATTCGAGCTAACAAGAGATTTATTAGGTCTATGGCCACATCTTTTTTGAGATACTTGGTCTTCCATATGGACAGCACCACAACCTGCATTGATCATTTCTTTTATTGTTCTTGAAATATTGAATGCTCCACCCCAGCCTGTATCAATATCAACTAGTAATGGTAGTGAGGATGCGTTAGAAATTCTTTTAACATCAATTAGTACATCATCCAAAGATGTTATGCCAAGATCAGGAATTCCATATGAGGCTGCAGCAACACCTCCGCCAGAAAGGTAAATAGCTTTGTGTCCTGCTTTTTCAGCTAGTATGGCTGAATACGCATTAATAGTTCCTGGGATTACAAGAGGGGAATTTGATTTGAGTGCTTCCCTAAATTTATTACCTGATGTCATAGTTGAGAGATTATAAGTGAAGAAGATGCTGTTTCCCAAATTTACAACTAACTATAAAATTTTACTCCTCTAATTATTCGATCTTTATTGTTCTTTCTTCTCCATCTATTGGTATCTCTGAGACTATACACACACCCACAATATTCTTGCTGATAGAACTCTTCTCTCTTTGAAATTTCAACCATCCTTGAAGATCCGCCTTGTTTTCTCCAATTAAAATCCCAGTAAGATACATCTTCGTATCTTTTTGCAGCTCGAAGACCTGATGTATTAATTTGGTTCATGTCCTTCCATCTAGAAATTCCTAAAGTAGTAGCATAAACACCAAAACCATTTTCCTGAGCAAAAAGTGCAGACCTTTCAAATCTCATATCAAAACACTGAGTGCACCTTTTTCCTCTTTCAGGCTCATCTTCAAGACCTTTAATTCTTTCAAACCAATTATCTTTGTCATAGTCACCGTCAATACATTCAAATCCTAATTTATCGCAAAATCTTTTATTTTCATTTTTTCTAATCTCATATTCTTCAGTTGGATGAATATTTGGATTATAAAAATAAACAGTAGTTTTTATTTTTGAAGCTGCGAGTGCTTCCATAATTTCGCCTGCACAAGGTGCACAGCAACTATGAAGAAGTAAACTAGAATTTTCTTTAGGCATATTTAAGGTAGGCCTAGAATAATTGTCTAATTTTAAGTGATCGCTCATTCTTGAAATAATGAATTTGATAATAAACCTCTTTCAAGATCTTTATAATTATCAAAAGATTCTATTTCAGGATAATTATTTGAAATTTTCTTAGGTGCGTTTATAAAAAAACCTTTTTCAGCTACTTCAAACATTTGTAAATCATTATAAGAGTCTCCTGCAGCAAGACACCTATATCCCATAGACTGAAAACCTTGAATAGCCTGCTTTTTTGCTTTTTTATTTCTTAGTTTATAGGATACAACTTCATCGTTAATAACTTCTAAGTTATGACATAAAAGTAATGGGAATCCCATTTTCTTCATTAAAGGCTGAGCTATTTCATGAAAAGTGTCTGAAAGAATTACAACTTGAAACTTTTCTCTAATATTTGCTAAGAAAGATTCAGCACCAGGCAAAAGATCCAACTCATTTGATGCTTTTTTAATATCTGAAAGTTTTAGGCCATTAGCTTTCATAATATCAAGCCTAAAGTCCATAAGTTCTCCATAGTCTGGAATATCTCTTGTTGTTTTATTAAATTCCTCTATGCCAGTATTGCAAGCTACTTTCTCCCAGATCTCGGGAGTTAGAGTTCCTTCCATATCGAAACAAACTATTTCCATTTGTTATACCTATATAAATTATTTATTTTTGATTCCATAAGGAACATGACCTGAGGCTGTTGTATTTTGTGTGTCTATGATATGTTTTTTTTGATCATCAAAAAAGATATCAGCTTGAAAAGATTTAAGAAAATCTCTTTTAGACATGCCGCCCAAAAATAAAGATTCATCTATTCTCACTCCCCACTCTCTTAATGTCTTAATGACTCTTTTATCAGAGGGAGCAGATCGAGCAGTAACTAAAGCCGTTCTAATTGGACAATTATTTACATCAAAGTCATTCTGAATATCATTAAGCTCTACAAGAAAAGATTTAAAAGGCCCCTCTTTTAATGCTGTTTTAGCCTTAACTTCATTTTCAATAAAAGCCTCTAAGCCTTCCTCATGAAAAACTTTTTCAGAATCATCTGAAAAAATTACGGCATCGCCATCGAATGCTATTTTAAGTTGACCATCTTCTGATAAGAAGTTGTTATCATTGTCTCTAGAGATAATTGTTGCTGCAGCAACATTACTCTCAATAGCCAATTTTACATCCTCCATACTGCTTGATAAAAATAGATGGACTCCAAAATCCTTTACATATCTGTGTGGGCTTTCGCCACCACAAAATGCAGCCCTGCTAATATCCAATCCATGAGCTTCGATTGAGTTTCTTATTCTTAAACCAGTATCTGATGTATTTCTTGACAGAAGAATAACCTCTATTCTTTGATGATCTTTATAAAGTGAATTGATATCTAATATTTTTTTTACAAGGTTGAAAGCCTCTCCTGGTTCAAGAGTTTTATCTTCATTTGCTATTTGGTAATCTCGATAAGAGTCGAGTCCGTCTTTTTCATAAATGTCGTGACTTTCATCAAGATTAAATAGAGCTCTTGATGAAATTCCTATTATTAATTTTCTATTTTCTTTCATATAAAAGTTGATATAAATATATATTCTGCATTATACTGTATATACATTCAGTATTATTTTAAACATTATGAAAGATATAACATCCCAGCAAAACAAGGTACTCAATTGTATTCAAGTATACATAAAGAAAACTGGATTTCCTCCAACAAGAGCAGATATATGCAAAGAATTAGGCTTTAAATCTCCTAATTCAGCCGAAACACATCTTAGGGCGCTTGAGAAAAAAGGTTTTATTTCAATTGAGAGTGGAACATCAAGAGGTATTTCAATAATTAATCCTGAAATTGAAAATGAAGGAGATGAATATCCTATTATTGGATTGGTTGCTGCGGGGTCACCTACACTAGCAACAGAAAATGTAGAGAAAGTTTTTAATTGTCCTCAAGGTTTCTTTGGATCAAATTTTGATTACTTCCTTCGCGTAAGAGGTCTTAGTATGAAGGATGCTGGGATCATGGAAGATGACTTAATCGCTGTTAAAAAAACTCAAGATATTAAAAATGGAGATATCGTTATTGCTAGAATTGATGATGAAGTTACTGTTAAATACTTTCACAGACACTCACCTAAAATTGTTCACCTTCAACCAGCTAATGAAGATTTTAGCAATATTGAAGTAGACCTAGAACACACAGAACTTTTTATAGAAGGAAAAAGTGTTGGTTTAATTAGAGAAAATTAATGAAGTATTACAGGTTTTTTTGATAGTCTTTCTTTTTGTCCATCAAAAAATTCGTCAAAATCACTCACATTCCCGCTAACACTTTCAATACCAGCTCTTATCATTTCTTTTGCAACTGAAAGCTCTTGGCCTTGAAGAAATTCTTTTGATTCGGGTGAAAAATCAATCTTTACTATAGGGTTTTCATGATCATCTGATCGCCTAAGTACAATACTTCCATCTGGTAATTGAGCTAGTTCTAAGTAATTCGACATATATTTACCTCTTACATCAAGCTTAGCATTCCTCAAGGGATTTGCGAAGTATGATAATAAATTCTTTATATCTATTTAGTAATAAATTAAATTTTTTCAAGCTTAATGTCTCATTTGAAACTATTATTGAGTCATTAACAGGCTCATGTAACATTTTTTTAACCTGTTTAAGATCATTAAATAATCCATTAGGACTGAATTCATTTTTAATGATATTTTCAAGAAAACTGTTGGATGATAATTCAATCCATTTTTTCTGATATTCATATGAGCTAAAATCAGAATTATTAAAATTAATTGATGCTGCAATGCTGTCAGCTAGTGAATTTAAGCTTTGTTCAATCGAAAGTACAAAAAGATATTGATCTGAATCATCATCTTTAGAATTATTTAATGCTAGTTTGGATAACAAACTGTCAGCTATGTCTAGATATAGATTTACTAGCTCTTTTGGATCCACTAACTTTTAAGGTTTTGAGACCACTCGCCATTACTATATAAAGCTGTCCATTTTGTTTTTTTACCATCTTTTTCTGACGCTAAGTAATGAACATCTTCTGATTTGTTATATCTAACAACATATTCATTTCCATCTCTATCTTTTTCAGGAGCTGTCATTAAATATCCATGCTTATCTGTTTCAGGCAAAAATCTGCATGCTTCTTTTATCTCAGTTGCTAGATGATTTATTTCAGATACTTTGGGTGCTCTTGTCTCTCTATTTTTTGGGTATTTGCTGGCTGCTAGAAAAAGCCCTTTCATGCTATCTCTTAATAAATAATGATCTTCGCATTTCAGGCATGCTAAATCAGGCATAGAAATTGGTTCCATTGTTAGTGGTTTTGGCTCACCATTTCTTTGGAGTGCTCGAGTAGTTCCACAATTATCATTTAGACATCCAAAATATTTACCAAATCTTCCAGTCTTAAGCTGCATTTCTGAGCCACATTTATGACATTCTAAAATTGGTCCGTCATAACCTTTTATCTTAAATAGGCCGTCTTCAACAGCATACCCATTACAATCAGGACTTTTGCCACATACATGTAGTTTTCTATTTTCGTCAATAAGATAGTTATCCATGCTCGTTTCGCAAATACTGCATCTTTTTTTGATTAAAAGATTTTCAGCTTCCTCATTATCATCAACACTTATAGCTTCATCGCCTGATATAAGATTGACTGTTTTTTTACATTTATCATCACCTTCATTGTCATACCCAGAACATCCTAAAAATACTCCATTTGAAGAATTTCTAATAACCATTTTATTTTTTGAGCAATCTGGACAAATAATATCTGTTGCAGTTGGTTTATTTGTTCGCATTCCACCATCTTCAATAGATGCAGAAGCTAAATCATTTTGGAAAGCTTTATAAAAATCATCTAAAACATTTTTCCAATTTAAATCACCGCTTGCAACTTGATCTAAATTATTTTCAAGATTTGCAGTAAAGTCATAATTCATGATGTCATCAAAACTTTCAACTAAACGCTCTGTAACAATATGACCAATTTTCTTAACAAAAAATCTTCTGTTTTGAATCTCTACATAACCCCTATCTTGAATAGTTGAAATGATATTTGCATAAGTAGATGGTCTGCCTATACCTTTTTTCTCAAGTTCTTTAACCAGCGCTGCTTCTGAAAATCTTGCAGGTGGTTTTGTAAATTTTTGATCTAAATTTAATGTATCTAAAACAAGCCTCTCACCCTCAGACATTGGTGGCAAAATATCATTTTCACTATCTGAATTATTTTTTGCTACTTTAGTATAACCATCAAATACAACCTCTCTTCCTTTTGCAGAAAAGTTATAGCCATCAATATTTACCTTTACTGAGGTAGATAAATATTCTGCGTCAGGCATTTGTGAGGCTATATATTGTTGCCATATCAAGCTATATAATCGTCTCTCCTCTTCTGAAGAACCTATTAGATCATCAGGATGCATAAATGCATTAGTTGGTCTTATAGCTTCATGAGCTTCTTGTGCATTTTCAGTACTAGAATATATTCTTGGGGCGTTGGTAAGGTAATTTTCACCTAATTTATCATTAATATAATTTCTAGCATCTTGAATTGATTCTTTGCTTAAGCTTGGAGCATCTGTTCTCATATATGTAATATGACCTGCCTCATATAGCTTTTGAGCAACTCTCATTGTTCTTTTCACATTAAAACTTAGTTTTGTACTAGCAGCTTGTTGAAGCGTTGATGTTATAAAAGGTGCTCTAGGTTTGACTTTAACAGGCTTCTTAGTAATTTCATTAATTTCTAAATTAGCCAACTCTATTAAAGATTTAATTTTTTCAGCTTCTGCTTTCTGTAAAAGAGGATCAGATTTTTTTCTATTTAACGAAAATGGAATAATGCTGTTATTAGAAGTTTCAAGCAGCATCGAAACTTCCCAGTACTCTTCTGGAATAAACTCTTGTATTAATCTTTCTCTTTCATCTAAAACTCTTAATGCAACGGATTGAACTCTACCAGCAGATAAGCCTCGAGCTATTTTTTTCCAAAGTAAAGGAGATAACTCAAAACCAATAACTTTGTCTAAAAATCTTCTTGCTCTATATGCTTTTACTAAATCTAAATCAATTTCTTTTGGATCTGCAAATGAATCAATAATTGCGGATTTTGTTATTTGATTAAAGCGTACTCTTGAATAATCATATTTTTCTGGACCTAAAGCCTCTTTTAAATGCCATGCTATAGCTTCTCCCTCTCTATCAAGGTCGGTTGCTAAATAAATATGATCAACTCCTTTTGCTGCTTTTCTTAGTGATTTAATAACCTTTTCTTTTTCAGGAATTATTTGCCAATCTGCAGTCCACCCATTATCAGGATCAACACCCATTCTTCTTATAAGCCTATTTCTATCATTAACAGCCTTTAATTTTTGCTTCTCTTCTGGAGAAATATCTTTTGGTATAGATGCTCTTTTGGCTAATGGCGAAGCTTTTTTTGGAAGATCTCTTATATGACCCACACTTGATTCAACAATAAAATCTTTGCCAAGATATTTTGATATTGTTTTAGCTTTTGCAGGTGACTCTACAATTACAAGTGATTTAGCCATAATTAAAATTAGTTCCTTTTCTTATAAAAACATTCTTTAAACTTTTTTTGAAAGATATTTATAATTCTTTTAGGGAATCAGAAATATTTTTAAGTTCTTCTAAACCTAATTTTTCTTCCCATAAAAAAGCTATTAATGTCTTTGAATAAATAACCTCATGAACATACAAAGATAATTTATTAAGCTTACTTTTAATCTCATCATACTCTTCAGAGTACTTAAGTTTCAGTGGAGAATACAAAATTAATTCGTCTTTGTCTCTAATAAAATGTGCTTCTTTTATATTTGTTTCATTTTTAAACTGATAGCAGACTAACGAAAAATCTTTATTTTTAAAAGATAATGTACTTAAATTTGATGGAATAATTTTAAAACCGAGCTTAGATGCTTCCATTCTTAAATTTGAAATTTTACGAGATGATTTTGACGGAACTGCAAGACTGATAGTCCCGATCAGGAAAGTAATTACAACAAAAATAATAATTAATTCCATAATTTTTATTCTTTCAAAATATCTGCAACAATTTTGGGTCCTTTGACAACAAAGCCTGTATATAGCTGAACCAATTGAGCTCCAGAATTTATTTTATCTTGGAAATCCTTATTATTCATAACTCCACCAACGCCAATTAGGGGTATAGAGGGATCGTTACTATATATTAAGTTCAGAAGTTCTGTTGATTTGTTCATTATTGGTTTGCCAGATAAACCTCCTTCATAAGTATGATATTTCTTATCTTTGAGTATTTTTTTATCTATTGAAGTATTTGAAATAATTAAACCTGTAAAAAATGAGTTATTTATAATTTGAATAATTTCATTTATGGACTCTTTATTTTCATCAGGAGATATTTTAAGAAAGATTGATTTTTTATATCCAGAAATTTTGATTACCTTATCAATAGCTCCTATCAATTTTTTTAAATTATCAGAACTATGCAAATCTCTTAAACCTGGTGTATTTGGAGATGAGATATTAACTGTAATATAGTCGGCATAATTTTCAACTTTATTAAAGCACTCAATATAATCATCTATTCTTTTTTGGCCATCTGAGGTTTTGTTTGCTCCTATATTCACCCCAACAATTCCTCTGAATGTTCTTTTTTTTAGTCTTTTAACTAAATAATCTACTCCCTTATTATTAAACCCAAGTCGATTAATAATGGCCTTTTCTTTTAAAATTCTAAAGACTCTTGGTTTTTTATTTCCCAACTGAGCTTTTGGGGTTACGGTTCCTACCTCAACAAATCCAAATCCTAGTGCTCCTATGCAATCTATAAAATCTCCATTCTTATCAAGACCAGCTGCAGTTCCAAGTCTATTTGCAAAAGTCATTCCAAAAACTTCAAGCTCTTCATCGTGAAGTTTTGGAAAAAAAATATTAATTAACCTTAATTGATAGAGAATCTTTAATGAATACAATGCAATTGAATGAGCTGCTTCTGGCGGGAATAATTTAATTATTTTTAGGACTAAGTTCAAACTATATTTTTTTAATTACGTTTTTAATCTCATCACCTATTTCAATATCTCGCAATGATATTGCAATAGTCGCCTCAACAAAACCCCTTTTACTGCCGCAATCAAATTTCTCACCTTTATAAATGCAAGCAAGCACCATTTCATCATCTATTAATAATTTAATAGCATCAGTAAGTTGAATCTCACCAGTTTTATCTGGAAGGACATCTTTTAGTTTATTAAAGATACTGCTGTTTAAAATATACCTACCACAAACAGCAATATTTGATGGGGCCTCATCGGCTTCTGGCTTTTCTATAATATCTGCAATTTCTATTAAGTTATCTTTAATATTTCCAGGTTTTATTACTCCATATTTATGGATATCTTCTAATTCAATTTCATTTACAGCAATTATAGAAGCATTCGAAATTTCATAAGATCTCTTTAACTGATTGAGGCAGCTATCATTAGAAAAAAATAAATCATCTGGAAGTAATACTGCAAATGGCTCATCTTGAATAAGTTGCTCTGCTAGAGAAATAGCATGCCCTAATCCCTTTTGTTCATTTTGAACAATATAATGAAATTTAATATCATCAAATTTCGATGGGTTTAGTTTCTCAATTAAGTCATCCTTACCTAAACTTCTAAGTTTTTCTTCTAGTTCTTTAGATTTATCAAAGTGTTTCTTAATGGAGTATTTAGAAGGGCTTGTAATAAATATAATCTCTTCTATCCCTATCTCAATTGCCTCTTCAACAGCATATTGGACAAGTGGCTTATCAATAATAGAAAGCATTTCTTTTGGCGTTGCTTTAGTAGCAGGAAGAAAGCGAGTTCCAAAACCCGCAACTGGTAAAACTGCTTTCTTTATCTTTTTCATCAAAATTATCTTATCACTGTTATCCATTTAGTTACCATTCCAAAGATAAGGCCTCCCACTAAACCACCTAAGTGTGCATAATTAGCAATATTGCCAAACCCAAAAATAGTCAAAACTCCTAGAAAACCTAAAAGCATCCATATCAACATGAATAAATATATAGCTGGTGGCAAACCATATCTTTCATTTTTTGTTTCTAATTCAATTATCATGCAGTAGCCAAACATTCCATATATTACTCCTGATAACCCACCAAAAAGAGAGGATTCAGAAAAGATATGTTGGGTATAGTTGGCAAGTAATGATGAAAATATTACTAAAGCGATAAATTTAAAATGACCATCATAAAGCTCAATCTTTTGACCTAAAATATAAATCCACAAACAATTAAATGCTAAATGAGCAAATGAAAAATGAATTAACATTGGAGTTATTAGTCTCCACCATTCATTTTGATCAAAAAAAGTCTCTTCAAACGAGAGGAAACTTATATAACTATTTAATGTAATATCTGGTTTAAGAAAAGTTAAAAACTCAATAATCCCAAAGTAACTTCCAAAGCTAGAAATAATAGCTATTACAATTGAAATTAATATTATAGGTACGTGAAAGTTTTTGATATTCAATTCTTAAGCTCAGGTATTGATTGATATATCAAGACTCCAGCCAAGTTTTTCTCTACATGCTTCAAAAAAATCATTTTTCTTAGGATGTACTAATTTGAGAGTATTGTTCATCTTGCATATATTTATATTTTCTGAAAATGGAACTTTGGTGTCGTCTTGTCCATCAGCACAAATCTTAGCTTGATCTAATGGCCCTCTTAATATTTCAATAGAAACTTTTTCATCTGAAGATATTACAAAAGGTCTTGATGAGATACTCTGAGGTAGCATTGGAAGAATAGTCCATACATCTAACGCTGGATGAATTATAGGACCGCCAGCAGACAAGGCATATGCAGTAGATCCAGTTGGAGTTGCTATTATTAAACCATCAGATCTTTGCTCATATACAACCTTATCATTTACGCTAAGTCTGTATCTCATAAGCTGGGCGTATGCACCAGAATGTATAACTATTTCGTTTAAGCCATACACCGTCTGATCTAGAAAACTTGCACTTACCAAGCTTCTCTCTTCAATTACAAAATCTCCTGCAAAGATCTCATCTAATGAACTTTTAAAATTATCAATTTTAATATCAGTTAAAAAGCCAACATTACCCATATTTACGCCTAAAATAGGTATATTAAATTTTAGAAACTTTCTTGCAGAGCCTAATAAAGTTCCATCTCCCCCAAATACAATTAATAAATCAATATTATTTACAAATTCATCGTCTGATAACTCTTGAATATTTGGATGAGAATAATCAGAAGTCGTTTCAATAAAAATCTCAATAGGAAAATCTAGTAAGTTCTCTACAAG
>CAJQGX010000013.1 GCA_905478035.1 uncultured SAR86 cluster bacterium | reverse complement strand
TAACTGTAAAGGGGTGGCTTTTTAAGCCTGAGATCTTTTGAAACCCTTTGAACCTGATCCATACAATAATGGCGGAGGAATTACATGAAAACCATTAAAAATAACGTATTCTATTTAATATTCTTAATACATTTATTTAGTCTAGACGTAAGCTCTCAGACTATTGATGAAATTATTATCAAAGGAAACTGGAGAGAAACCACTCTTTCAAAAGAAGACTCTAGTATTGCTGTGCTTGATACTAAAACTATACAATCACAGGCCCTAAAGCATTTTGAGAATCTTTCATATCTAGTCCCAAACTTAAATTTTGCAGCAAGTGATTCTAGAGCAAGGCATTTTCAAATAAGAGGAATAGGAGAAAGATCTGGTTATGAAAGGACTCCAAATTCAGCAGTTGGTTTTCTTATTGATGATATAGATTTTTCTGGCCAAGGTGGAATTGCCACTACTTTTGATATTGATCAAATTGAGGTTCATAGAGGTCCGCAAGGGGCAAGAATTGGGTCAAGTGCCATGGCTGGACTAATTTATATATCTACAAAAGAACCTTCAAAAGAATTCGAAGGTAAAAGTGAGTTAGTTTTAGGTGATTACGGAACAGTAAATACAGGAATTGCTTTTGGTGGGCCTATAAATGCAAATCAAGATATTACGTACAGGCTAGCTGTTAAAAAAGATTATTCTGATGGTTTTAGAAAAAACATTTTTTTAAATAAATCAGATACTTCAAAAAAAGATGAACAAACATTCCGCTTAAAAGTTAATTGGGTATCAGATAGCGAAACCACATATAAATTTCTCATATCTGAGGTAAATCTAGATGACCCTGCAGATATCTGGACAATAGATGGCAGTCTAAACACTCTATCAGATAAGCCTGGAATGGATTCTCAGAAAAGCAATATTTATGGCGTTAAAATTTACCATCAATTTGATAATTTTGAATTTCAGAGCTTATCAAGCTCAACAAATACAGATGTAGTTCTTAGTTATGATGCTGATTGGGGCAATACGCAGTCACATTTACCTTATATATATGATTATTTCTCTGAAACTATCCGTAAAAGAGATACTTTTAGTCAAGAATTCAGGCTTGTTTCTAATTTATTAGAAAAAAATGCAAATGAAACCATTGAATGGATATTGGGAGTAAGTTTTTTAGATGTTAACGAAACAAATGCAAAAAAAGATAATGGAATTTATGGAGATCCGTCTGATCCATTTGGTCCTTATGTGAGTAATTCATTTTCAACGAGTAAGTTTTCTTCCAGCAGCTTATCTTTATATGGAAATATTGATTATTTCTTGAACAAATCATCCAAAATATCTTTTGGGTTGAGAAAAGAAAAATATAAATCTAATTTTTTTGATTCTTATGGAGAATCATTTTCACCTTCCAATAATATGTCCGGGGGGAAATTATCATTTATAAAAACAATTAATAATAGTTCTAATATTTTTATCAGCATAGCCAAAGGATATAACCAAGGTGGTTTCAACTTAGGACTTGGTCTTGATCAAGATTCCACTAATAAAAATTTATACTATGATCCAGAATTCTTAACCAATTATGAAATTGGAATTAATTCTAAATTTTTTGAATCCAAATTAAATGTTGGAGCAATTCTTTTTTACTCTAATCGAACAGACCAACAGGTTCTCATCTCGAGACAAATTGATCCTATGGATCCTAATACTTTTTCATATATCACTCAGAATGCAGCAGAGGGAAATAACAATGGACTAGAATTAAATATCGATGCATTAGTTCATGAGAACCTAGATTTATTTTTAAACCTTGGCTTCTTAAATACTGAAATAAAAAATTGGATTTCTAGACCCGACCTTGAAGGCAGAGAACAGGCGCATGCTCCTAAAAATAGTTTCTCTGCTGGCTTGAATTGGAGGCCAACAAATCAAACTTATTTGTCACTTAATATAGTTGGAAAAAGTAGTTTCTATTACTCGGATTCTCATAACAATACTTCCAAGTCATATGCTTTAACTAATATTAATTATGGTTTGATAAATGGCTCATGGACCTATTCATTATGGGTACGTAATGTATTTAATAAGTACTACTCAGTTAGGGGTTTTTACTTTGGTAATGAGGCTCCAAATTTCGAAGATACTCTATATAGAAGACATGGTGATCCAAGGCATTTCGGGCTCATGATCCAGTATGATTTTTAATTTTCCAACTAATTTATTTATAGAAGCCTTGGCTGTTTTATTTGCAGTTACTTATTTACTGCTTGCAGTAAAACAAGACGTAAAGTGCTGGTTTGCGGCTATTATTAGTTCTACTTTATATTTCTTTATTATGTATAAAGCTGGCTTATATATGGAAGCCTGGTTACAAATTTTCTATATCGTTATGGCTTTTTATGGAATTCAGCAATGGACTGTTACTAACAATAACCAATCAAAATTTATTGTAAGGTCGTGGAGATGGAATACTCACTTTTGGGTTATAGCAATTATAATAATTTTGGCAATAATTACAGGTTTGCTTCTAGAAAAATTTACAAATGCTGCTTTGCCTTTCTTAGATGGCCTTACTACATGGGGGGCAATTATCACGACATATATGGTTGCAAAAAGGCTTCTTGAAAATTGGATCTATTGGTTTGTTATAGACATGATTTCTATTTATTTATTTTTATCTAGAGGGCTTTTTTTAACTGCAATTTTATTCTGTATTTATCTAGTAATAATATTTTTTGGTTATAGATCTTGGATAAAAATTAGAGACGAAAATATAAAGAATGCTTAAAGAAATAGCTTTAAAAAATCACAAATTAGAGATTATCAAAATAATAAAATCTGGACCAGTATCAGAAATTTCTATTTGTAATTTTAATGATATTAAATCGATAATTAGAATTGATTATCCAAGCGCAAATAAAATAAAAGTTGATAGAGAAAATGAAATTTTTATTCTTGAGCATCTTAAGTTTTTAAAGAGTACTCCAGAAATTTTATTTAGCGATCTTTCGAATGGAATATTAGTATGGCGTTATATCGAGGGCTCAGAATTTTTATTAAAGGACAGCCATAAAAAAAATTCTATAGAAATTCTCGGGAAAGAATTAAACAAGATACATTCACTCGATTTGCCAAAAAATAGAAGAAAATATTTTAGAGATTCTATAAATTTTTACAGAAAAACTTTGCAAGAATTTTCTTCAAATAAAATTTTTGCAAGAGGTTTTAAATTATATGACGAGCTATATAACTCAAATGATTTAGTTTTTTGTCATAATGATTTAAATAAGACTAACCTTTTATGGAGCAATAAATTAATTTTATTAGACTGGGAATATTCAAGTTTTAATAGTCCTTATTTCGACATTGCATCAATTTCAAATACATACAATCTATCCATAAATGAGAGAGTGATCATGTTGGACTCATATAATAAAAAAGGCAAATCTTTACTATTTAATAATGAGATATTAGAAAAATGGATGATATTTGGTCATTATTTAGATTATATTTGGGCAGCTTCTTTGGTTATTCATGGAAAAATTGATCCAAAAGACCTAAATCTTCAAAATTTAGAGAAAAAATTAAAAAATATTATTTAAAACTCAAGTATTGCGCATTCTTTATTGGTTGCTTTACTATTATGTAAGATATTTACATTTTTAGTGGGAGTTTAATATGAAAATTTTATGCGTCTTATATGACGATCCAAAAACAGGCATGCCAGAAAGATATGCTAGAGATGATTTGCCTAAACTAGATAATTACCCAGATGGTATGAGTCTTCCTTCGCCTAAAAGCATAGATTTTACTCCTGGTGAGTTGCTTGGTTGTGTATCTGGCGAATTGGGCCTAAGAAAGTTTCTTGAAGATGCTGGACACACTTTGGTTGTTACATCAGATAAGGATGGAGAGGGGTGTGAGGCAGATAAAGAATTAGTAGATGCTGATATTGTTATATCACAACCATTTTTTCCATATTATTTAACTAGAGACAAAATGGAAACGGCTCCAAATTTAAAGATGGCAATTACTGCTGGTATTGGATCAGACCATGTTGACTTGCAGGCTGCAATGGATAATAACGTTGACGTTGTCGAAGTTACTTATTGTAATTCTCGCTCAGTTGCTGAGCACATTGTAATGATGATCCTATCTATGGTGCGTGATTATCATACTCAGCATAGAATCGTAAAAGAGGGTGGTTGGAATATAGCTGATGCTGTTCAAAGGTCTTATGATGTAGAAGGTATGCATGTTGGAACTGTTGCTGCAGGCAGAATTGGTATTGATATGTTAAGAAAAATGAAGCCATTCGATGTGCACTTACATTACTTTGATATACATAAACTTTCTGATGAAATAGAAGCAGAATTAAATCTTACATATCATGATTCAGTGGAATCATTGGTTGCTGTTTGTGATGTAGTTAATATTAGTTGTCCATTACATCCTAAAACTGAACATTTATTTGACGATGCAATGATCAGTAAAATGAAACGAGGCGCGTATATCATTAATACTGCTCGAGGAAAGATTTGTGATAAAGATGCAATTGCAAGAGGTTTGGAATCTGGTCAATTAAGTGGTTATGCTGGGGATGTTTGGTTCCCACAACCTGCTCCAAATGATCATGTCTGGAGAACAATGCCCAATCATGGCATGACACCACATACCTCAGGCACCTCATTGTCTGCTCAAACAAGATATGCTGCTGGCGTAAGAGAAATTCTAGAATGTTTCTTTGCTGGAGAGCCAATTAGAGAGCCATATTTAATTGTTCAAAATGGTGACCTTGCAGGAATGGGAGC
>CAJQGX010000012.1 GCA_905478035.1 uncultured SAR86 cluster bacterium | reverse complement strand
CCAAGGATTAGGCCAAGTTTTTTATGAACAGCTCTAGGAAAAAGCAGTACTACCTTCCAGAAACTTATAAGAAGCTTTAATAAAATTCTATTCATGTGTTTTAAACTGTATTATTACATTATAAATATGCATGATTAAGAAATGATTCTCTTTTTATATAACCTTTTTTTATTTTTAATAACCCCAGCTCTTGTTATTAGAATAATTGTTAAAAGCTTTAGTGATAAGGATTATAGATCAAACCTCTCTAACAGATTTGGGATATATAATTCAAAAAATGATAATAATGTTGTTTGGTTTCATGCTGTTAGCCTTGGAGAGGTAATCTCATCATCTAAAATCGTAGAAAACATTTTGATAGATCACAATGTTGTTTTGTCAGTTACAACACCTACTGGCTATAGGGAAGCAAATAAATTATATGGATCAAGACTTAAAGTAGTATATGCGCCGTGGGATTTCTTGATATTTATTTTAGGATTTTTCAGGTCCTTTAACCCAAAAGCATTAATACTTTTTGAAACAGAGATATGGCCAAGTATGATCTCAGTTGCGTATTTAAAAAAAATACCAATCATTCTTTCAAATGCAAGAATGTCAGAAAAATCTTTTAAAAATTATAAAAACTTTAGCTTTTTATCAAAAAACATTATTCAGAAATTTACAATGATATACACACAAAGTGAATCTCATTCCAATAGATTTAATCAACTTGGAGCGTCAATTGAAAAGATTGAGTGTGTTGGATCTGTAAAATTTGATGTTGACATTAAAAATTCTCAAAATCTAAATGAGCAGTTACCACCATTCATTCTTGCTGCTAGTACTCACAAGGGTGAGGATGAAATTATTATTGATGCATATAAAAATCTTATTAAAGAAAATTATAAGATAGGTCTTGTAATAGTTCCTCGTCATCCAGAACGAGCATCTTCAATCAAAAAAGTATTAGATAAAGCTAATCTTAAAAGCAGAATACTTGAGGTTGTCCCTGAAGATTTGGGTGTTCATTCTATTGATGTTATTAATGGGACTGGAATGCTGAAGTCACTTTATTCAAAAGCACAATTTGCTTTTATAGGTGGAAGCCTATTTAAGGAAAATGGCGGACATAATATTATTGAAGCAGCTTCTGAAAATTGTCCTTTTGTAATAGGTCCCTATATGTATAACTTTCATGATGTTCTAGAATTATTTTCTAAAAATAATGCTTGTTTACAAGTAAGTAAGGATTTAAATGTATTAGATGCTTTTAAAGACTTGCTTAATAACCAAACTTTAAGAGAAAATATGTCTGCTAATGCTTTAGAAATTTGTATTAAAAATCAAGGGTCAATAGATAAGCAATGTATGGGTATTTTAGAAAAACTTAATAAAGAGGTGATAACTTGAAATTAGTAACAGCAATAATAAAACCATTTAAGGTAGAGGAAGTAAGAGCAGCCCTAGATAAAATTGGTGTTTCAGGGATGACTATGACTGAAGTAAAAGGCTTTGGCAGACAAAAAGGTCATACCGAACTCTATAGAGGCGCAGAGTATACTATCGATTTCCTTCCTAAAATTAAAATAGAAATTGCAACATCAGATGAATTAGTTGAATCTGTTAAAAATGCAATCATTCAATCAGCAGGTTCTGGAAAAATTGGAGACGGTAAGATATTTATAACTCAAATAGAAGAGGTAATTAGGATAAGAACTGGTGAGACTGACGAAGAAGCCTTATAAGATTTAGTAGTATCAAAAAATCAATTATTTTCATTCTTGGACCAACAGCTTCAGGTAAAACTGATTTAGCTTTAGATATATTTGATTCATCATCAATAGAAATAATTAGTGTTGATTCTGTTATGGTCTATTCTGGATGCGACATTGGGTCTGCAAAACCAAGCAAAGATATACTGGAAAAATACCCTCATCATCTTGTAGATCATATCGAGCCTAATTCAATATTCACGGTTTCAGATTTTTATAAAAACTCTATAAGTCTAATAGACTCAATTCATAATAGAAATAAAACTCCTGTATTTGTCGGAGGTACAATGATGTATTTCAAATCCTTGCTAGATGGATTGGACAATTTACCAGCAAGAGATGATTTAATTAGACAAAAATATGAAAACATAAAAGTAAAAAAAGGCATAAAAGAATTGCACTCTATGCTCTTTGAAAAAGATGAAGTTTATGCAAAACAAATTAATGAGCTTGATGAGCAAAGAATAATTAGGGCTCTTGAGGTGATAGAAATTTCTGGGAAACCTCTGAGTGCTCAAATAGGATTAAATAATAAGATAAACTTAAGCAACCGCTTTAATATTTATCAATACGGTATATTTGAAGAAGATCGATCATTACTTCATAGCAGAATTGAAAGCAGACTTCAAAAAATTATTACAGCAGGCCTGCTTGATGAAGTAGATTATTTATTAAAGGAATATCATATTCCAGAGCAACACCCTATAAGAAAATCTGTTAACTACAAACAGGCCATTGCGAGGATTAATAATGAATATGATGATGAGGAGTTCTTTAATAGAGCGCTATTTGCAACAAGGCAGTTAGCAAAAAGACAAATGACTTGGTTAAGGTCATGGCAAAATCTTAAAAAATTTAATATCAATACAAAAGAAAAAATTAAAGAAGAGGTAGAAACTTTAGTATCTTCTCTTTAAATATCAATTAAAGGCCATAGATTAGGTTTATAATAAAGAAAAACTATGAGGTAATTTATTGTGAACTGGGATAACCAAGATAAAGATCCATGGGGTGGTAAAAATGACGCTCCTGACTTTGATGATCTAATTAAAAAGTTTTCTACATTTTTGGGTGGAAAGGACTCATCATCTAATAAAGGCTCTGGAAGTGGTGGAGGAATGAAAATTCCAACAACCAGAATATTTCTATATGGTTTTTTTGCTTTCTTAATAATTTATGCATCTCAATCTATCTATCAGTTAGATGCTTCTGAAAGAGCAGTTATTCTGAGGTTTGGTAAGTTCTATGAAGAGCAACAAGAAGGACTAAATTTTAGATTAGCAGGGATAGACGAGCGCTACATTGAAAACGTTTCACTTACAAGAAGATATACACAAACTAACAGTATGTTAACCAAAGATGAAAACATTGTTGATGTAACAGTCTCAGCACAGTACAGAATTGCAAACCTTAAAGACTTTGTATTGAATGTTAAGGATCCTGAGGGTAGTTTAAGACAAGGAATCGAAAGCGCATTAAGACACGTTGTTGGTGACAATACTCTTGAAGAAACTTTAACAGTTGGAAGAGAAAACATTGCTCAGGAAGTGCAAGGCAGACTTCAGCAGATTCTTGATATCTATGCTACAGGTCTAATCGTTCAACAGGTAAATATTGAAAAAACAGATCCTCCAGCAGCGGTTAAAGATGCTTTTGATGATGTTGTTGCAGCCAGGGAAGATAAAGAAAGACTTCAAAATGAAGCAGAAAGATATGCTTTAACGATAGTTCCAGAGGCTCGAGGTCAGGCGCAGGCTAGAATTCGAAATGCTGAAGGTTATTTACTCGAAGTAATAGCTAATGCTGAAGGTGAGGTCGGAAGGTTTACCCAATTACTTGAGGAGTATGAAAAAGCACCAAAAGTAACTAGAGATAGAATGTATATTGATGCAATGCAGTCTGTATTGTCTAATACAACTAAAGTTATGATTGATGTAGATAACGGAAACAACCTCATGTTGTTGCCTCTAGATAAGATGATGCAAAATTCTTCAAGTTCATCATCTTTAAATGACATTCTTAACAGAAAGGGAGATAACAATGAATAAAAGTACTTTTATAACAGTTTTTGCGGCACTTATTGTTGGCTTTTTATTGAACAGCTTTTTTATTGTTAATGAGAAAGAGGAAGCTATTGTTTTTCAATTCGGTGAAGCAGTTAGAACAGATATTGATGTAGGTTTTCATTTTAAAGTTCCTGTTATTCAGGAAGTAAAAAAATATGACAGCAGAATACAAACACTTGATGAGGAACCAGATAGAATCCTTACTGTTGAGAGTAAATATCTTTTAGTAGATTCATTTATTAAATATAAAATTGCTGATGTTTTAACTTTCTATAAGGCAAATAATGGAAGTTTTAATAGCTTGAATAGTTTGCTTGGCCAAAGATCCGAATTTGTTTTAAAAAATAATTTTGGTAAAAGAACTGTAAAAGAAGTTGTATCAGGTGAAAGAGATGAGCTAATGAATATTATGCTGAATTCTTTAAATGATTCTGTTGCAGATCTTGGGGTTGAGATAATTGACTTTAGGGTTAAAAGAATTGATCTTCCATCTAATCTAAGTAACTCTGTTTATGAAAGAATGAGAACAGAAAGAAACAGACTTGCTGAAGAGCTAAGATCTGAAGGTAAAGAAATCTCTAGAGAAATAAGAGCTGTTGCTGATAAAGATAAGGTTGTTATTCTTGCAGAAGCATACAAAAAATCCGAGTTATTAAGAGGTGAAGGTGATGCTGAAGCAGCAAGAATATATGCTGAAGGGTTTTCACAAAATCCAGAATTTTATGAATTTACTAGAAGCATAAAAGCTTATGTTGAAACTTTTGAAAATAAAGGCGATGTTATGCTAATAGATGCTAATTCTGAATTCTTGAAATACCTAAACCAAAAAGAACTATCTAATTAAAATAGGAAAAAACAATGGCATCCAATACCCTTATCTTGGGACTTCAATGGGGTGACGAAGGCAAAGGAAAAATCGTTGACGCTTTAAGTGAAGAGGTTTTTGCTGTTTGCCGTTTTCAAGGCGGCCATAATGCAGGTCATACTATAAAGGTAAATGGTCATCAAACAGTTCTTCATCTAACTCCATCTGGCATATTACATCCAAATGTTAATTGTTTAATTGGTAATGGTGTTGTTTTATCCTTAGAGGCCTTAGATAAAGAAATTAAAGATTTAGAGGATGTTAATATTAATTTTTCTAATAGATTCTTTGTAAGTTCAGGTTGTGCATTAATACTTCCTAGTCATATTAGTATTGACAAAGCTAGAGATAAAAAAGAATCAATTGGTACAACAGGCAGGGGTATAGGCCCAGCCTATGAGGACAAGATTGCAAGAAGAGCTGTTCGATTCGGTGATATTGGAAATATAGAGATATTAAGAGAAAAAGTTAACACCCTTGTTACTTACCATAATCGTATTTTACGAGATCTATATAATGAAGAGATTCATGACGTGGAAGATACTATTAAGCATATTTTGTCATTCAAAGATCTTTACGATAAATACTCAGCAGATACTCAAGGACTTTTATATGATTGGATAAAGGATGATAAATCTATTCTATTTGAAGGTGCACAAGGTACTTTGTTAGATATTGATCATGGAACTTATCCTTATGTTACTTCTTCTAGTACCACAGCTGGTGGAGTTTCAACAGGATTGGGAGTCGGACCAAAATATATTGATAAAATTATAGGCATTTCAAAAGCTTACTGTACAAGAGTTGGAGAGGGACCATTTTTAACTGAGTTATTTGATGAGAATGCAAAAATGCTTGCTGAAAAAGGTCATGAATTTGGAGCAACAACTGGTAGACCTAGGAGATGCGGTTGGATAGATTTACTCGCACTTAAAAAAGCTGTTTTTACCAATTCTGTTACAGATATTTGTCTAACAAAATTAGATGTAATGGATGAATTTAAAACTATTGAAGTCTGTGTTGACTATATAGATGATAAGCCGGTTTATAAATCTTTTGAGGGATGGCAGACAGATACCGTCGGCACTACAAATTTTGAAGATCTTCCTACAAAAGCTCAAGAGTATGTTAATTTCATTGAAAAATTTATTGAGTGCACAATCTCATATATATCAACTGGCCCGTCTAGAGATCAAACCATACTAAGATAATTATTTAGTATTTATAACTTTATCAAGGTTGGCATTTATAAACTTATAAGAATCTGGACTTGAAAACTTTTTTGCAAGCCTAATGGACTCATCAATTACTATGGGCTTATCTAAAACTCCAAAAGTCATTTCATTTAGAGCAAAATAAAATATTGCCTTATCTATTAAGTCCATATCAGGGTCATTAACTCCTAAATTATCTAAAATATCTTTTAGTTGAGCTCTATTAGCCTGAATAGATTTAAGTGATGAAGAGAAAAGCTGAAAATCTACTTTTTTTGTTTTATGTTCATCCTTAAATTGATCAATGATATCTTCAATATCTTGCTCATTAAAAAATAATTGATAAATTGCTTGAACTAGATATTCTCTACTTCTTATTGCAATTTTATGATTAGCTAGATTTTTCATTTATTAATTTTTTTAAAGCTTCAGCATTATTTTTGGTATTTACAGTCAGTCTTTCTAATAATTGCTCTTTATTTTCAACACATACAACATTGTTAATAATTGCTATTTTTGGAAAATCTAGAGCTAGATCACCAATAGATCTGAATGTTTCATTTGTGACAAGCTCATAATGTGTTGTGCCGCCCCTGATAACTATTCCAAGAAACATAACCCCTTCAAATTGCTCATCACAGTCCATGATTTTATGCTTTGCAAGTGCAGCAAGCTCAATCGCACCCGGTGCACATGCAAAAGAAAGATTGAATTTACCTGCCAGCACTTCAGAAGAAGTATTTATCATTTGTTTTATGTAATCCTCATACCAAGAAGTATGAACTATTAATACTTTATTCATTTACAAATCCAGTTATTTCAATATTAAAGCCTGATACAGCATTATATTTTGTTGGAGTTCCAAGTACTGATATTTTTTTTAGATCTAATGCTCTTAATATTTGTGATCCTACACCAATCACTCTCCTATTTGCCTTAGGTTCTATTTCTTTATCTTCAAGTTTGTTCAACCAATAACTTTTTGCATCTCTATGATTTATTAAGACAAAAAGGCCAGCTTCTTCTTTAGAAATTCTTTCGATCGATTTTCTAATAGACCAGTTTTTTCCTAAATCTTCAATTCCAAGCGTATCTTGTAATATGCTATGTGTTTGAACTCTAACAAGAGGAGATTCTACAGATTGCAAATCGCCTTTTGTAAGAGAAAAATGGTATTCATCATTGATGGTATCTCTCCATACAATAAGTTTAAAATTACCAAATTCATTTGAAACATCTTTTTCATGTATTGATTCAATAGTTGAATCTGAAGAAAGTCTATAGTCAATTAAATCTGCAATTGTTCCAACTTTAATGTCATTATCATTACCAAACTTTATAAGATCATCCCTTCGAGCCATTGTTCCATCATCATTCATGATTTCACATATGACTCCAGCTGACTGAAGACCGGCAAGTTTTGCTAAATCACACGCTGCTTCTGTATGCCCAGCCCTACTTAAAACACCTCCCTCCATGGCCTTGAGAGGAAAAATGTGTCCAGGTTGAACTATATCGGATGCAATAGAGTTCATATCTACTGCAGTTCTTATTGTATGAGCTCTATCAGCAGCAGAGATACCAGTAGTTATTCCACTTGCAGCTTCAATAGATACTGTAAAAGCTGTTCTATTGGCCGCTTTATTATTATTGGTCATCATCTGTAGATCATACTTTTTACAAAGATCTTCATTCATTGGAAGGCATATCAATCCTTTTCCCTTAGATGCCATAAAATTAATTATTTCTGGTGTAACTAAATCTGCAGCGCATATAAGGTCGCCTTCATTTTCTCTAGATTCATCATCAAGAATAATTACCATCTTGCCGTTTTTTATGTCTTCAATGATTTCTAAGATGTTGTGTTTTAACATTTTTTATAGATTAGTTTTGTGTCTGATTCAATTTTATATGTGGATTCTAGAGTAAAACCAAAGTTTTCAACAGTAATTTCTTTTTCAAACCAATTCACTCCATCATTTCCAATTTCATTCGGGGATGTATAAATAATTATTTCATCGACTAGGCCAGACATTAAAAAAGCATTAACCAATCTGGGACCAGCTTCTACAAGAATAGAATTTATAGATGAATTATGAAGATGAGATATTATTTTGTGAATATTTCTTTCTTTTAATATTTCTACATCAGCGTTATGAAAGAATTTATAGTTATTTGGAATATTTTCTTTATTTGATAAAAGGATTTTTTTAGCTTGATTAACTGGAAAGCTAACTCTAGCATTCATTTGAGGGTTATCATCAATCAATGTATTACCACCAGTTAAAATCGCATCATAGTCTGCTCTAACAATTTGAACATCTTCCCTAGATTGAACAGATGTTATAAGAGTTCTTTCATTATTTTTTTTATGAGATTTTCCATCTGCTGAAGAGGCAATTTTTACTGTTATATACGGCTTACCATTTTCATATTTATAAAAGAAATGCTTATTTTGTTCTTTAACCTCATTAGCACACACACCAAATTCAACAATAACGTCGTTATCAATTAATTTTTTAATACCTTTACCTGAGACCAATGGATTTGGATCTTCTGATCCAATTATTACTTTTTTTATGCCTTCTTTAATAATTGCATCAGCACATGGTCCAGTTTTTCCGTGATGACTACAAGGCTCTAGTGTGCAGATTAGTGTTAGTTCTTCAAATGAAGTAAATGTAACTCCTATTTTTTCTTTTGCTTTTTCTATTGCATTGATCTCAGCATGAGATGAACCAAATTTTTCATGAGCACCTTCTGAAATTATTTGATTACCTTTAACTAAAATAGCACCTACAACTGGATTTGGCTTTGCAGTATATTTGAAAGCATCTGCAGAAGAGATAGCTCTCTGCATATATTCAACATAATTCATTTTTTTGTTTTTTTTCTAGAAGGCTTTTCTTTGCTAAGTGAAGTAATCTCAGCTGAAAAATCTTTGATATCTTGAAAGTCCCTATAAACAGAAGCAAAACGGACATATGCAACTGTATCGACTTCTTTAAGAGTATTCATCATTATTTCACCAATTTTTATAGATTGGATTTCTCGTACACCACTTGTTCGAATTTCTTTAAGAATTTTTCCAAATGCTGAATCAATTTCTTCTGATGATAGGGGTCTTTTTTCGAGAGCTCGTAACATTCCTCTCTTTAATTTAGATCCATTGAAAGGCTGTCTTTCACCATTACTCTTAATGACTCTCGGAAGAGCTAGATCTGCTGTTTCAAATGTAGTAAACCTAGAATGACATACTTCACATGATCTTCTTCTTCTAGTTTGCGATCCATCAGCAACGAGTCTTGAGTCAATGACTTTAGTATCTTCAGCTTGGCAGAAAGGGCAGTACATCTATAAATTATAGACTGGATATTTACTTGTTAGCTCAACTACATCAGTTTTTATTTTATTCATCATTGATTGATCTTCATGATTTTCTATAACATCACATATCCAATTACTAACTCTTTTTATTTCTTCTTCTTTAAATCCTCTTGTAGTAACCGCAGGAGTTCCTAATCTTATTCCAGATGTAACAAAAGGAGATCTTGGATCATCTGGAACTGCATTTTTATTTACGGTGATATTTACATCACCTAATGCTTTCTCTAATTCTTTACCAGTGATTTCCTTGCTTCTTAAGTCTACAAGAATAATATGATTTTCAGTTTTACTTGTAACTACATTCACTCCCCTTGATTGGATCGTATTACACATAATTTTGGCATTATCCATGACTTGAGTAATATAGCTTTTAAACTCAGGTTCCAAGGCTTCTTTAAAGCATACAGCTTTAGCTGCAATAACATGCATAAGGGGGCCACCCTGAGAGCCAGGAAAAACTGCTGAGTTTAATTTTTTTTCAATGACTTCATTTTTTCTTGATAAGATTATTCCAGAACGAGGGCCTCTAAGTGTTTTATGAGTTGTAGAAGTTACAACATCAGCAAATGGAATTGGAGATGGATACATTCCTGCTGCAACTAATCCTGAAATATGAGCCATATCTACAAGAAAGTATGCTCCAACCTCATCTGATATTTCTCTAAATATTTTCCAATCTATAATTCCTGAATATGCTGAAAAACCAGCAATGATTAATTTTGGCTTATGTTTATGAGCTAATTCTCTTACTTGATCATAATCGATTTCTTTTGTTTCAGGATGAAGTCCATATTGAATACCATTATAATTTCTTCCAGAAAAGTTAACTTTTGCACCATGTGTTAAATGACCACCATGATCTAGACTCATTCCTAAAATAGTATCATTAGGTTCTAATAATGCTAAAAATGCTGCAGCATTTGCTGATGAGCCTGAGTGGGGTTGAACATTGGCATAATCAGCTTTAAAAAGTTCTTTCGCTCTTGATATTGCTAGCTCCTCTGCAATATCAACATATTCACATCCGCCATAATATCTTTTAGAAGGGTATCCCTCTGCATATTTATTAGTTAGAACAGAGCCTTGAGCCTCTAATACTCTGGTGCTTGCATAATTTTCAGAAGCTATTAACTCTATATGCTCTTCTTGTCTGATAGATTCATTTTTTACAGAGGACCACAAGTCAGGATCATAGTGTTCTATTGCTTGAGAGTTATTAAAGATAGCATCACTTTTTGAAATTAATGTTGAATTTTTTGAATCATTGTTCATATTTAACTTTACCGTGTTAAAAATTGAAAATTGGAATGGTGATTTTAAATCATCTAAGGCTTCTTGTGTACAAAACGCTTAATTCTTTTGGGATAACATGACTTACAAATATGACATTCAAGTCCGTAACATGCTTTTGCTTGGCAGAATTCTCTTCCCCAAAAGATAATTTGTAGATGAAGTTTATTCCATGTCTGTATAGGAAATAATTGTTTTAAATCTAATTCAGTTTTTTTTACATTATCTCCATTTGTGAGTCCCCATCTTTGAGCCAATCTGTGGATATGGGTATCAACTGCAAAGGCTGGTATTCCAAAGCCTTGACTCATAACAACAGATGCAGTTTTATGTCCAACACCTGGTAGTCTTTCTAAATCATCAAAAGAATTTGGAACAACACTATTATATTTTTCTACAAGTATTTTTGATAAGTCTTTTATTGCTTTTGATTTCTTTGGACCCAGACCGCATGGTTTTATGATTTTATAAATACTGTCACTAGATAACTGACTCATTTCTAATGGAGTTGATGCAAGATTGAATAAATCTGGAGTTACCTTGTTAACTCTTTTATCAGTACACTGTGCTGAAAGCAAAACAGCTACAAGCAGACTAAAATTATCATAGTGATCTAATGGAATAGGCGTTTCTGGATAGTGCTTATTTAATATCTTTAAAACCAATAACGCTCTTTCAGATTTCTTCATATTGTCAAATGTAGCATAATATAATAACAAAATATGAATCCTGATAAATTACATAAATACATACTTAAACTTAAAGAAAGTTTCTTAGAGGAGTCTGAGGAAAATAGAAAAATGTTAGATATTTATGTTAAATCCATAGAAGGGTTTGCTTCTGAGGATGAGATTAAATATGCCGACAATCAATTAAAACAAATTTTTAAAAACCTAGGTCTTGGCGTTTTAACTATTTTGCCATTTAGCCCAATAACAATTCCATATGTAGTAAAAAAAGCACAAGAGTTTGGCATAGATTTAATACCTAATTGGTATAAGAAGCTTTAAGTAGATCATAGGATAGATTAGAATAGCCTTGTAAATTTTTTACTTATTTGGAGAAATTATGAAAAATGTAGTTATAGTCGATAGTGTTAGAACTGGACTAGCTAAGTCTCACCGCGGTGGCTTTAATATGACAAGGCCTGACGATATGCTTGCTCATATTATTAACGCGATGCTTGAAAGAAATCCTAACCTTCCTCCTGAGGCAGTTGAGGATATTATTATGGGTTGCGGTAATCCTGAGGGAGCGCAAGGACATAATATAGGAAGAAACGCTGCAGTTTTATCTAATCTGCCATTAAGCACTGGTGGCACTACTATAAATAGGTATTGCTCATCAGGTATGCAATCAATCTCAATGGCTGCTGGTCAAATCATGGCTGGTTGTTACGATACTGTAATTGCTGGTGGTGCTGAAACAATTTCAATGATGAAAATGAATATGGATAATTTTGTTAATGAAAAGTTAGCAGAACAATCACCTGGAATTTATTACCCAATGGGAATGACAGCTGAGGTGGTTGCAAAAAGATACAATGTATCTAGGGAGACACAAGATGAGATTGCATTTGAGAGTCAAAAAAGAACAGCAGCTGCTCAAGAAGCTGGGCTCTTTGCTGATGAGATTGTCCCAATGCAAACAAAAATGCTTTTAACTAATAAAGAGACTGGTGAATCAAAAGAAGTTGACGTCACTGTAGACAAAGATGAGTGCAATAGACCAGGAACAACTATGGAAGCTTTGGCTGGTTTAAAGCCTGTGTTTGATCCAGAAGCTGGCTCAGTTACTGCTGGTAATTCATCTCAGTTATCTGATGGAGCTTCTGTAAACCTAATAATGTCAGAAGATAAAGCATTAGAACTTGGTTTAAAGCCAGTGGCTTATTTTAGAGGATTCACAACAATGGGATGTGAGCCTGATGAAATGGGTATTGGACCAGTATATTCAGTTCCAAAATTGTTAAAAAACTACAACATGTCCGTTGAGGATATTGATCTTTGGGAATTAAATGAAGCTTTTGCAGTTCAGGTTGCTCATTGTAGAGATACATTAGGTATTTCTATGGATAAATTAAATGTTAACGGGGGTTCAATATCAATTGGTCATCCATTTGGTATGACAGGCTCAAGATGTGTTGGGCATTTAACCCGAGAATTGGTTAGAAGCGATAAACAGTTTGGAGTTGTAACCATGTGCGTAGGCGGTGGTATGGGAGCTTCAGGTTTATTTGAAAGATACCCAAGTTAATTCTTGATTTCAGAATTTGAGCTGATTGGTTTATTCAATCATATTGGTTCTAAGTACAACGAACAAAACGGTATAGTTCTCTCTCCTGGAGATGACTGTGCCGTTATTGATTTACCTCTTCCTATAGTCACATCAATAGACTCTTCTGTTTGCGATATCCATTTTCCACATAATGCACCAGCTAAAGATATAGGATACCGATCTGTCGCTGTGGCACTTAGTGATATTGCTGCAATGGGATGTCAGCCAAGAGGCTTTAGTGTTTCTATAACCTGCTCTAATAAAGATGTGATCTGGTATCAAGAACTTGCTGAAGGATTTAATGATATTTCAAATGAATTTCAAATTTCCTTAATTGGAGGAGATATTACAAGTGGCCCATTAAATATCAATGTAGTAGTTTATGGAACTCCATATAATTCTAATTTCCTTAAAAGAAGTGGTGCTAGGAAGGGTGATTTTATATGTATTTCAAAACCAATAGGAAGAGCAAAAAAGGGTCTTGAAGATTTTACAAAAAATAACTTAGAATCTATTTTCTTAAATGATTATCTGAGACCAAAACCCCAAATTGAATTAGGCAAAAAGATTTCTGACTTCGCAACTTCATGCATTGATATATCTGATGGGCTACTTGCAGATCTAAATCATATTCTTAGATCGTCCAAGGTTGGCGCAAATATTTTTTTAGATGATATTCCAATTACTTCTAATATTAATGATGTAAATGCTGGAGATGATTATGATCTATGCTTCACAATTCCATCCACAATGATGGAAGACTCATTTTATAAAATTGGAGAAGTTACCGAAGATTTAGGAATTAAATTTAGTTCAAATAAAGGTTATGATGTTTCAATTAAAGGATTCGACCATTTTAAAAATGCATAAATTTCCCAATTTAAAGAAACCATCTCATTTGCTTGCAACACTTTTTGGTGTTGGTAAACTTCCTTATGGTCCAGGCACATGGGGCTCTCTTGCTACTCTTATTATTTGGTATTTCTGCGATGAAGCTATTCAAAAAAATATTTTGTTTCTTTTAATAGTAATTATTTTTTCTATAGTTGTTTGTTATATTGCTACAAAAGATATTGAAGAAAAAGATCATAAATCTATTGTTATAGATGAATTTGCAGGTATGTGGTTAGCATTATTTATGATTCCAGACATTTCTGCAGCTGGACTTACCTTTTTATTATTTAGAATGTTTGATATTTTCAAACCATTTCCTATTTCTTATGTAGATAACAATATGAAAAATGGATTTGGGGTTGTTCTTGATGATCTAATTGCTGGTCTATTAGCAGGACTTTTAACAATAGTTCTTTATACTTTCCTCTAAAGATATACTATCTAGACCACATTCAGCAATCATCTCTTCTCTTGAAGCATGCTCTATAAATTTATCAGGTATACCAAATAATTTTGATCTAATTTCAATATCCTCATCTGAACAGAATTCTTGAACAGCACTGCCTGCACCACCAGCAATAGAGCCATCTTCTAAAGAAATGAATATATCTGCGTTTTTAAAATAGTCTCTAAGCATCTCTTTATCTAGTGGCTTAACAAACCTCATATCAAGAAGAGTTAGATTAAGATTACTACAAACTTCATATGCCTCGTGAAGAAGAGAGCCAAAATTAAGAAATATTATTTTTTCAGACCCCTTTAAAATAATCTTACCTTTGCCTATTTCAGCAGTCTCTAAAGATTTGCTTACTTCAGTGCCTGGCCCAGTTCCTCTTGGATATCTAATAGCAGCCGGACCTTTATAATCAAAACCTGTTGAAAGCATTAACCTTGTTTCTTGTTCATTAGATGGCGTCATAATTATGATATTTGGAATACATCGAAGATATGCAATATCATAATTACCAGAATGAGTAGGGCCATCTTCTCCTACTAACCCTGCTCTATCTATAGCAAATGTTACATCTAAATTTTGCACTGCTACATCATGAATAAACTGATCATAAGCTCTTTGAAGAAAAGTTGAGTAAATTGCTACCACTGGTTTTTTATTTTCTCTAGACAACCCTGCAGCAAATGTAACTGCATGTTGTTCAGCAATAGCAACATCAAAATATTTTTCAGGATATTTTCTACTAAATTCTACTAAACTAGATCCTTCTCTCATTGCTGGTGTAATTGCAACTAGATCATTGTTTTCATTTGCCATATCAACAATCCAGTCACCAAAGATGTCCTGATATTTTTTTTTCTTTGCGCTATTTGCAGATTTAACTCCACTAATCTTACCAATAGCATGAAACTCTATTCTGTCTGCCTCTGCTGGATCTAATCCCGCACCTTTTTTTGTAATAACATGAAGAAACTGAGGACCATCAAAATCTTTAAGATTACCAATAACATCTATCATTTCCTGAATATTATGACCATCTATTGGGCCAATATAATTTAGCCCAAGTTCTTCAAAGATATTTCCTGGAGCAACCATAGCTTTCATTTGTGTTTCTACTTTTCTAGCAAGATGGTAGGCCTGTGGCAAGGGTTTCAAGACGCTTGCTCCACCTTTCTTGATTCCTTTATAAGTTTTTGATGCCCATATTCTAGAGAAGTAGTTTGACAAACCACCAATATTTTCAGAAATAGACATATCATTGTCATTTAAAATTACTA
>CAJQGX010000011.1 GCA_905478035.1 uncultured SAR86 cluster bacterium | reverse complement strand
CTCAGTATTCAGTATGATTACATTGATGAGTTAGCTAATAACACTGATGCGAATTACAATCCGGAAGGAACTGTTGATTCATACAGTCAAGTTAACTTAAGAGGTGTTTATACTGTTCCTGGTGTTGATGGTCTTGAACTTTCAGTAATGATAAGAAACCTTACTAAAGAAGATCCACCATTAAACACATCAGGTGATTTCAACAGACAGATTCATTCTAATCTAGGAATGCAAACTATTGTTGGATTTACTTGGGATCTATAAGAACTAATCTTAATTGATTTAAAAAGAGGGCTTAGGCCCTCTTTTTTTTTCTCAATTTTTTTATAGATGATATGATATTAATATGAGTATATTCATAAAAAATTTAAGAATTAAGTTAGCTAAAAAAAAAATAGCTTTAGCATCTAAAGTAACGGTTAAAGTTATGAATATTTTTATGAAATATAAAGTAAAAAAATAACTCATACCAATCATATAATGAGATAATAACGCACTTGGGGCTATAGCTCAGCTGGGAGAGCGCCTCGCTGGCAGCGAGGAGGTCAACGGTTCGATCCCGTTTAGCTCCACCATTAATTAATGCGTACATTTTTTACATTTTATTTGCTCATTTTTGATATAGTAGACTTATGAAAATTGGTGTTCCGAAAGAGATTAAAAATAATGAGTTTAGGGTGTCACTAACACCTGCTTCAGTAAGAATTCTTGTTGATCATTCGCATGAAGTATATGTTCAATCCATGGCTGGTGATGCAATAGGTTTTAGTGACAATGATTATCTTAATTCTGGCGCTGTAATACTAAATTCTGCAAAAGAAGTTTTTGAATCAACAACCTTAATTGTAAAAGTTAAAGAACCAATGCCAAAAGAGTTTCAATATATAAATGAAAAACACACTCTATTTACTTACTTACACTTAGCTGGTGAGCCAGAACAAGCAGCTGGATTAGTTGCTACAGGCGCTACAGGCATTGCCTATGAGACAGTTACTGCTGAAGATGGAAGTATGCCTCTATTGGCTCCTATGAGCGCTATAGCAGGACAATTAAGTGTCATTGTTGGCTCTTATCACCTTCTGAGACCAAACAAAGGCATGGGAACTCTTATTGGTGCATTTAATGATATTGAACCTAGAGTAGTTACAGTCATTGGAGCAGGGGTTGCTGGTACCGAAGCCATTGAGAAAGCTATTTCAAATAAAGCCTATTTAAAAATTATAGACTTATCAGAGAAAAGATTAAATGAACTAAAGAATACTCATGGCACTCATAATATTGAATATATTCTCTCAACAGAATCTACAATTGAGCAAGCAATCAAAAACTCTGATTTAGTTATTGGTGCAGTTTATGTAATTGGTAAAAAGGCTCCCAAGGTTATTAAAAATAATATGTTAAAAAATATGAAACCTGGTGCTGTAATGGTAGATATATCTATAGATCAAGGTGGTTGCTTTGAATCAAGCAGACCTACTACTCATGATGAACCAACATATCTTCACAATGGCGTTTTACATTACTGTGTTACTAATATGCCTGGGGCGGTTCCACTAACTGCTACAGAAGCTCTAAATAAGGCAACTCTATCTTATGTTCTTGAGCTAGCTAATAAAGGTATAGATATTGCTCTTAATGAAAACGATCATTTAGCTAATGGCCTAAATTTTAAAAATGGTAATGTGGTTCACGAGGCTGTTAAAGAAGCTCTTGCATCATAATCAAATCAACCTTGCACTTAGACTGTTTGTTTTCGTAGGACTAATAGCGCCGTTATGTGCTATGGCTGAATATAAAAATACAAATGGAGTTGCAATAGATAAATCCTTTTCTGAACTTTTAAAATGGCAAAGAAATCAAAGGGAATCCATCACAACATCCATAGATCTATCTTCTGAGTGGAAAAATATAGATTTTAAGAGTGATGATAATTACTCAATTTGGATTGGCCATTCAACCTTCTTAATTAAAAAGAATGGACTTACAATTTTAACAGATCCTATTTTCTCTGAAAGAGCATCACCATTTAAGAACTTTGGTCCAAAGAGGCTCATTCCACCTGCAATAAATATTAAAGACTTACCTAAAATTGATGTTGTAACAGTAAGTCATAACCATTACGATCATTTAGATATAAGGTCTCTAAAACGTTTATATGAATTAAATTCTAAAATTATTTTCTTAATTCCAAAGGGTGATAAGAGTATTTTTGATAAAAAGAATATTAAAAATGTTTATGAATTCGAATGGTGGGAAAATTTTAATATAAATAATACCGCTTTTATATTTACACCAGTTCAGCATTGGTCACGAAGAGGACTTTTTGATAAAAATAAAAGCTTATGGGGCGGTTGGTATATTAAAAATTCTGACTATTCTATATTTCACGCAGGTGATACAGGGTATTCTAAAGATTTTATAACTACCAAAGAAAGATTAGGGTCACCTAAATATTCTTTTATTCCTATAGGTGCATATGAGCCTGAGTGGTTCATGGCAGCAAGTCATGTTAATCCAGAAGATGCTATTAAAATTATGATCGATCTAGAATCCGAATATAGTTTTGGCATGCATTGGGCTACTTTTACACTTACTGATGAAGATACAATAGAACCAAAAATCAGGCTTCAAAAAGCTTTGCAAAAATCAAATTTAAATAACTTTAGCACTCTTATTCCAGGCGAAGTTATTCGCCTAGAATAGTATTCATTTTGTAGTTACACTAATAGTGTAAATTTTTAACTTTAAACAAAGGAGCAAATTATGTTTAATCACATCATGGTAGGAGCAACTGATATAGAGGCGTCTAAAAAGTTTTACGACGCAACCCTTGGAGTCTTAGGAGCCAAGCCAGGATATCAACACATTGGACATAATGGTGTAGTTAGATATATGTATTTCTTAGATGGTAGTACATTTATGATCACTGAGCCATTAGATGGAAATGATGCATCTCATGGAAATGGTGCAACTATTGGATTTAAGGCTGCGGATACAGAAACATGTGATGCATGGCATAAAGCAGGTGAAGAAAATGGTGGAGTTACTTGTGAAGATCCTCCTGGAGTTAGAGAAGCTGGTGGAATGAAGGCATATCTAGCTTATTTAAGAGATCCATCAGGCAATAAAATATGCACAATGATTAATTTGAAGTAGTATTCTCTATGAGAGCATCATGAGATTACCTATTTATTATGTTGATGCATTTTCAAATTCCTTGTTTTCTGGGAATCCGGCAGCAGTAATTTTCTCAGATCTTAATAATCGAAAAGTAATGCAGAATATTGCTGCTGAGAATAATCTTTCTGAAACTGCGTTTATTAATTTTAGAGATAATAAATATTTTATAAGATGGTTTGCACCAGAGTGTGAGATTGATTTATGTGGTCATGCAACACTAGCCTCTGCACATGTATTTTTTAACTATATAAATAAGGATGCACATATTTTTGAGGTGCATTCAAAAAAAAATGGCGCTCTTAAAGTATTTAAAGAAGAGCAAGCCCTTTTTTTAGATTTTCCAACGGATAAGCTTATCTCATCAAGTAAGCATGATGAAGTATTCAATTCCTTAGAATTATTTCCAATAGATCTCTATGAAGGTAGAGATGATCTATTGGCTATATTTAAATCTGAATCAGATATTAAAAATTTGAATCTAAATATTGAAGCTATAAAAAAAATTGATAAAAGGGGGCTTATTGCAACTGCGCCAGGAGAGGACTGTGATTTTGTTTCCAGGTGCTTCTTCCCATCTACTGGGGTTATTGAGGACCCTGTTACTGGTTCAGCTCATACGACTTTAATTCCATATTGGAGCAAAAAATTAAATAAGACTAAGCTAATTGCTAAACAATTATCGCAACGCGGTGGTATTTTATATTGTGAACATAAGAGTGAGAGAGTTCTTATTGGAGGCAATTCAGTTTTATATATGAAGGGCGAGATATTTATTTAATCTTTTTTCATTTTAGGTGTTGACAATAAAATTCAGAAGCGTATATTTACTAGACCAACTTGATTCCGACTAACGATCAACTGCAGACGGGAAGTAGGGAGAATCAAAGAGGAAGAGCCCATAGGGTGAAAGCGTTTGTAAGAGTCGACGATAAAAAAGAGCTTATAAACCCACCAAGATTTCAAGAGAAAGAAATCAAGGAGCTAAAGAAAATCTCACTTTAGACCCCTAAGGATCTCGAACTAAAAAGACAGAGCTAGCCTCTGTTTTTTTTCGTCTGGAGTTTTATCCTAAGAATTTAATCATCACACCAGCAGCAACAGCAGATCCAATAACGCCTGCAATATTTGGACCCATTGCATGCATAAGTAAATGATTTTGTGAGTTATATTCTAAACCTACTTTATTAACAACTCTAGCAGCCATAGGTACCGCTGAAACTCCAGCTGCTCCAATCAATGGATTTATCTTATCTTTACTAAATATATTCATAAGCTTAGCAACCAAAACTCCAGAAGCTGTACCGATTGCAAAAGCAATCATTCCTAGAATAAGAATCCCTAGTGTTTCGGGTGTAAGAAATTTATCAGCCGCCAGCTTTGATCCAACGGCTAGACCAAGAAATATAGTTACTATATTTATTAATGAATTTTGAGCAACATCACTTAGTCTATCAACAACTAATGATTCTTTCATAAGGTTTCCTAGACAGAGCATTCCTAATAATGGAGATGCGCTAGGAAGCAAGAGTCCAACAAGCAGTAGTAAAATAATTGGAAATACTATTTTTTCAGATTGCGAAACAACTCTTAATTGAACCATTGCAATTTCTTTTTCCTTTTTTGTTGTCAAGGCTTTCATTATTGGAGGCTGAATAAGAGGAACAAGCGCCATATATGAATATGCTGCAACAGCAATTGCACCAAGTAGTTCTGGTGCAAGAATTGAAGAGACATAAATAGCAGTAGGTCCATCAGCACCGCCAATAATTCCTGTGGCAGCTGCCTGTTTAAGAGTAAACTCTATTATTCCAAAATAATCTAAAGCAAGTGCACCCATAACTGTTGCAAAGATACCGAATTGTGCAGCAGCCCCAAGTATTAATGTCTTTGGGTTAGCCAGAAGGGGGCCAAAGTCTGTCATGGCGCCAACACCCATAAAAATTAGTAGTGGAGCTATCCCAGATCCAATAGCAACTTCGTAAAATGTGAAGAGAATACCAGGCTTATATCCCAAATCCTGTGCTTGGTTGTTTATTGCAATCATATCTGTATACGAAACATCTTTTAAAACTTTAGACAAACTCTGATCTAAGGAAAAAAACTTTTCTAAAACAATATTTATATGATCTAAATTATTAGCATATATTAATTTTTCAATAGGACTTAGTGACAACCCAATCTCAGGAATGTTTGTAAGAATGGCACCAAAGCCAATTGGGAGAAGAAGTAATGGTTCAAATTTCTTATTTATTGCTAAATATAATAGAAGTAAACCAACCAATATCATTATAGATTGATTAATGGTTAGACTAAATATACCTAGTGTGCTTATAAAATTGAAAAAACTCATTATTAAATCACCTCAAATAATGGATCACCTACATTCACCTTATCACCATTCTTTACAAAGACTTTTTTAATAACTCCATTTAGAGGGGTTTTGATAGTGGTTTCCATTTTCATAGCCTCAAGCACAATGACAGTATCATCTTCTTGAATATTATCACCATCTCTTTTAATAATTGAAAAAATGTTGCCACTTAGAGGTGCTGTTATCACCTCACCACTTGAACTTATATTAATATCATTATTATTTTTTTTGATGTCAGTATTTTGGTTTAATATCTCTGGATCTGAAGCTTTTGAATACTTTACAAAGTAATTTTTATCCTCAATAGATACTTTATATATGTCACCTTCTGAATTAGAAAAATCTAATGGTGCTTTTTCAAAAAAATCTGAGTTATCAATATTTTCAAAAAACTTTATTCCTACTTCAGGAAAAAGGGCATATGTAAGAATGTTTTCTTCACTTTGTTCAATTGATAGATTTTTATCATTTATTATTTTTATAAATGACTCTTTAGTTTCATCAAATTCATTATTTCCTAATAGATCTGCAGGACGACATGTAACTGCTTTATTTCCATCTAAGATAGTAGATTGAAGATCATGGTCTACAGGTGCTGGAGTTGCGCCATATTCGCCTTTTAACAGAGCTGCAGTTTCTTTTGTTACAGTTTTATATCTTTTGTCACTAAGAATGTTTATAACCGCTTGTGTTCCAACGATCTGGGAAGTCGGAGTGACTAATGGAATAAAGCCTAGGTCTGCTCTTACATTTGGAATTTCATCTATTACTTCATCAAATTTTTCTATAGCATTCTGTTCTTTCAATTGATTTTCAAGATTTGTGAGCATACCTCCTGGAACTTGAGAGCTTATTATTCTTGCATCAACACCTCTTAAAGATCCTTCATATTCAGCATACTTTTTTCTTACTTTTCTAAAGTGTGTAGCTATAGAAACAAGAGAATCTAACCTAATATTTGTATCATATTTAGTATCTTGCAAGATACCTACAAGCGTCTCTGTTGCTGAATGACCATATGTCATGCTCATTGACGATATTGATGTATCTACATTATCTAATCCAGCTTCTATGCATTTTATTGCAGTAGTAGTAGACATTCCTGTAGTTGCATGACTATGGAGATGAAGAGGAATGTCAATTTCCTCTTTAAGTTTTGAAACCAGTTCAAAGCCTATATATGGATCTAAGAGACCAGCCATATCTTTAATAGCAATAGAATGGCATCCAAAATCTTGCAATCTTAAAGATAAATCAATCCATGTCTGAAGATTATGAACAGGACTTGTTGTATAAGATATAGTTCCTTGAGCATGACCATCATTTTGTATAACTGCCTTCAATGCTGTTTCCATATTTCTTGGATCATTTAATGCATCAAATACCCTAAAAACATCAACCCCATTTAGTTTAGCCTTTTCAACAAACTTAAAGACAACATCATCTGCATAGTGTTTATAACCTAATAAGTTTTGACCTCTCAAGAGCATTTGTTGAGGTGTATTAGGCATATTAGATTTAATTTTTCTTATTCTTTCCCATGGATCTTCACCTAAATACCTTATACATGAGTCAAAAATAGCTCCGCCCCATGATTCAACAGACCAATAACCAACTTGATCCATATCATGAAGAATTTTTTCCATATCCTCGTACCTTAATCTTGTTGCAAGAAGGGATTGATGAGCGTCACGCAACACCACATCAGTTATTCCAATTTTTTTTGAATCCATAACTTAAATTCTCTTATTAATTTGGTTGATTATTTGAAGATGATCATTCGGAATGCTAGAAGACTTATTGGTATTTTCTATATTTTTCTTATTAATATCTTCTTTAAAAATAAATGATGAAATATTAATTAATAAAATCAACAGACCGAGAAATATAAAAACTGTCATCATGCCAGTAAGCATGAGATCCAAACCTTGCTCTATAACTAAAAAAAACTCCATTTATGGAATAAGTGATTTTGTAACCTAAAAGATTATACATTAAATACGTGTCTTAATCATGAAAATATTATACAATTATTCATATTTAATTAGTATTATGTAAATAATTTACATAATAAGGAATTTTAATTATATGAAAATTGCAATTAATGGATTTGGTAGAATTGGAAAAAATATTACTAGGCATCTTATAGAGGGTAAGTATTTGGCAGGACAAGGAGGAGCCTTAGAATTGGTTGCTATAAATGATCTTGGAAATATTACATCTAATGCTCATCTTTTAAAATATGACTCGCTGCATGGACAAATACTTAATAATGTATCAGCAGAATCTGAAGAAATTAATATTGATAATTCTTCTATTAAGTATTACTCAGAAAAAGATCCATCAAATCTTCCTTGGTCAGAATTAGGTATTGATATAGTTTTTGAGTGCACTGGTTTTTTCACTTCAAGAGAAGGGGCTAAAAAACATTTAGATGCTGGAGCTAAAAAGGTTTTAATTTCAGCTCCTGCTCAAAATCCTGATAAGACTATTGTTTATGGTGTTAATCATGAAACTATTACCAACGATGATAATATTATTTCTAATGCATCTTGCACTACAAACTGCCTTGCTCCTTTAGCAAAAATTATCAATGATAACTTTAAAATAAAAAGTGGTTTAATAAATACCGTTCACGCAAGTACAAATGATCAGAGCTTACTAGATATAGCCCATTCAGATTTATATAGAGCAAGAGCTGCGTCAGCATCAATTATTCCTTCCAAAACTGGTGCTGCTAAAGCTATAGGTCTTGTTATTCCAGAGCTTGATGGGAAGCTTAATGGAATGGCAACAAGAGTTCCTGTCCTTAATGTTTCTATGCTTGATATGACATTTGAAACTGAAAAACAGTTTTCTATACAAGAGCTTATTGATTCAATTGTCTTTGCTTCTAATAATTCTATGAAAAATATCTTATCTATATGTGAGTTGCCTTTAGTCAGTTCAGATTTCAATCATAATGATTCGTCCTCAATATTTGATCTAAATCACATCTATCAGATTGGAAATCAAACTAAAATTTTAGCTTGGTATGATAATGAATGGGGCTTTTCAAAGCGAATGTTAGAGATGAGCTTGTATATTAAAAATATATCAAGTATTTCTTTAAAAGAAATTGCATAAACTGATAAATTTATTCATTCAATGGTCTTAATGTATTAAGATGCCTAAATTATGGACTTTACTAGAACTAAAATAATTTGCACGATAGGCCCTGCTACTCAGGATATTGCCTCTCTAAGACAGTTACATAAAAATGGAATGAATGTTGCAAGAATAAACATGTCTCATGCAAAACATAAATCTGCTAAAGCTATCATCGATAGAATACATAAAATTAATAATGATTCAAAAATTAATCATGGAAAAATAGGTATTCTTCTAGATACTCAAGGTCCTGAAATTAGAACAGGCGATACTGAGTTAACAATGGATTTAAAAGTTGGTGATGAGGTAACTCTTACTGTAAGAGATCAGGTAGACGTTGAAACGTCTTCAATTAAGATTAATTATAAGGATTTAATTCATAGCGTAAGCGAAGGTTCAAAAATATCTGTTGATAACGGCTTAATAAATTTTAAAGTCCTTTCAAAAGATGAAGAGACTCTATTATGTAAAGTTTTAGATGGAGGAAAGCTTGGATCTAAGCGTCATGTGAATCTTCCAGGCGTAAGAGTTAATCTTCCATCAATAACATCAAAGGATCTTGATGATATAAATTTTGGGATGAAAAATAATGTTGATTTTATTGCTCTCTCTTTTGTTAGAGATACTGAGGATTTAGAAAAACTTCAAAAGATATTAGATTCCAAAAGATCTAAAGCCAAAATAATAGCTAAGATTGAAAATCAAGAAGGACTGAATAATATTCATCAAATTAGCAAGGCATCATGGGGTGTCATGGTTGCAAGAGGAGATCTTGGAATTGAGACAAGCTTAACTGACTTACCAAATATACAAAGAAGAATTATGCATGCATGTGCTAAGTGGGGTAGGAGGTCTATTGTTGCCACTCATTTGCTCGAATCAATGATTGAAAACCCAACACCAACCAGGGCAGAGGTAACAGATATTGCAAATGCTATATATGAAGGCGCTGATGCAATAATGCTTTCTGGTGAAACAAGTGTTGGAAAGTACCCTGTAGAATGCGTTAGATTCCTTAAATCTATAGCGAAAAAAACAGAAAAATTCAAAACTCTTGAGTATGAGAAAAGCTATTCACCAAACTCAGATTGGCAACATATTGGACTTGCTGCAAAAGATCTGGCTGAGTCAATAAATGCAGATGGAATTATTGCAATTACAAGAACCGGCAAGACAGCTCAATATATATCTAATTCGAAGCCTAATGGCATTCCTATTTTTACCTTTACAGGTAACAAGAAAACTCTTAACCAATTAACATTGGTTGGTTCAACTAAGTCCTTTTACCTAAGAAATTTATCTAATCATGAAAAGACTTTGCATAATGTAAGTAAGATTTTAAAGAAATATTATGGCCGTAAAGATCTTAAGTTTATTATGGTTTCAAGCATTTTCTCTGAAGAGCACTCTGAGGCTATTCAGATTATAAATATCTAAAATGTTCGATACTTTTCTAGAAAGCACAATACTAATGTTTGTAGCTATTGACCCAATTTCTCTGGTTCCAATATTCGCTGGATTAACATCTGGTTTAAATAAAACTCAAGTTAGATCAATTTATTTAAGAGCGTCATTTGTATCTCTTTTGGTTCTGTCTTTATTCTGGCTTTTTGGTAATGCCATTCTAGATGTTATGAATATAAGCATGGATTCTTTTAGGATTATTGGCGGCCTGTTTTTAATAGTTATAGCTTTTCAAATGGTCTTTGAACAAAGACAGACTAGAAGACAAAATACTGCCGATACAGCTATTGATGATGAAACTATTGAATCTATAGCTATATTTCCTCTTTCTATTCCACTTATTGCTGGTCCAGGAGCTATGGCTACTAGTCTATTACTTTCAAAGGAATCTTATATAAGTGTTACAGATGCTGTTGTATCTTACCTACCCATTCTTGTTGTAATGTTTATAGCATTTATTGCAATGTGGCTTTCTTCAAAATTAGCTTCAAGATTGGGGCCAACAATCATTACTGTTGTTCAAAAGATTTTTGGTTTACTCTTAGGAGCTCTTGCTATTGAGTTTGTTATAGAAGGAATAAGGAACTCTTTTAATATTATATAAATATGAATTCAAATTCTTCACTTATACATAATATTTTATCTGAAGCTATTATAAAAAATGACTTTGCTTCCTTTATTGTTAGTGGAGGCTCAAGTCCTATCTCAATCTTTCAAGATTTAAATAACTCCGACCTGGATTGGTCTAAGGTAAAAGTATCTCTAGTTGATGATAGATTCGTTGATAAAAGTCATGATGATTCCAATGAAAAATTATTATACGATCATCTTTTAATCAATAATGCAGTTATAGCTAACTTTGTATCATTAAAGTCTAATTTTGAAGATGTCTTAAAAATAAACAAGCCATTTGACTTAATGCTGCTTGGCATGGGGGAGGATGCTCACTTTGCATCACTATTCCCGTCAATGATACAAACTAATTCAGAGTATTTTGATTCTGCTTCAGATGATAAGATAATTCAAACAGAGCCAATGGGAGATCCATTGCACCCAAGAATCACCATGAACTTATCAATGATACTAAACTCAAGAAGAATTATTTTATTGGTATCTAATGAAAAAAAATATGATTTAGTAATTCAAGCAAAGATTAATAAGAAGCTACCTTTGTATTACCTATTAAATCAAAATAAGGTTGAGATCGAAATTATTAAAACTTATTAAACTCTAGTTTTCTCAATATTTTTTATAACCTCATCCTTTCTGTCATCGAATTTTTTTCCAAATCTAGCCTGAACAGTAGCCGATAAAATATCAATAATTGCCAGATGAGCAAGTCTTGATGTCATTGGAATATGAAGGTTATTTTCAAGATGTGTATGAATATGCAAAACAATATTAGATAATTTTGCCAATGGAGAATCTTCAGATGTTAGTGCAATGGTTTTTACTCCATTTTTCTTAGCCACTTTTGCAGTTTCAACAATCTCAGCTGTTCTTCCAGTAAATGATATTAACACCAAAAGATCTCCTTCTTTCATCATAGAAGCAATCATTCTTTGGTTTATATAGTCTGTATGCGCTACAACAGGTACCCCAAATCTAAAAAATTTATGTTGAGCATCTAATGCAACTGGACCAGAGCCCCCTAATCCAAAAAAAGTGATACTTTGTGCTGAAACTAAAAGATCTGTTGCTTTATCTATTGCTTGAGGGTTTAGGTTTTGACCAACATTAACAATCGTTGATTGGATATCTGCCATAACTCTTTTGACTACTTCTGGAGTATCTTTATCTACGTTAAACCTATCAAGAAGGTCATTTGTATTTGTTATTTCTTGGGCAATCTGTATTTTAAATGAAGGATAGCCATCGAAACCTAGCTTTTTACAAAACCTATTAACTGTTGGAAGGCTTACTCCTGCTTCTTGAGCTAATGATGTAATAGACTGATTTATAACTTTAGAAGGGTTATTTAAAACAGATAGGGCTATCCATTTTTCAGACTTGCTAAGTTTTATTTCTCCATTTACTAAGTTATCTAAGATCATGATTAAACATTATAGCTATATGTAATTTATTTACAATATTCAACATATAATGTAATTAATGTATATTTTTAACATCATCTAAAGTAAAATTAGTTATAAAATTTTAAGAGGTAAAAAGATTTGTCAAAAGATTTAGATCCAATTGAAACAAGTGAATGGTTGGAAGCTATAAATAGCGTTATTAAAGAAGAGGGTATCGAAAGGGCATCTTTTATAATGACAAAATTAGCAAAAAAGCTAAATGAAGAAGGCGCAATACCTTCTTATAATCTCACAACGCCATTTAGAAACTCTATACCTGCTAAAGATGAGGCATCTATGCCTGGTGACTTGTTCATGGAAAGAAGGATAAGATCTTTAATTAGGTGGAATGCACTTGCAATAGTGCTTAGAGCAAATATGAATGATGATGATCTTGGTGGCCATATTTCAACTTTTTCATCTGCGGCAACTTTATATGATGTAGGTTTCAATTACTTCTTTAAAGGCTCAGAAGGCCAGTTGGAAGACCTTATTTATTATCAAGGACATTCTTCTCCTGGAATATATGCTAGAAGTTTTTTAGAGGGGCATCTTAGCGAAGATGATCTTGATAATTTTAGAAGAGAAGTAAAGAAGCCTGGTTTATCTTCATACCCTCATCCCTGGTTAATGCCAGAATATTGGCAGTTCCCAACAGTATCAATGGGTCTTGGACCAATAATGGGTATATATCAAGCTCATATTATGAGATACATGTCAGCAAGAGGCTTGGTTCCTAGAGATGATAGAAAGGTTTGGGTTTTTTGTGGCGATGGTGAAATGGATGAACCTGAATCTAAAGGAGCAATTGCTCTAGCAGGAAGAGAAGAATTAGAAAATTTAATATTTGTTATTAATTGCAATTTACAAAGACTAGATGGACCTGTTAGAGGTAATGGAAAAATTATTCAAGAACTTGAAGGTTCCTTCAGAGGAGCTGGGTGGAATGTGATTAAGGTAGTATGGGGTCGAAAATGGGACCCAATTATGGCAAAAGATAAAGAGGGCAAACTTCAGGATATTATGGATGCTGTCTTAGATGGAGAAATGCAAAATTTTAAAGCTAAGGGCGGGGCTTATACTAGAGAAAACTTCTTTGCCAAAGATCCAAGTGCTTTAGAGATTGTCAAAGATCTTACTGATGAGGATATTTATAAATTAAATAGAGGTGGTCACGATCCTTATAAAGTTTATGCTGCTTACCATAAAGCAGTTAATTCTAAAGGAGCGCCTACAGTTATCCTTGCTCTTACTACCAAGGGTTATGGTGTAGGATCAAGAGAAGCTGACAATACAACTCATCAAGTTAAAAAGCTTTCAATGGATAATATTAAAGCATTCAGAGATAAATTTAATATCCCAGTGACTGATGATGAAATTGAATCGATTCCTTATGTAAGGCCTGCGGATGATTCACCAGAAATTCAATATCTTAAGAAAACACGTGACGGACTTGGTGGACCAATACCAAGAAGAAGAAATATCTCAGAGGTTTTACCCTCACCAAATGATTTACCATTTACAAAGCTCTATGAGGGAACTGGAGAAAGAAAAATATCTACTACTATGGCGGCAGTAAGAGTGCTTACAGATCTCTTAAAAGATAAGGATATTGGAAAAAGAATTGTTCCAATAGTTCCTGATGAGGCTCGAACGTTTGGAATGGAGGCTTTGTTTAGACAAGTTGGTATATATTCTTCTGCTGGTCAAAATTATGAACCAGAAGACGCTGATAAGGTGATGTGGTACAAAGAATCGAAAGAAGGCGTAATGCTTGAAGAGGGAATTACAGAGGCTGGAGCTTTCTCGGCTTGGTCTGCACTGGCAACAGCATACTCTAATTACGATTACCCAATGATTCCATTTTATTTATTTTACTCCATGTTTGGATTCCAAAGAATTCATGATTTAGCATGGGCTGCAGGAGATGCGCAGGCAAAAGGTTTCTTAATTGGTGCTACATCGGGAAGAACAACACTTAATGGTGAGGGCCTTCAGCATCAAGATGGGCATAGTCACATTTTATCCTCAACCATACCAAATTGTTTGTCTTATGATCCTGCTTTTTCTTACGAAGTTGCAGTTATTATTAAAGACGGAATACAAAAAATGTATGTTGATCAAAAAAATTATTTTTATTACATAACTACAACTAATGAAAATTACCAACATCCACAAATGCCTGAAGGCTCTGAAGATGGAATTATTAGAGGCATGTATAAACTTATTGAGGCAGATAAACCTGTTATCAGATTGCTTGGATCTGGATCAATATTAAGAGAGTCAGTAAAGGCAAGAGATATCCTTCAAAAATATAAAGTATCAGCAGAAGTTTGGAGTGTAACTAGCTTTAATTTATTAAGAAAAGATGGCATGGAAACTGAAAGATATAACCAGTTAAATCCAAACTCAAAAGAAAAAAAATCATATGTAGGAACATGCTTTGAATCTAATCCAATTCCTGTAATAGCATCTACAGATTATATGAGATCTTATGCAGAACAAATAAGGCCATATATAGATGAAGACTTTACTGTGCTTGGGACAGATGGCTTTGGAAGAAGTGATTCTAGAGAAATGTTAAGAGAATTTTTTGAAATTGATGCAAATAGTATTGTTAGAGCATCAGCATATACTTTATATAAAAATGGTAATCTAAATAAAGATATTTTAGATAAAATATATAAAGATATAGGTGTAGATTCAACAAAAATTAATCCTTGGGAAGCTTAATGACAGAGTTATCTTCAATTAATATCCCAGACCTTGGAGAGGTAGAAGAGGCAGAGGTTATAGAAATTTGTGTTGAGCTTGATCAAAAAGTAGATTCTGAAGATCCAATAATGATTCTCGAAACTGATAAAGCTGCAATGGAAATACCTGCATCTGTTGATGGTGTTGTGAAAAGCATTAAGGTTTCTGTTGGAGATATGGCTAAAACAGGAATGCCTTTTGTTGATATAGAGATTACAAAAGAAGAATCACAAAATAAATCAAACTCATCTGATAGTAAAGATATTGAACAAGATCCCAAATCAGAAGAACCGCCTTTAACGAATGCTGCCATTAATGAAGTTAGTGAGATTAAGCTAAAATCTATTAACGTTCCAGACCTTGGAGAGGTAGAAGAGGCAGAGGTTATAGAAATTTGTGTTGAGCTTGATCAAAAAGTAGATTCTGAAGATCCAATAATGATTCTCGAAACTGATAAAGCTGCAATGGAAATACCTGCATCTGTTGATGGTGTTGTGAAAAGCATTAAGGTTTCTGTTGGAGATATGGCTAAAACAGGAATGCCTTTTGTTGATATAGAAATAATAGAACTAAACAAAGCTATAGAAAAAAACTTATCTAATAAAATTGCTCTAGATGAAGTAAATGAAACACCTGCAACCCAAGAAAAATCAATAGAAAAACCTTTACCAAATAAAATACCTTCTCAAATATCTGGCTATAAAAACTCTTCAATTCACTCAGGGCCAGCAACCAGAAAGCTCGCCAGAGAGTTTGGAATTAATCTTAATGAAGTTGCAGGCAGTGGACCTAAGGGAAGAATTCTAAAAGAAGACTTGCATTTATTTGTTTCAAATAAATTAAATAACAATACACAATCAGAATTCAAGCCAACTCAACCCGATATTGATTTCTCGAAATGGGGTGAAGTTAAGATTAATAAGCTGTCTAAGTTTCAGAAAACTGCCTCAAAAAACCTCCATACATCTTGGATAAATATCCCACATGTAACTCAGCATGATGATGTTGATATAACAGCACTTCTTGAATTAAGAAAAAAACTAAATACAAAACATAAAACTAAGGTATCGCCACTGGCATATATCATTAAGGCAACAGTAGAGACATTAAAACTATTCCCAATAATGAACACATCATTAACATCTGATCTATTAAATATTGTTCAAAAAAACTATTTTAATATTGGAGTTGCAGTAGATACACCTGACGGGCTAATTGTTCCAAACATCAAAAATGTGCAAAATAAAACTGTTCTTCAGATTTCTGATGAAGTATTTAAGCTAGCTACCAAAGCAAAGGATCGAAAGTTAAAAGTTGATCAATTAAAAGGTGCTACTTTTACCATTTCTTCTCTTAGTGGAATTGGTGGTAAGTATTTCACACCAATTATTAATCCACCTGAGGTAGGTATTTTAGGTTTATCTAAAACATTCGATCATTTATCTCTTGAAAATAGTGAGATAAAAGTATCTCAACAGATGCCAGTTTCATTATCTTATGACCATAGGGTTATTAATGGTGCCTATGCTGCAAAATTTATTACTGAATTTTCAACACAATTAAATAGAATTCAATTTCTAGAGGATGGTTTTAATGATGCTTAATACATTTTCTTTATATTTGTTTGGTGGAACCGGTGATTTAGCAAATAGAAAACTATTACCTGCAATGTTTCGTCAAGAAATCTTATCTTCTTTTGATGAAAATAGTGAAATAGTTGGCGTTGGTTCAAAAGAAATTTCAAATGAGGACTACATTGCTATGGTTAAAAAATCACTAGCAGAATATTTTCATGGTTTTAATGATTATGAAGAGCCATGGCAAACTTTCTCGAAGAGATTGCGTTATTTAAAGCTAGATATTAATTCCAAAGAAGACTGGAGTGAGTTTGAAAAACTACCAGAAGACCGTTCTGTTATTCTATATTTAGCCACCCCACCATTTTTATATCAAACAATATCAAATAATCTTAAGTCATATAACTTAGTTAATAAGAATTGTAGAGTAGTAGTTGAAAAACCACTTGGTACAAATCTAGAAACATCAAATGAAATAAATAACTCTTTAGCTAATGGATTTGAGGAGCATCAAATTTATAGAATTGATCATTACTTAGGAAAGGAAGCTGTTCAAAATTTATTAGCATTAAGATTTGGAAATACTATTTTTGAAAGAAGTTGGTCAAATGCAGCTATTGATCATATTCAAATAACTGTTGCTGAAGATCTTGGTGTAGAGGGTAGAGGAAATTATTATGATGACACTGGAGCTCTTCGCGATATGGTCCAGAATCATTTGCTTCAAATTCTTTGTCTTATAACTATGGAGCCACCTGTTTCAATAAATAACGAATCAGTCAGGGATGAAAAATTAAAGGTTCTTAAGTCCTTACAATCCTTCAATAAGGATAATATTGGTATTGACTCTGTTAGAGCACAATATAAAGATGGTATTTCAAAAGGGAAGGCTGCATGCGCATACAAGGATGAAGATGGAGTAGATCCAGTAAAAAATACTGAAACTTTTGTTGCACTTAAGGTTGCCATTAATAATTGGCGATGGGCCGGTGTCCCATTTTATATAAGAACAGGTAAAAGAATGGAATCAAAATCTTCTGAGATTGTAGTTAGATATAAAAATGTACCTCATAATATTTTTTCTGATAAAAACTCTTTATCCCCTAATCAATTAGTATTGAGAATACATCCTGATGAAGGTATTGATTTAAGGTTAAATACAAAAAAGCCTGATATAACTGGTTTTGATCTTCAGGAACTCCCATTAGATTTAAATCTCCATGATTATAATGAAATTGGACATCAGGATTGTTATGAAAGATTGCTTTTAGATGTCATAAAAGGAAATACAGCATTATTTGTTAGAAGAGATGAGGTTGAGGCTTCATGGTCTTGGATAGACAACATTATTGATTTATGGAAATCTGAAGATGTTCCTATGGAAGAATACATCTCTGGTAGTTGGGGCCCTTCAAATTCAGACTTACTTTTAAAAAGAGAGTACAGATCCTGGAAAAACGGAAATAAATAATAATTATGAATAACAAGATTATTGAAATTCAAAAAAGAATTGATTTAAGAAGTAAGAATTTAAGATCTAAATATCTTAAAAAAATACATGAAGCCACTGAACAAAGTCGATCTGCTAGAAAAAATATGGGATGTAGTAATATTGCTCATGCTTTTGCTTCTTGTGATAAAGCACAACAAGGTGACGCTGCTGATGGAGCAGATGTAATTGGAATAATTTCTGCATATAACGATATGTTATCTGCTCATGCACCATTGAAGGATTATCCGGATGTAATAAAAGAATCTTCTTTAAAAAGAAATGCTATTGCTAGAGTTGCAGGTGGAGTTCCGGCAATGTGCGATGGTATTACTCAAGGTGAGCCTGGAATGGAATTATCTCTTTTTAGTAGAGATGTTATTGCTTTATCTACGGCCGTAGGTCTATCTCATAATGTTTTTGATGCTGCAATTTGTTTAGGCGTATGTGACAAAATAGTACCAGGTATGGTAATTGGCTCATTAAGTTTTGGTCATTTGCCTATAGCTTTTATACCTGCAGGCCCTATGCCAACCGGCATATCTAATGCTGATAAAAATGTTGTGCGTAAAAAATTTGCTAATGGAGAAGTCGATAGATCAACTTTAATCAGCTCAGAGCAAGCTGCTTATCATTCTTCTGGTACATGTACATTTTATGGAACTGCAAATACTAATCAGCTTATTATGGAGGTTATGGGGTTACAACTCCCTAGCTCCTCATTTGTATCACCAGAATCAGCAGAAAGGCAACTAATTATTGATAGAACTGTTCAAGCTGTTCTTGATTTAAAAAATAAAGGAATGAAGACTGGTGAAATGCTTTCTTCAAAAAGTTGGGTTAATGGAATGGTTGGCTTGATAGCTAGTGGAGGCTCAACAAATCTGACAATCCACTTAATAGCCATGGCAGAATCTTGTGGATTTAATATAACTCTAGATGATATGAACGACCTTTCAGCTATTGTGCCTACAATAACAAACGTATACCCAAATGGATCAGCAGATGTAAATGAATTTCATGCCGCTGGGGGTGTCGCTGCTTTTATTGGGTCTCTTCTAGATGGAGGTTTTTTATTTCCTGATGTTCAAACTTTGTTAGGTAATGATTTGTCTGTTTACAGAAATAAAATTGAAATAAAAAATAATGAATTGGTATGGAATACTCCATCTCAAATCACAGATCAAAGTATTATTAGAGATTCAAATAATCCATTTAATATGTCAGGTGGCTTAAAAATAATTGAAGGAAATATAGGAAGAGGGATTATAAAAACTTCTTCACTAAAATCAAATATTAATTATATTGACGGTACTGCTATTGTTTTTGATAGTCAAGATGAGGTTCTTGAAGCCTTTGGTTTAGGTAAATTGGATAGAGATTGTATTATTGTAGTCAGGGGGCAAGGGCCATCATCAAATGGAATGCCTGAACTTCATAAATTAACTTCTCCATTAAATGTTCTCCAGTCAAAAGGTTTTGAAGTAGCTATTCTTACTGATGGAAGAATGTCTGGAGCTTCAGGCAGTGTTCCTGCTGTCATTCATATCTATCCTGAAGCCAACACTGGTGGATTAATTGGTAAGATACAAACAGATGATAAAATTGATATAGATATAAATAATGGAACATTCAACCTCCAGGTTGATGAAAAAACTTTAAACACAAGAGACTTATATAAAGTATCAAATAACGCTGAAGGAATTGGAAGAGAGCTATTCAAAGCATTTAGAGAGAATGTTAAATCTGTGGATACTGGAGCATCTATATTCTGATGGATGTTTTAAAATTAATAACAGAATTAAAAATAATACCCCTGGGTACCCTGGTCTCAGAAGAGGATGTCTCAAAAATTTGTGACTGTTTAATTAAAGCAGATACACCTATTATTGAAGTTACATTAAGAGATGAAAGAGTTAAAAAAATATTAAAATATTTTAAGAATTATCCTGATATTTTTCTTGGTGTAGGAACGATTAGAAGAACAAGTGATATAGATTTAGCTATACAGTCAGGCGCTACTTTTATTATTACACCTGGATTTTCAGAAAAATTATCAAGTTATGCAAAACAAAAAAATATTTTATTAATACCAGGTATTCAGACACCATCCGAAATAATGCAGGCTTCAGAATTTGGTCATAAAATATTAAAATTTTTTCCAGCAGAGCTTTCTGGTGGGACTAAAAGATTAAGTGCTTACAAGTCAGTGTTTCCAGATATTTCATTCATACCAACTGGTGGAATTACAGAAACAAATATAAAAGATTACTTACAGCTTACTAATGTGATTGCTTCAGGATCATCATCAATGATTCCTGAGAATTTTATTAAAAATAAATCATGGTTTGAAATTACTAAAAAACTTAAGAATATTAAAATAATAGCAAGTAACGTATAAATTTATTTTTGGAGAGGATATGTTTAATACATTGGATTGGATAATTGTTGGGCTATATTGTGTAGGCATTATTGGTTTAGCAACTTATGTTTCTAGAAACCAGTCAGGACAAGAGCGAAGTGCTGAAGACTATTTTTTAGCTGGAAGATCTTTACCTTGGTGGGCTATAGGAGCTTCTTTAATAGCTGCAAATATATCCGCAGAACAAATTATTGGAATGTCAGGACAGGGCTTTGTTGTTGGAATGGCAATTGCTGTATGGGAACTTACAGCAGCAATAGCATTGATAGTTATGGCTAAGTTTTTCCTTCCTTTATTTTTAGAAAAAAGAATTTATACAATGCCTCAGTTTTTAGAACAAAGATTTGATAAAAGAGTGAGCCTTGTTTTATCTTTTTTTTGGTTAACTGTTTATGTGTTTATTAACTTAACTACTGTTTTGTGGCTAGGATCATTAGCTATAAATACACTTACAGGCTTGTCACTATCTAATGGGTTGATAGTTTTAGCACTTCTGTCACTCGCTTATTCATTGTCTGGAGGTCTTAAGGCTGTAGCTATGACAGATATAGTTCAAGTGATCCTTCTAATTTTTGGTGGTTTAGCAGTATCTTTTATAGCTTTAGGCAAGATATCCCAAGGACAAGGTGTTTTAGAGGGCTTAAGTATTGTTTACACAGAGTTACCTGATAAATTTGATATGATCTTATCTCCAGATAATCCCTCATATCAAAATCTTCCAGGTATATGGATTTTGATTGGTGCAGGAGTTTGGATAGGTCATTTCGCATATTGGGGATTTAATCAATATATTACCCAGAGAGCTCTAGGAGCAAAATCTATAAAAGAAGCACAAAAAGGTGTCATGTTTGCTGCATATTTAAAGCTCTTAATGCCTCTTGTAATAGTCTTACCGGGGATCTGTGCTGCTATGCTATTTCCAGTTTTAGAGAAATCTGATCAAGCATATCCTACAATGATGTCACTCCTTCCAAATGGTCTTTTAGGGCTTACTTTTGCAGCACTTATTGCTGCAATAGTTTCATCATTAGCATCCATGACAAATAGTATTAGTACTATATTTACGATGGATATATATAAGACATTCTCAAAAAATGAAGTTTCTCAAGCAAAATTAATTAGCACAGGTAGAAAGGCAGTAGTTGTTTCATTAGCAACAGCAGTAATAGTGGCAAAACCTCTTCTTGGCAGTTTTGATTCTATTTTTCAATTTATACAAAACTTTACAGGGCTATTTACGCCTGGGATATTGGTAATATTTTTGGTTGCTCTTTTCTGGAAAAAGGCTACAACACTATCAGTCTTAGTTGCAGCAATGTCATCACTTATATTATCTGCAGCAATGCTATATCTGTTGCCAGATTTTTCATATATTCATCGAATGGGTGTTGTATTTTTTGCCTCAGCATTTGGATGCTATATGACATCTTTAATTCAGGGGTATCAAGACCAACCTAAAGCAATTGATTTAAATGGTATTAATTTTAGTACGTCAAAATCATTTAATGTTAATACTGTAATTGTTGTAAGTGTGCTTGCTTTAATTTATGGGTTATTTAATTAAAATTTATAAAAATGAAAAAAAGTATATTTATTTTATCTATTCTATTTATTTCTTCATGCAGCAAGTCGATAGATCAATCAGCAAATGCATCGAATGATTCTGTGGATTGGTCTAATACCAATCAATGCACCGTATCTTTAGACTATGATCTAATCAATAATTTAATTAATAAAATGACCTTAGAGCAAAAGGTTGGGCAAATAATAATGCCAGATATTGATGAGGTTACTCCAGCAGAAGCTAAGGCATATCAACTAGGCACATTTTTAAATGGTGGCGGCAAATTCCCTAACAAAAATAAGAATAGTTCTATAAATGACTGGAAGGAATTAAGTAAGGAATATTATGATGCATCTCCTGTTGTTGAGGGAATAGTAATACCTATTCTATGGGGCACTGATGCTGTACATGGCCATAACAATGTAATTGGAGCAACTATTTTTCCCCATAATATAGGCCTTGGCTCAACCATGAATGCTAGTCTTATTAAAAGTATTGGAGAGGTTGTAGCTAAAGAGGTTCTTTCAACTGGCATACCTTGGACATTTGCACCAACAATAGCAGTTCCTCAAAATGATTTATGGGGTAGAACTTATGAAGGATATTCAGAGGATCCTGAGCTTGTATCTTTACTTGGAGAAGCAATGATTAAGGGTCTTCAAGGAGAGGGAAAAGAGTTCCTTGATGACAATCATGTTTTAGCAACTGCAAAACATTTCTTAGGAGATGGCGGCACAAAAAATGGAGTAGATCAAGGCAATACTATTCTTAGTGAGCAAAAGTTAAAAGATATTCATGGTAAACCTTATTTTGATGCAATTAATTCATGTATTCAAACAGTAATGGCTAGTTTTAATTCATGGAATGGTCAAAAAGCACATGGTAGCAAGTATTTATTAAATAACATCCTCCGTGATCAAATGGGATTTAGAGGTCTTGTTGTAGGGGATTGGAATGGACATGGGCAAGTCCCTGGGTGTTCAAAAGAAAGCTGCCCAGAATCTTTTAATGCTGGGGTAGATATTTTTATGGCTCCTGATGAGTGGAAACCACTTTATATCAATACCTTAAGGCAAGTTAAAGAAGGTATTATTAAAGAAGAAAGATTAGACCAAGCCGTTAAAAATATACTATCTGTTAAATATCTCCTAGGTATGTTTAATGAAAGAAAGCCGCATGAATATCCCTTTAATTATATTGGTGATTCACGTCATAAAGACATAGCAAGACAAGCAGTTAGAGAGTCAATAGTTCTTCTTAAAAATAATAATAAAACTCTTCCAATAACATCCAACAAGCATATTTTAGTTATTGGAGATTCAGCAAACAAGATTACAAAACACATGGGAGGTTGGACAATAACATGGCAGGGGAGAGAAAACACTAATGATGAATTTCCTAATTCTTTAAGTATTTTTGAGGCAATCAAATTAAAAGCTGAGTCTAATGGAAGCACTGTTGAGTTTTCAGATAATGCCAACTATAAGAAAAAACCAGATCTTGTAATTTTTGTATATGGAGAAGATCCATATGCCGAAGGAGATGGAGATAGAAAAACTCTTTTTTATCAGAATCATGATAAAAGTTTTAAAAACTATATGAAGCAAATCAGTGATCAAAAAATATCATCTGTTTCTTTATTTATTTCTGGCAGACCGTTAATTATAAATGAAGAATTAAATTTATCAGATGCATTTGTTCAGTTGTGGCTTCCTGGCTCTGCAATAGAAGGGGTAACTGATGTAATATTTACAAATCAGGAAAATAAGATATCTTATGATTTTAAAGGGAAGCTATCTTATTCGTGGCCTAAAAATTCATCTCAATTTGAGCTTAACTTTGGTGATGCAAACTATGATCCATTATTTAAGTATAAGTATGGCCTTTCGTATAAAGATAATATATTTATAGATTTAGTGAATGTTGAAGATTCCAAACCAGCCCCATCTGAAGTTACTTTGTTTGTAGGCTCGGCATATCCTTCCTATAGAGAGGTAATATCATATTTTGATCCTATTAAAAATCAAATAACATATGAGGGAATTAGTTCTGACGTATTTGAACATTTGCAGTCCGATATTACTATTAGTAAATTTGATTTTAAAAAACAAGATGATGCAAAAAATATAAATTTTGGTAATCAGATTTCATATAAATCTTGGGAAATAGCTAGTGGGGCAAGTGAAGATCTAACTTATATGAACAAAGGCGCTATTCAACTAGTCGTGAGACCAAATAAAGTATCTAATAAAAAAATAAGCTTTAACATTGGTTGCTCTAAGACTGAAGAAAGTATTAAAAATTCAGGTTCTAATATTTGTTATCAGTCTTTTGATTTATCTAATGCTCTTGCAGATAACAAAACAAATGAGTGGCAAGTAATTGAGATACCTCTTGCCTGCCTTGAAGTTGATAATTTTAATCTTTCTTCAATTACTTCTAGGGCTTCATTTTCGACGGAAGGTAATTGGATACTTGATGTGCATTCAGTGAAATATATTAATAACAAAGGCTATAATGCCTGCAAAATAAAGTCAGTAAGTTATGAGTAAAGTACTATTAATTGATATTGGTGGAACAAATTTAAGATATGCGTATGCTGATGGTGATTTATCTTCTCTTAAAGATACAAATAAAATTAAACTTTCATGCATTAAAGGCTTTAATGATATTTTAGCCAATCTTATCGAAGGAAAAAATATAGATAACTTGGTTATATCCGTAGCTGGACCAAAAATTAATGGTTCAATTACTATGACTAATAGAGACTTTTCTATTAACGAAAAAGATATACAGGAATCATTTAATTTTCAAACATGTCATTTATTAAATGATTGGGAGTCTATTGGTCATAGCTTGGCTGCTTATGAAGATAAGGATATATCACTTATAAAGGATGGGTCTGAGTTTAATAATAATAGTTTCTTTATTGGTCCAGGTACTGGTCTTGGAGCAGCATTACTTATTGGAGACGATAAGGTTACTCCTACCGAAATCGGTAATACAACTGGACTAACAAAAACACTTTTAAAAAATTACTTTATTGAAAATGATGATCATTTTAGGACTCTTGAAGATGTATTATCAGGCAAAGCTATTTCAAGTATTTATGAGTATAAAACAGGAGTGAGAATGACTTCTGAAGATATAGTTGCTCGTTATGGCTCTAATGATGATATGGCAAATCTTGTTATAGATGGGTTTATTAAATCTTTGGCTGAGACCATTTCAGATATGGCTTTAACTTTTATTTCAGGTCGAGGTGTTTATATTGCAGGCGGACTCATTAGATCAATTTTTAAAATTATGGATAAGGATAAGTTTGTTGAATATTTTTATGGCGATAAAAAATTAGTTCATTTACAAATTCTTGAAATGGTTAAGATTGGTATTGTCGAGAAAGAGCATGCTTGCCTTCATGGCAATCTAAATTTTTATAAAAAAAATATTAATAAGGCATAGTAAATTATGACAAATAGAAAAGAGTTATATCTTGGCGATAGCTTAATCAATGCATCTGAATTAAATATAGAAGGAAAAGAAGTTGTTATAAATAAAGAAAATTTTTATAAGATTTCTAATGTAAATAAAATGAGACCATTTTTTATGAGTATTGTGAGTGCTTATGACCACTGGCTTTTCATTTCGTCAACAGGAGCTCTTAGTGCTGGGAGGAAAAATAGTAACAATGCACTATTTCCTTATTACACTGATGACAAAATTACTGAATCCCATGAAGTAACTGGAAGTAAATCTATCTTCCATGTTCAAAAAAATAATAGAAACTATCTTTGGGAACCTTTTACCAAAACATCTGATTTTATATATCAAAATAAAAGAAACCTCTATAAAAACCTGAGAGGCAACAAAGTAATTTTTGAAGAGATTAATAATGATCTAGGACTTAAATTTTCATATCAATGGACAACTTGTGATAAATACGGTTTTGTAAAAACTTCTTCGATCAAGAATCTAAACAATGATGATATAACAGTTACATCGCTTGATGGGTTTCAAAATATATTGCCTTGGGGTCTTGATGAAAGTATTCAAAATAATACAAGTAATTTAGCTGATGCTTACAAAAGAAATGAATTAGATAAAGGTTCTAAAATAGGAATTTTTGCTTTAAGCGCAACTATTGTTGATAGAGCAGAGCCAAGCGAAGCATTAAAATCCAATATTGTTTTTCATCTAGGGCTTAAAGAAAATAAAGTACTTTTATCATCGCTTCAGTTGGATGCCTTTAGAAAAGGATTTGATATAAATGAAGAGACTGATATTAAAGCTGAAAAAGGGGCTTATTTTGTTCAATCATCTTTCTGCCTGAAAGGCGGTCAAAAAGAAGAATGGATGTTTGCAGCTGATATTAATAAATCTTCCTCAGATCTTATAGAACTTAAAGATAGTTTATCTAGAAATAAAAATATAATTGAAGATATTAATGAAGAAATTCTCAATTCATCGAATGAGCTTTATAAACTTGTCGGTTCTTCTGATGGAATTCAACTTTCAAGTGATAGAAGAAGAAATATCAGACATTTTGCAAACACCTTGTTTAATATTATGCGTGGCGGAATATTTGATAAAGACTATGTTGTAGAAAAAAGTGACTTTATTAAATATATATCAAATGCAAACAAATATTGCTCTAAGGAAATGGATTCAACCTTTATAGAATGGCCTGATTATCTTGATCTTACATTTTTAAGAAACACTATTGATCAAAGCAGCTCTCAAGACTTCAAAAGACTGGCTACAGAGTACTTACCAATTAAGTTTAGCAGAAGGCATGGCGATCCAAGTCGACCTTGGAATAAATTTTCTATTAATACAAGAGACGATATTACAGATGAAAAAGTTTTAGATTATCAGGGTAACTGGAGAGATATATTTCAGAACTGGGAAGCTCTTGCTTATTCATACCCTCAGTTTATTGACGGCATGATATATCGGTTTTTAAATGCATCTACATTCGATGGATATAATCCATACAGATTAACTAAAAATGGCTTTGACTGGGAAACAATAGAAGCTGATAATCCATGGTCCTATATAGGTTACTGGGGTGATCATCAAATAATATACCTTCTCAAATTTTTAGAATTTTCTGAAAAATATTTCCCTCAAAGGCTAAATTCCTTTCTTGATAAAAATGATTTTGTATATGCTAATGTTCCATATGCTATCAAGGACTATAAATCTATTTATAAAGATCCTAAAAATACTATAGATTTTAATTTTGATTTAGCAGAAAAAATTGAATCAGATAGAGAGAAAGAGGGTGCTGACGGAGCAATATTAAGGAACTATCAAGGGTTAAAACATCAAGTAAATTTCTTTGAGAAAATTTTAACTACAATTTTAGCTAAGCTTTCAAATTTCATTCCTGGTGCTGGTATTTGGATGAACACACAAAGACCAGAGTGGAATGATGCAAATAATGCTCTAGTGGGAAATGGTGTTTCAATGGTAACTCTCTACTATTTAAGACGTTTTTTATGTTTTTTTATTACTATTCTTAAAAATGATAATGCATCATCATTTGAGATCTCTACTGAACTATTTCACTTCTTTGAAAAACTTAACTCATCTTTTTGTAAACTAACTTCAGATGTATCTGATAAAGCTCGAAAAGAGTTTGTTGATGAAATTGGAGAAAATGCTGCTGAGTACAGAGATAGGATTTATACATCGAATTTTTCAGGTTTTAAAGAACATCTAGACAGAAAGAAGGTAATCAATTTTCTTGAAATAGTGCAAAAAGTTTTAGAAGAAACAATTGATAGCAATAAAAGAAATGATGGTTTATATCATGCTTATAATCTTGTGAGTCTAGGCGCCAATGAAATTTCTATTGATAGACTTTCTGAGATGCTTGAAGGTCAGGTTGGAGTCTTAAGCTCAGGTTATCTTTCTGAAGAAGAAAGTTTAAAAGTATTAGATAGTCTAAAAAGCAGTTCTTTATTTTGGGATGAACAATATAGTTATATTCTCTATCCCAATAAGAATTTATTAGGTTTTTTAGATAAAAATATTATTCCTGAAACTGAATTTAATAAATCTTCTCTTTTATCTTTATTAGTCAAAGATGGAAATCACCAGGTAGTTATAAAAGATATTAATAATAAATATCACTTTAATGGCTCATTCCATAATGCTAGCTGCTTAATCAGAGAATTAGATAATTTACCATCAAAATATATGGAGTTTGTGAAAGAAGAGAAGGATTTAATACTAGATATTTTTGAAGTTGTATTTGATCATAAATCTTTTACAGGGAGGTCTGGTACTTTTTATGGTTATGAGGGACTAGGGTCAATCTATTGGCATATGGTATCAAAGTTATTATTAGCCTCAGCAGAAGTTACTCAAGCCTCTATTGATAAAAATATTGATTCAAAAACAATAGGACGATTATTTGATCATTATTTTGAAATAAATGAAGGAATAGGTGTTAACAAGTCCCCAGAACTATATGGAGCCTTTCCAACCGATCCCTACTCTCACACTCCAAGAGGTAGAGGTGTTCAGCAGCCAGGAATGACAGGACAAGTAAAAGAGGATGTCATTAGCAGATTTTATGAGTTAGGTTTTTTTGTTGATAATGGAAAGATTAGTTTTGAACCAACTTTATTGCGCAAAAATGAATTTATGGCAGAAGAAAAATCTTTTAAATTTGTAAATCTAAATAATGAAATTGAATACATGCCTATAGGATCAAATTCATTAGCTTATACGATTTGCCAAGTGCCAGTAATCTATAGTCTGTCTATTAAAGAAGATATAAAAATTATTTCAATGGACGGTTCTGAGGAAACTGTAAATGGCCATCAGCTAAACTTTGAAAGTTCACAAAATATATTTAATAGAACAAATTTAATAAAGGCGTTGCATGTAAACGTTAAAAAATGAAGAAATTACTTCTCATTTCTTTTTTTTTAATAGCTTCATGTAGTAAATCTGGAGATTTGGTTATGAGCAAGAACGCAAAAGATATTATTGGTAATAACAATTATCCTGCTATTTCTTATGGTGGTTACAGAGGAAAATCTCGTGAGGTCCAGCCTTCAATTGAGGATATCAAAGAAGATCTTCAGATAATGTTTGCTCAAGGCTTTAGAGTTATTAGGACGTATGACCTTCATCATCCTTTTGCTGAAAATACGCTAAAAGCAATTAGTGAACTTAAGAATTCAGATTCAGATTTTGAAATGTATGTGATGCTAGGCGCATGGGTTCAGTGCAAGGATGCATTTACAGATCTACCAATTCATAATGAAGAAGATTTAGAGGGTAATAAAGTTGAAATAGCAGAGGCTGTTAGATTGGCTCAAGACTATCAAGATATCGTAAAGGTCATTGCTGTTGGCAATGAGGCTATGGTGCATTGGGCAACAAGTTATCATTTAGAACCAAAATATATTTTAAAATGGGTAAAGTATCTTCAAGATCTTAAAATTAATGGAACTATTAATAATAATATATGGATAACAAGTTCTGATAATTTCGCATCTTGGGGTGGTGGTTCAGAGGAATATCATAATGACGACCTAGATGAATTAATAAGGTCTGTAGATTATGTATCTATGCATACCTATGCATTCCATGATACTTATTACAATCCAGTCTTTTGGAATCTGTCTAGTGGTTCAGAAGATTTAAGTAAAAAAGATATTATTAAAAAAGCCATACAAAAATCTGTTGAATATGAGCTTAGTCAATTCAACAGTGTTCAAGAATATATTCATGGTATTGATTCATCAAAGCAAGTTCATATTGGAGAAACAGGATGGTCAAGTGTAGCTTCAGATCTATATGGTTATGGTGGTACGGAAGCGGCAGACGAATATAAGCTGGGACTATACTATAAGATGATTACCGATGTGTGTTTAGCTAAATCAATTTCTTGTTTTTATTTTTCTGCATTTGATGAGCCATGGAAAGACTCACAAAATGAAAATGGCTCTGAAAATCACTTTGGACTTTTTACTGTTCATGGCGAAGCAAAATATCCTTTATGGGAAAAAGTAGATCAAAATGTATTTGATGGTTTGTCTAGAGGAGGCAACCCTATTAAAAAAACTTTTAATGGCGATCTTGATGCTTTATTAGAGACTTCAAACCTACCTCCAATTAATCAATAATAATTATGAAAACTTTTTTACAATTTCTTTTTTTAATATTTGTAGTTTCAGCACATTCTATTGAAGTTACGATCTCTAACAATACTTTGCTTGTAAATAATAACCCATTTTATATGAAGGGGATTTGTTATCACCCAGTTGAAATTGGAAAAACAAAAAGAAACTTTATAAACTTGGAAGAAGATTTATCACTCATGAAAGAGGCTGGTATAAATACTGTTAGAGTCTATGAGCCTATTGATGATATAGCAGTCTTAGATCAATTTAAAAAAGCTGGAATTAAGGTTGTTATTAGTTTTGGATATAACCAACAAGGTAAATTCGATATCGTTTCAGGTACTTTTATTAACTACATCAGAAAATATAAAGATCATGATGCAATTTTAATGTGGGAGCTTGGAAATGAATATAACTATAATCCACAATGGTTTGGTGGGGATATAAATAATTGGTATAAATCCATGGAACTTGTTTCTCAGATTATACAAATAGAAGATCCAAGTAGGCTGGTCTCTAGTGCACATGGCGATCTGCCAAGTAAAGATGCTCTTAAAATAGCATCTAGTATCAATGTTTGGGGTATGAATGTTTATAGGTGGGATGAGCCGGCATCTATATTTGAAGAGTGGGAGAAACTTAGTAAAAAACCTATGTATTTTGCTGAGATTGGAGCTGATAGTTTCATGACAAAATCAACATCTAAATACAATAAAGGCGAAAATCAACAAGCCCAAGCTGACGCCAATAAAAAAATTATTAACGATGTATTAAATAATTCAGATAAGAATATTGGCTCTTTTATTTTTCAATTCACAGATGGTTTATGGAAAGCAGGAAATCCAAGTGAACAAGATACTGGTGGATCAGCTCCTAATAGCGATGGAACACCATATGACGGCACTGCAAATGAAGAGTACTGGGGCATAGTAGATATAAATAGAAATAAAAAAATAACTTTTGATGTAATAAAAAATTCTTATACAAATTTTGAAATTAATTAACTATATGAATCCAGGGGGGATTTCATATGAATAACATAGAAAATATAACTAATAGCGTTTCGTTGGGCCAGAAAATAGCATTTGGTCTTGGAATGTTAGCCAATCAACTTTTTCCAGCATTACTATCAATATTTATTGTTGTATTAATCCAAGATCTTGGATTTAATCCACTATTGTATGGAGTTATTGCTTTTGTACCTAGATTTATTGATGCTTTAACAGATCCATTAATGGGTTTTATATCTGATAATACAAAATCTAAATGGGGTAAAAGACGGCAGTATGTTTTTGTTGGCGGCATATTAACAGGCATCGCATTCATATTATCTTGGCAGCTTTATCCTGAAAATGGTGAGACTTATAATTTTTGGTATTTCTTAATATTTAATTTAATTTTTTATCTTGGTATTACAATTTTTGGTGTGCCATTTGTAGCTATGGGTTATGAAATGAGTGACAATTTTCATGAAAGAACTCAAATCATGGCAGTGTCTCAATTTATAGGTCAATTTGCATGGGTTCTTGCTCCATGGATTTGGATTATTATTTATGATCCTAATATTTTTGTCGATGCTGCAACAGGAACACGCACTCTCTCAATTATATTCGGTGTCTTATGCACTTTACTTGCAATAATTCCTGCTATTTTTATTAAAAGTAAATCAACACTTAACGATGATCATTTAGTTCCTCTTACAAGAGACAATGCTGGAAAGAGTATTATTAATATTTTTTATATATTTAGAGATGCATGGAAAAACATTCCATTTAGAAAACTATGTATTGCAACCTTTCTAGTTTTTAATTCCTTTCAAACCATTGCTGCATTCTCATTCTTTATTATTGTGCACTATCTATTTTCTGGAGATGCATCGGCAGCAGGTATATGGCCTGCAATGCATGGAAGTGTTGGTGCTATTGTTACCACATTTCTAGTAATACCCTTGGTATCAAAAATGGCTCAGTCATATGGAAAAAAAGAAACCTTTATAATTTCTCAATGTATATCAATTATTGGATATGTCTTATTTTGGTTTTTGTTTGTTCCAGGTAAGCCATATATGTTTTTATTTGCTCTGCCTTTCTTCTCATTTGGAATTGGCGGGTTATTTACTTTAATGATGAGTATGACAGCAGATGCTTGTGATTATGAGGAATTAAGAAAAGGTCTCCCAAGAAAAGAAGGGTCATTTGGAGCAATATATTGGTGGATGATAAAGCTTGGTACTGCTCTTGCAGGACTTTTATCAGGTCTGATTATGTACTACGTTGGTTTTGCAGGTGATGCTTCAACACAGCCTGAAGGAGCTCTTACTGGTCTTAGAATCGCTTACTCAACAATACCAGTTGTAGGAACACTATTTGCTATTTATGTAATGCGTGACTACGAGATAGATGAACAAAGAGCAGCTGAAATTAAAAAACAATTAAGTCAAAGAAACGAAGGAGCAAATTAAAATGTCTTTGAGAGATGAAAAAATTAAATCATTACTTGGGATAAATCTAGATAGTCTTTCTGAAGATGAATTGAAAGAACTCAGTAGTGAAATTGTTGAAAGCAAAATCCATGGAATATGTTTTAGTTTATATGAAGACGAACAACAGCCAGGTGATTTTGTATCTGATGAGCAGATCAAAAGAAGATTAAGTATATTAAAACCTTACACAAACTGGATTAGAACATTTTCTTCAACTGATGAGCATGCAAGGATTGCTCAAATAGCTGTTGATATGGGTTTTAAAACATTAGTTGGAGCTTGGCTTAGCGATGATCTAAAAAGTAATGATAATGAAATAGAGGGCTTATTAAAACTAGCTTCAAAAGGGTTAGTAAATATTGCTGCTGTTGGAAATGAAGTTATTTATAGAAAAGAACTATCTGAAGATGAGCTCATCTCTTATATAGATTATGTTAAAGAAAATATAAACAACATACCTGTTGGTTATGTTGATGCCTACTATGAGTTTAGAGATAGGCCTAATATAACAAATGCTTGTGATGTTATTCTTGCTAACTGCTACCCATTTTGGGAAGGGTGCGCATCAGAGTACTCTTTGCTTTATATGAAAGATATGTTTCAAGAGGCTACAAAGGCTGCTAATGGTAAAAAAGTTATAATTACTGAAACGGGCTGGCCTAGTGCTGGAAGTGACCTGTGGGGTGCACATCCATCTTATAAAAACTATTTACAATATTTTATTAATATACAGCTTTGGTCCAAGAATAATAATATTGATATTTTTTATTTTTCATCTTTTGATGAATCTTGGAAAGTTGATAGTGAAGGTGATGTTGGAGCTTATTGGGGTTTATGGAACAAAGATGAAGTGCGTAAGTTTTAAGTTGAAATATTAATTTTCTTTTATTCTCATTTTAGTATTTTTGTGTATAATTCCACTCTATTATGGCTGATAAAAAACAAACAAAAGTATACTTAATTCCTGAAGGCGAAACTCGTGATAGCCATACCTATCATTACACAGCTATCAAGACTAGGAAATTTACTCTTGAAAATAAAAAGATGAGACTGAAAAAGTTTAATCCTGCAAAAAGAGTCCATGAATGGTTTGTTGAAGCCAAGCTTCCACCACATAACTAAGCTTCTATTCTTCCAGTCTTAATTCTGTTGAAGAGATATCATCTCTAAAGCTACCTTCTTCAAATCCGGTACATCTGTTTCTAATATTATTAGGAATATTAATATCCCTTAGCGATATAAATTTATTATTTACTTTTCTACCAAAAACAAGAAAGTTGATATTGTGATCATTGAATCTCTCAATATGATCAATCATATCTTTCTTATTTGAATAAAATTTTTCATCAAAAACTCTCATCAGTGTATCAGCGCCAATAATAAAAACAGAATTAGGGAACATCTCAGCTTTTTCACTAAACCTTCCTGCTGAAGTCATTACCCAGCTATCATTCTCAGTAAATTGATCAAGTGTTCTTTTTATTTCATGAAAAGTAAGGGGAGGCTTGTCAGCATTTCTCGCACAAATTTCAAAAGTAGCCCGCATGCCTGTTTTTTTTTCAGCTAGTTCTCTCATTCGTAAGTGACCATCATGAAGAGGGTTAAATGAACCTGGAAAAATTAGCTCAGGAGTAGATCTGTCACTTGATACAAAATTAACATCATTATTTAATAATTTTTTCCAAGATTTCTCAGCTTTTACTATATGTATGATTGGTATTTCATCATGGATTGGAAGATCTTTTTTAATCCCACAGAATTCAGCTAGAAGGCTTAAAACATATTCAGTTATTAATTGCTCTTCCTCTTCCCTTGTTCTAGAACCTTTAATTAATAAACATTCTATTGATTTTGTAAAAGATTCCGTTTGAAGAGATATATAAAATTTATGATCTCCAATCTTTGTATAAGTTGTCGCTAAGCTTGCTGTTACTGAGATGCCAATGAAATATTTTTTTTTATATTCTTTATCAATTTGTATGCATTTTTTATATGCGTTAGCTGCCATACTCAAAGAAGTATTTAATGAGCAGTAGTGGTCTGGTTTTCTATTTAGAAATAAGTCCATAGATTTCTTTGAATAAGGAATATAAGACTCTAGAACTGTATTGCTAGCTCCAGGTACTTTCAATAGTGAAGAAATTGCATTTGTTCCTCCGCCACTTGAGACAAAGGTAAGCTTGAACTTAGATTCATGAATTTTTTGAATTAGATTTGTATTATCAGTCACGTAATTATAGCTAATATATTTTTCTGTATTTTAACCTATTAAATATCAATCATTGATAGAATAAAATTATGAAAAGCTTTTTTTTATATACATTATTACTTGTAACTTTTACTTCGAATGCATTGCATGCCTCTCAGATTAGTCAATTAACTTTTGCGGCTTGGAACAAACCCGATGTAAAACTTTTATTTGTTATGCCTAAAATAATAGATAAGAATACTGAAGTTTTATTCATTATTCACGGAGCATCACGGGATGTTGATGGATATCTAGACCTATGGATTGAGAGTTCAAAGGAAAAAAATGTAATATTAGTAGCACCTCATTTTACAAAAACCCACTTTCCTCATTACTCTACTCTTGGAATGGCAACTCATTCAGGAAATTTAATTAAGAATAAAGATAGATGGCTTGATAATTCTTTATCTAATTTTTATAGCTATTTTAAAAATAGATATAACTTAGAAACAAATAATTATCGTGTATTTGGCTTTTCTGGAGGCTCTCAATTTACGCATAGGTATTTGATGTATGGAAATGATAAAAAAATTAGTAGGGCGGCACTAGGAAGTGCAGGTTGGTATACCTTTATTAATAATGAAGATTTCCCTTATGGTATAAAAGATATGCCTCTAGAAGCAGGAAGAATTGAATGGTTAATGTCCAACAAAATATTATTTTTTTTAGGTGATGAAGATAATGACCCAAATCATAGCTCTTTGAATACTAGCGTTGGTGCAATGAATCAAGGCTCTGATAGATATGAAAGAGGTTTAAATTATTTTGATCACTTAATATTTATTGGAGAAAAATTTAATATTCCTTTTAGATGGAATTTTAAATCTATTAAAGGGACTGATCATAATAGAGAAATCATGTCTAAATCAGCCATGGATTTCATGTTATCTGATTTAGAATACTCGTCCTAGGTTGTGTTAATGTTAATGAAATCTTTAGCTTTACTATAAATCATTTTTTTCCTATCTTTATCTAATCTACTTAAGGCTTTAGTCATTAAAGAGAGCCTAGGATTCTTTTCAAAAAATTTAATATTTCTTTCTATAAAACTCCAATAAAGGCCATCAACAATATCACACCATTCACCCTTTTTATGATTAGACATCCTCAGCATATAACTTGATCCACATATATAAGGTTTAGTTGAAAATATACCACCATCAGCAAATGTTCCCATGCCATAGACATTTGGAACCATTACCCAGTCAGCTGAATCCACATACATTTCCATAAACCATTTATAAATTAAATCAGGATGAACTCCTGAAAGATTCATAAGATTTGAAATTATCATTAGTCTATTTATGTGGTGTGTATAACCATATTTATTTGATTCAATAATTGCTGTATCAAGAGGCGGAATTCCTGTAGAACCTTCATACCAACTATCCGACAGACCTCTTGAGTGTGACCAAAAATTATAATCTTTATACTGAGGCATATTATCCCAATAGACACCCATAATGAATTCTCTCCATCCTAGGATTTGTCTAATAAAACCCTCAACTGAATTTATTGGAATAGATCCATTTGATTTCTTATAAGCTTCTTCTGCAGCTTTTACACACTTGTGCGGATCTAGAAGGCCTGCATTAAGATATGGAGATAATAAAGAGTGATACATAAATGCATCATCTTTATTTATTGCATCCTGAAAAGTACCATAATTAGGTAAAAATATATCAAGAAACTGCATGAATAAATCCCAAGCATCATCATGAGTAACCACCCAATTAAAGTTTTCAATATTTCCAGGTGAAGATGGGAACATTTCTTCTATCTCTATCATGACCTCAACAGTTATAGAGTCAGATTTAATTTTATTTCTTTTTGGAATCTCTTCTTTTAGTTGAGAAATACCTTTTCTATTTTCTTTATCAAAATTCCATTTATCACCTATAGGCTTTCCATCCTCATTCATTAGTATATTAAATTTTTTTCTAAGCCATCTGTAATAGTACTCTTGAATTGTAGTTTTTTTTCCTTCAGACCATGTCTCAAAATCACTCGAACTTGAAATAAATTTCTTATCATCAAAAACCTCAAGCTTGACTTCATGTGATTGACAAAAATACATAAGATCTTTGAGAGTTTTGAAGTCAGATGGCTTTGAAACCATAAGATTATTGAATGAATTTTCTTTGTATAGATCGTCAAGATAATTAATTAAACTAGATTTTGGCTTTTTACTTATTTTTTCATGGAGTGAATTTGTACGATTAATAAAGTTTTTAAAATGTCTAAAAGCACTTATTAAAAATACTAACTTATGTTTATGGTGATTAATTTCATAGAAAGTTTCTAACGGCTCATAAAATATGATTAGATCATTTATATGAGCTTGTTTTAGAACCATATTATCTTTAGAAAGTTGGTCAGGAAATATCAAACCGATAGAAGTCATTATTTACAGCTTATCAGGAAAATAGATTCTATAAGAAATATTTTTAAAAGTTAACATTTACAGTATTTATAGTAGTTCCTTTTATGTCTTTAATGCTCATTTCAACAGTATTTGATTCAGTATCTATTATTAGTAGGCCATAATTCTCTTTGTTGAATACCTTACCGATCATGAGTGAGTCAGTTTCATTAGCACGCATCATATTAAAAGTACTAATAGGCCTATTTAATGACGAGGATGTTATTTCAAAGATATCTTTATTATTGTAGATAGCTGCTTTATGCCTATCACCTGAAATAATTATAGTTTTGGCTTTAATATTCTGAATATTATTTATCAATCTTTCCATCTCATTTGGAAACAGGGACCATTTTTCATAACCATGATCTTTTGGTAACACTTGAATAGAGGATATTAAAATTACAATATCAGCATTAACCTGCAAGGTCTTTTCAAGCCATGTCCACTGCTCATCTCCAAGAATAGTTGCATCTTTAGTTTCATTAATCCCAAATAAAGGGTATTTACCTTTTAGCTTTATTAAGTCTGATCTAAAAAATCTAGTATCAAGAGCTACTAAATGAACCCTTACACCATTTATATTTAATAATTTATTAAAATATGTGCCATCTCTTTTATATCTATCATCATCAGGATTAATTTTCCAAAAATCTAAAAATAACTCTTTGGATTCATATTTATTTTGATACGTGCCACCTCCATCATTAATACCATAATCATGATCATCCCAAACTGCTTCAACCATTACATTACTTAACCAAGCAGGAATCATTTGTTCCTGCTTGTTATAAGCAGATTTCATTTCACTAAGATCACCAGATGGTTTATCACCATAAACGTTATCACCGAGAAAAATGAAAGAGTCTATAGAGTCTCTTTCTATAGAACCCCATATAGGTTGCGGAGCATTTTGATCCAAGCAGGAACCAAACCCAATCACATACTTTTGGGCATGGGTAATATTTGAAAATAATATAATTATTAAAAATAGCTTTAGTCGAGTATATAATTTCATATAAACATTATAACTACTCTTGATGACTCAACTGTTTAAAAACATTTATTTTCTTTCTTTCCTTTTTATTCTTGTGTCTTGTAATCAAGAAAAAGAGCAAGCTCTTTCTCTAAATAGCTTGATTACACCAGATTATAAATATAACCAAGATTACTTTTATTGCGATCTTAATAAGAATGTATCTTTAATAAATTTAGAATCTTTTCTATCTTTATTTATTGATGATCATTTAAATGATTTCGATGAATTTTTAGATATAGATATATTATTTCCTGACAAGGTCGAGGAAGTTAAAAAATTTATTTTTTCAGTTCGATCAATTAAAAATCCTAAAGTTGTTGCAGATTTTGTTAATACTCTTAATACAAATGAATTTGAAAAGATTTCTTCTTGTAATTTTTCTATCCATCAATCAAGCGCACTAGATATAATTAAACAAGTCCCGAAAGTTACTGATGATATTTTAAATGTAGAAATTTTAAGATGTACCTATAATGCTGAATATAATTTCGGTACATTTAGAATATCTATTGATAGATTTTCTAATGCGGTAGGGCGATTAAAAATCCCATATAAACTTTCTTATATTAGTCTAAGCAATAGTAATGATTTTATTTGGGTTAATTCATTCTTTATGAATGATCATGAAGAATTTTTAGAAACAAAATGGGTTATAGATGAGGAATCGACTGCTATTAAAGAAGAGTTTAATCAGAATGCAACGTGTTTAGATTCAGAAAAATATAAGTCATATGTATTGATTTGAATTTATTAGTTATTTTGCTATGAAAAAAGGAAGCAATTAGCTTCCTTTTTATTTATAATGATTTCTGAAAAATAGCGGGTATCGTATAATGGCTATTATAAGAGGTTTCCAACCTTTTGATGAGAGTTCGATCCTCTCTACCCGCTCCATTAGTTATCTAATCACAGTTCCACTAAAATCAGATGTATTGCAAGTAAAGCTTTCTTCATACATAGCTGCATAATCACTTTCCATAAATTTCCCTAATGCTGCATCTTTATCGTTTTGGTCTAACCATAAATCTAACCAAACAAAATCTGGTCTTGGATCTGGGTTGAAAGTAGGACTCAATAAAACATTCCAATAAGTATCACTCCAAACTGTTCCATCAACTGCGCTTTTAAATTCCTTTAATGCAACTTGATCAACTCCATCATTAAAATTACAAAAATGAAATCTATTCAAAAATGATCCAGATTCGTTTTCAACTCTAGGTTGAGCTACATCTACTACCTCAAATGGATATACATTTTCAATGCTGTAACTCATTATTCCATCGATAGTTTTTTCCCAGTTCGATTGAGCACCACTGGATTCCCACCATTCCCAGCCAGCATTTCTTGCTGACATTGATGGCCATCTCATGACCCAAATAAAATCAAAGCCTTCATTAGACTCAGCAGGAGATAGAATATTTGCACCCAACATATTCATTCCAGAATCTGTAATAATGGCATTCCATTCATTAATTATTTTGGCAAGGTTTTCAGCATTGAAATCTGGTCCAGCGCTATGCCAGACGTATTCAACTATAGGCGTTTCCTGGCTCTCCTGAACATTGGATTGTGAACAGGATATAACAAATATTGATGTAATTAGTAATAGTGATATTTTTTTCATGATTTATTGTTTATTAATGGTTAATCTTCATTATTCTATTTATAACATAAATTAAAAAGAATTAAAAAAAAGCAGGTCTAAAACCTGCTTTTTAATGACCTAGGGGATATGAATTAAGATGGCATTCAAAGGTCTTATTTATAAGACAATATAAAAAACATTTAGTTCATAGAATTTTAGAATTACATAAATAAAAAATCCACAAATTAGACCAGCACCCAAAGGTATTTCATTTGAAGTTGCATTTCTTGTGATAAAAATTACATATATTAGTATTGAAAATAGCGATCCTATAAGCATAACTAACGGTAATGCAATTGGCCCTAGAACGGCACCAATACCACCAAATAGAATAAAGTCGCCCCCACCTATACCATCTTTTTTTTTCAATAATTTATAAATGTAATTTATAAACCAGAGTGAGCTAAATCCTAAAGAAAATCCAAGAATTGATGAATTTATAGAACTTTCATAAACAATATTACTATATTGATTGGATAGATAAAGCTCAAAAAAAATATTAGCAACCATTCCAGTTATAACAAATATTATATTTAGAGAAATGGGTAAATATAGATATTTAAAATCTAAAACAAGCAGAACATACAATAAAGAAAATATTAAATAACTAAATATAAAAATTAAAGTAAATCCAAGGTAATAAAAAAATATGCTTCCAATGGTTAAATGCACCAATTCATTATATAAATAAGAATATGGAATTTTTAGACCGCATAATGAACATTTTCCTCGATAAATTATAAAGCTCATAACTGGCACTAAGCTTTTTACTGGTAAGGTTTGCTTGCATTTTGGGCAATGGGAACGAGGATTAAATAAATTTATATCTGAACTACCTGCCTCCATTATAGGCAATCGATATATCACTAACGAAGAAAAGCTTCCAATTGTTATAAATAAAATAGGTAATATTAGAAATTCAAACATCCATGATATTCACTATTTTTTTCTAGTTATGAAGTAACAAATTAACAATAATAATAAAACTGGAATAGCATAAAAACCAATTACTAAAAGTTTATCAATCATTTAATATCTCCTGATGCAAAGCTATCTGGTCTTCTGAAATCACCATAACCAAAATAAGTGTCATTTTTATTCATTATCAATTGAATATTTGTTTGCGGTTGTATAATTTTAATATTGTAACCCGCATCTAATAACCATTCTTTTGAATTTTCTTCAATACCAAATTCTATTTGAAGAAGATCTGGCTGCCATTGATGGTGAATTCTATGAGCTTTTGTTGCTTCTTCAACATTCATTTTAAAATCTACTATATTTAATATTGATTGCAAGACTGCGGATATAATTTTAGCTCCACCTGGAGAACCAGTTGTAAAAAAGAAATCGTTATCCTTAAATACTATCGTGGGAGTCATGGAGCTAAGAGGTCTTTTGTTTGGAATAATTTCATTTGCCTTGGCTCCAAGAAGACCAAATTGGTTTGGTACTCCAGGCGCTATAGAAAAATCGTCCATTTCGTTATTCATTAATATTCCAGTACCCTTAATCACAACGCCAGAACCAAAACTGGAGTTTAAAGTGTATGTAGATGCGACAATATTTCCATCACTATCTACAACAGAAAAATGAGTAGTTTCATAACTTTCATTATCAATATATTTTCCTGGATAGATTTTATTGGAGGGTATCTGTTGTCCTATATTTATTTGTTTAAATAAATTTCCTGCATAATCTTTACTAGTGAGTTTATCAATTGGAACGTCATAATAGTCAGGATCACCCAAATACTTAGATCTATCTGAGTACGCATATTTCATAACCTCACCAAGTACATTTATATATTCTTTTGAGTTATGTTTAAAAGAGCTTAGATCAAAATTTTCAAGAATATTTAGCATTTGAATAATATGTATCCCACCAGAGGAGGGTGGTGGCATAGTTATGATTGATACATCTCTATATTTAGAAAGGAGTGGGTTTCTCCAAACAGGTTGATAATTTTCTAGGTCATTTTTTGTTATTATTCCACCATTAAGTCGCATGTCTTCAGCAATTTTTGTAGCTACTTCGCCTTTATAGAATCCATCACGTCCAAATTTAGAAATAATCAATAAGGTGTTTGCCAAGTCACTTTGTTTAAATACCATTCCTTTAAAATTTGGATATTGTTTTTGGAATATTTTTTTTGTTTCATCGAATACTGATAATTTGTTATTGTATTTTATTAGCATGTCTGCCATATAGGGTGATATGTTAAACCCTTCAGATGCTAGTTTTATTGCAGGCTCAATTAATTTATCCCATTGCATTGACCCAAATTTTTGATGGACAGACCACATTCCTGCAACAGTGCCAGGTACTCCACTGGATAGATAACCTAAAGTTGATTTATTAGGTATTACAAAGCCGTTATCATCTAAGTACATATCTTTCGTAGCTAATAATGGAGCTCTTTCTCTATAATCTACAGAATAGTTAAGGTTTGAGTTACTGTCATGCATAACCATGAATCCGCCTCCACCAATATTTCCAGCTCTTGGAAGTACTACTGCAAGAGCAAAACTTATAGCAATTGAAGCATCATAAGCATTACCACCTCTCCTTAAGATGTCTTCTCCAACTTTAGTTGCAATATAGTGCTGCGTTGTAACCATGCCATCAGGACTTTCTGCAATATTTTTTTGCTCTGGAATATATTTATTTGGATTTACAGTTCCAATTGGTGTAAATGATTGGGAAGAAACAAATGCACAAAAGGTTGAAGCTAGAGCGATTGAAAATACTTTTTTTAAATTTACCATAGTTTAACTTTTTGCTATATCCATTGCCCATTTATAATCTGCTTTTCCATTTGGAGCTCTTTTAACTTCATCTACAAATTTTATAATCTTTGGAAGTTTATATCCTGATAAATGAATTCTAGTATTTTGAATTAAATTATCAAAACTGATAGTTTTATTTTTTTCATACGAAACAACAGCTACAACCTTTTGACCAAACTTATCATCCTCTATTCCAACCACCAAGCAATCATAAATATTAGAATCTAGCTTTATTGCCTCTTCTACTTCCTCTGGATATATTTTTTCTCCAGCTGAATTAATACAGTTGCTTCCTCTTCCAAGCAAAGTGATACTTCCATCTAGCTCAACTAATGCATAATCTCCAGGAAAGCTATATCTAGTCCCCTTAAAATCCTTAAATGTTTCTGCAGATTTTTTAGGATCTTTATAGTAACCCAAAGGAACTAATCCACTTGTGCCAATTTTTCCTCTTACGCCCGATCCAGGCTCAACAAGCTCATTATCATCACTTAAAACAATTACGTTACTATTCATTTTAAATTTTGCTGTTTGAGCAGGTTTTTCCCGAGATGAAATTGATGATCCCATGCCACCCTCACTTGATCCCATTGAATCAAATAAATTCATATTATTATGAGAAAGTAGACCTTCTTTTACTTTTGCACTCCAAATTACACCACTAGAAATTAAGGTTTCCAGGCTAGAAATATCATAAGGATGACCGCTTTCTTTCGCACTATCAAGTTCTGCCAAAATTGGTTTTGCAAATGCATCACCGACTATAACCATTGTTTTTGCTTTGGTTGCTTGAATCTGATTAAGGAGAAGAGATGGGTCAAGCCCAAGGCTAGGAACAGTTATGATTACGCCTCCAAGAACATGGGTAAGAAAACCGCCCAAAAACATTCCTGTGCCATGCATAAGAGGACACGCAATTAAACAACTATTCAATGTATTATTAGAATCCATTTCTTTCAATATTGGTTCAAGATATTTTAGATTTTCTCTATTTCTTACATCTGGAACTTTATAGCCTTGTTGTTTTAAAGTTCCATACATTGAAACAGCAAAACCAGCATGAGTATACATAACGCCTTTAGGCATGCCAGTCGTCCCGCCTGTATAAATCATATAAGTGTTTTCTTCACTTCTATGGATCCTTTCCATAGGTGAAGATTTTTTAAGAATCTCATCATATTTAAATACATACGACAGATTTTTTTTATTACTTTCACCAACTTGAATCCAGGTTTTAATATTAGGTAAGCTTGAAGCTATTTCATTTACTTGATCTGCATAACAGGCTTCAAAAAATACAGCCTCTGAATCAGAATTATCTAAAAGATATATAAGTTCATTAGATTTATATCTATAGTTAACATTAACAGGAACACCCATAACCTTAAAAGTTGCAAATTGAGCTTCAAGATATTCATTACTATTATGAAGATATAAGCCAACTTTAGAATCTTCTTTAATACCTTGCTTGTTTAAAAAAGATGCAATTTTTGCTGCATCTTGCTCATACTGTTGCCAATTTTTTTTATCATTACCACAAATAACTGCTAGACGATCCGGGATTATATCTGATACATGTTCCCAAATATTAGCAAAATGAAGATTGGTTAAAGCTGACATAAGTTAAATATATTATGAAATTGTTTGGCTATAATAACTTTTCTAATAGTAAAATAAATAAATTTAATTAATCACCTATAAAAATATGAATGATATCTATAATAAAGTTCTTGCAAAGCACACTGCACCTGGCCAACTCTTTGAAACAAAGGATATAGTTAATGACAAAGGTATCACTTATTCAGAGTATGTTCATTTTCCTGATAGCCTAAGAGGGTTTTTTGATTTTGGCCTTAACCATGGAGATAAGGACTGGCTTGTTTATGAAGATGAACGATATTCATATAAAGAAGTTTTTGAAAAAAGTGCACAATTTGGTAATGCATTAATTAGCTCTGGAATAGAAAAAGGAGATAGGGTTGCTATTTGTATGCAAAATAATCCTGAATATATTTTTGCTTATTTAGGTATTTTGGGGATTGGCGCTGTTTGTGTTCCTTTAAATTCCTGGTGGGTCCCTGCAGAAGTTATATATGGTCTTGAGCACTCTGATGCAAAATTATTAATAGCAGATGAACGACGATTAAAAGGATTGGAGTCTATGGTTAATGTTACAAAGATTTCAACTTCATATGCAGCAGATAATTCATTTATGTCTTTTACAGACTTTATAAAAGATCAAGATACTTCTTTTCCAGAAATAGAAATTCAAAGAAATGATAACGCGACTATATATTATACATCTGGATCTACAGGAAGACCTAAAGGTGTTTTATCATCGCAAAAGGGTGTTATAGCTACTATGTTCAGCTGGGCATGCTATTCCACGGTAATGAGTGAGATTAGTAAAATGAGTGATCCCGATGCTGATCCTGTTTTGGGATCTAGCCTGGCAATTCTTCATTGTGTTCCTCTATTCCATGTAACTGGAAGTCATGCTGGGTTATTAATGTCGATATTAGTAGGTCGAAAAATAGTTCTCATGAGAAAATGGGATGCTGGACAGGCGTTAAAGCTAATCGAGGATGAAAAAATATCTGATATTACAGGCGTACCCACACAAACATGGGAGTTATTAAATCATCCAGATCGCCTCAATTATGATTTATCTACATTAAAAACTCTTGGCGGTGGCGGCGGCCCAAGACCAGCAGAGCATGTTAAATTACTAGATGAGGAGTTTGAAGGAAGGCCTGGGATTGGTTATGGCCTATCTGAAACTAATGCATGCGGCGCTTTAGGTAATGGGGATGAATATATTAACAATCCATCATCAACAGGAAGAGTTGTTCCTCCAGTAACTGAAATAAGAATAATTGATAATAACTGGAATGATGTTGAAGAGGGTGGTTTAGGAGAAGTCGCAATCAAATCAATGGCTAATATGGTTTGTTATTGGAAGAATCCTGAAGCTACTCAAGAATGTATAAATCAAGATGGATGGTTTAAAACGGGGGACCTGGGTCGCTTTGATGGACCATTTCTATATATAGTTGATAGAGTTAAAGATATGGTTATAAGAGGTGGTGAGAACATAGCATGCCCTGAGGTTGAAGAAGCAATTTATGAGCATACTGATATTCTTGAAGCTAGTGTGTTTGGAATTCCAGATGAAAGATTGGGAGAAATTTTATGTGCATCCATTGTTCTTAAAAAAGATAAACAAATGGATTCAGATGACTTAAAGTTATTTTTATCTGATAAGTTAGCAGCATTTAAGATACCACTAAAAATAGAATTCTCTGATTCAATATTACCCAGACTGGCTTCAGGAAAATTTGATAAACCTCAATTAAGAAAAGAATTCTCGAGTAAATATAATGAAACTCTTTAATTTTTTTTTAAAAAGAGTATAAATATTGCAGTGAATTAAAAAAATATTATGTCAAATAAAATTCTTATCATAGAAGATGAACCTGATATTCGAAAAACAATAGAATATAACCTTTCAAGAGAGGGATTTAAAATTTTTACTGCAGCTTCTTTAAAAGAAGGTAAGGAGTTGCTAGATAAATCCTTTTCATTATTAGTCCTTGATCTAATGTTACCAGATGGATCAGGCTTAGATTTATGTAGAGAATTAAAGTCAAATCAAGAATTAATGAATATACCTATTGTAATTTTAACTGCAAAGGATGACGAGGTAGATAAAGTTGTTGGTTTTGAATTGGGAGCAGATGATTACGTAACTAAGCCATTTAGTGTGCGAGAGTTAATCTTACGAATTAAAGCCATTTTAAAGAGAGGTAGTTCTCAAAAGAACGAGACTGTTGAAATAGAGCGTCAATTTGGAGATCTTGTAATTGATATAGATTCTCATGAAGTTTTTGTTAATAAGGAGCAAATTTCTTTAACTGCTCTTGAATTTAGGTTACTTAGTCAATTAATTGATAGAAGAGGGAGAGTCCAATCAAGAGATCAACTTCTTTCTGATGTTTGGGGTTATAGTGCTGAAGTTACTACAAGAACTGTTGATACTCATATTAAAAGGCTTAGAGAAAAGCTTGGCACAATGGGTAAATATGTGCAGACAATTCGCGGTGTAGGATATAAATTTTCGAGAACGCCCGACTAATCAATATGGGAATTAGGTCCCGAATATTTTTAATCGTTTTTTTACTTTTAACAGTAAGCATTTCAATTACATATGTAGTTGCTGAAAGAGACTTAAATAATACTTTTAAACTGCAAATAGTTAATGAGCTTGAGAAACAAGCCAACCTTCTTCTTATATCAGTAGGTAATTTAAATAAATTTGAAGATATCTCTGAGGCGGATAAAATAGCTGACGAATTAGGTAGGGCGTCAAATTCAAGAGTTACATTTATAAATAATAGCGGTCAAGTGATAGGTGATTCGCAGCTTAATATAGAACAAATTTCTTCAATTGATAATCATAACAATAGATCAGAAGTTATTGACGCTTTAACAAATGGCATAGGTTGGTCATCAAGATACAGTAGTACTCTTAATCAAGATCTTTTATATTTTGCAATTGCTGATAATCAAGAAAATAATCCAAATATTATAAGGGTTGCAGTCCCTTTAAATTATTTAGATGCTATAACAGATACTCTTGGATTATCTATTATTCTATTATTTGCAGTTGTATTTATTGTTTCAATTATAGCTAGCGGTGTGGCTGCTAATTTTTTATATTCAAATATTCAAGAACTAGCCGATGTTACAAATGATATATCAAAGGGTGTTTTCAAAAGTGATGCATTAAAAGCATTGCCTACACAAAGGGTTGATGAATTCGGAACTGTTGCTAGATCTATATCACAAATATCTGATGACCTAAAAAATCAAATTAAAATAATTGCAAAACAGAGAGATCAATTTGGTTTGGTGTTGGATGATTTGGGAGAGGGGATTATTGTTACAAACAAAAAAGGTGATGTGGTTTTTACTAATGAACAGGCCTCAATCATATTAAAAATTGATGAACTAGAAAGCAAAAATATTAAAAAATTAAATATACCTGCACTTAACTATTTATTTAAAAGAGTTAAAAATAAAAAAAGAGCAGATATTGAATTTGAAATTGAAACAGGAAAAAAGAATACTCAGTGGGTCTTGGGTTCTATGAACCAATCCAAAACAACTGGAGAATTTATATTAGTGGTCCATGACATTACACAGCTTCGACAATTGAACTCTATGAGAAGAGATTTTATATCAAATTTATCTCATGAGTTAAGAACTCCCGTAAGTGTTATTAGAGCAAATTCTGAAACGCTTTTAGATGGTGCATTGGACAATAAAAAAGATGCAAAAATATTTGCTAAAGCAATTTTGCATAACTCTGAAAGGCTTTCACTAATGGTTTCTGATTTAATTGATTTATCAAGGATTGAATATGGTGATTTAAAACTTAATATAGTTTCTATAGATCTCGATAGTTTTATTAATTCATTTATAGTTTCTATGAAAAGTCTTACAAAAAAGAAGGGTATTGATATTCTATATAAACCAGCTCATAAAACTAAAATTAAAGCAGATGTTCAAGCTCTTGAGCGAATCCTAACAAATTTAATTGATAATGCTTTTAAATATTCTCCTGATGAGTCATTGATAGAAATATCAACAAAACAAGATGATAATAATGTAAGGGTTATGGTTGCTGATAACGGTGTTGGTATTTCTGAAATCGATAAAGGTCATATTTTTGATAGATTTTATAGGGCTGCATCTGCAAGAGCCTCACATAATAAAGGAAGCGGCCTTGGTTTAGCTATAGTAAAGAATTTAGTAAATAGCTTAAATGGAGATGTTGGAGTTTCCTCTGGTATACACAAAGGTTCTACTTTCTGGTTTACATTGCCTTCTGGTAAATAAATCTTTACTTCACTTATATTTTGTTTTATTCTGTAACATAAATGTCACATAATTGTTTCACTAAAGAAATAATTAAAGGGAGTAAGAATAATGGTTAAATCAATCTGGAAAAAGTTTCATATTTTTATGAAAGCTGGCCGTTTAAATAAAGTTGTAAAAATATCAGGATTAAAATAATTAATCATTTATTTATATTTCGTCATTAAAAGCTCTTATTTCATATTACCTATTGCTGCTTTTTTATATAAATATATAAACTAAACCCCTTATTTATTTTTTAAATAAGCTACACTATTAAAATCATTTTAATGATTTATCTATGTTTAATTTTAAGTTTCTAAAGTTCTTTTTATTATTTCTTTTCGCAGTTCCAGCTTCTTTGATTATTCTTTTTTATTTATTTCAATCTATTAATACCCCTAATATCCAAGATTTTAAAATATTAAATGAAATTGATATTAGTCTGGAGAATTCTCTTGAATCTAAAAATTTAGACAATGGCAATACTAATGATAATATTTCATTTCAGTATAAGCTTATAGGTTATCGTGCTGGTGGGATTGATGCTTCTGTTATAGTCAAAAAGTCTAACAAGGAATATGTTGTTTCAATTGGAGAAAAGCTCGAGGGTGTATATGAGCTTATGGAAGTTAATCAAGAAGAAATAATATTTCGTGATGGAAATAATTTATATAAAATTGAAAATTTAGTAGGTAAGTAAAATGAATATAGTTAAGAAAAATATCTTAGTATTAATGCTTTTTATTTACTCAATAAACTTAATTGCTGAAGATTCCTTCATCCTAAATTATGAAGATGTTGATATCAAAAAAGTTACGCAAGATATTGCACAATTTTCCAAAAAAACAATAATTCTAGATCCAAGGGTAAAAGGAAAAGTTACTATATATTCAAATGCTGATCTTAATAGAGATCAGGTGTGGAATGTATATTTAAGAACTCTTCAAGTAAATGGATTTAGTATTATTTCAGAAAATGGTTTTGTAAGGATTATTCCTGAGAATGAGGCAACAAGAGATTTAAGTATTGCAACAGATACTAGTGGTGATTTTGAAACAGTTGTTATTCCTTTAATGAATAGAGCAACTGAAGAAATTCTACCAATGATAAAGCCAATTACTGGAAGACAGGCTCATATATCAACTATTCCTTCTATTAATTCTATTCTTTTAGTTGATAGAGGGAGTAATGTTATTAGGGTAAAGAAACTTATTTCTGATCTTGATCAAAACAATAGTGCAAAGGTCTCAATAACTAAACTTTATAATCTTTCATCTATTGAGGCTGTAAGGATTTTAGATAAATTAAAGACTCAAAATAATCCAACAATAAGTAAGTTTATTGCAATACCTTTTAGTCCAACAAATTCTGTCATCATATCTGCAAATGACTTTGTAACTAAAAATATAAATTCTACTCTTAGTTCTCTTGATGCAGATGTGACATCTGATGATTCTGTTGATGTTATTTATCTTAAGTACGCCAAAGCAAGTGATATCTCATCAATACTCTCATCTATTTCAAGTAGTTTTATTACAGATAATGATGGAAAGAAAACTGTAATTTCATATCACGAACAAACAAATTCATTAATCGTATCTTCAGCTGAAGCAAATTTGGCAACTATAAAAAATATTGTTTCGAAATTAGATATTAGAAGAGCACAGGTTTTGGTGGAAGCTATTATTGTAGAGCTATCTGAGACAGCAGCCAAGAGTCTTGGTGTTGAAACATTGTATAACGGAAGTGACAAAGATAGCGTACCAATAGGTGTTACTAGGTTTGGTGGAGCAGGACCAGATTTACTATCAATAGTTGGTGCAGCTAACAATGATCAAGATGTTAATCTAAATAATACTGCCATTTCATCATTATTAAATACCCAAGGTCTTGTAACAGGCTTTGGAGATCTTTCAGATGGTGGTGACAAGTTTATTGGAATTATTAATGCAATTTCTCAAGATTCAAATTCAAATATTTTATCTACACCATCAATATTAGCTATGGACAATGAAACTGCAAATTTAGTTATCGGTCAGGAGATACCTATTACTACTGGAGAAAGTCTAGGTACGAGTAATGCAAATCCATTTAGAACTACTTCAAGACAAGAAGTTGGGATTAAGCTTGAAGTAACGCCTCAGATAAATGAAGGAAGTTCTGTAATTCTTAATATTAAACAAGAAGTGTCAGGAGTTGCTGGTGTAATAACAAGTGGCATAGATTTAATTACAAATAAAAGAGTTATTGAAACAACCGTATTAGTAGATAATGGTCAAATAATAGTTTTAGGTGGCCTTATTGATGAGGATACACAAGAAAGTATATCTAAAGTTCCATTGTTGGGTTCAATACCTCTGATAGGCAAATTATTTCAATCATCTTCATCAACAGTGGTACAAAAGAATTTAATGGTTTTTTTACGACCAACAATTATTTTAGATTCAGATGAGTCTTCAGAGCTCTCGAATGATAAATATAATTATATAAAAGCGCGTCAAGTTCTTACAGGTGAATCAACCAAGCTTATAGATTTAACACAACCTAATAATTAAATATAAGTAATGGATTCCTTAAAAGATAATGAAAATATATCAAATCTTCTTCCATATGATTTTGTAAAAGAGAATGATGTATTAGCTTTTAAGGAAAACAATGAAATAAAAGTTATATCTCCGAATAATCTTTCAATTAATTTATACCAAGAAATACAGAGATTCTTAAAATCGAATTTTATATTTTCACTATACAAACCAGATGATTTTAATGAATTATTAACAAATAGCTTCTCAATAAACAATGATTCATCTTCTTTGTCTGAAGAGCTAAGTGATGAATTTGATCTCCAATCTTTTGCAGGTAGTATTTCTGCAACAGAAGATTTATTAAGTGGTAGCAACGATACTCCTATTATAAAGTTAATAAATGGAATTATTAGCCAAGCTATAAAAAATAGGGCCTCTGATATTCATTTTGAACCATATGAAGATAATTTAATTGTTAGATTTAGGGTAGATGGAATTTTAAAAGAAATACTCAAGCAGGATAGTAAAATTAGTTCGGTATTAATTTCAAGATTAAAAATAATATCCGGACTTGATATTTCAGAAAGAAGGCTTCCTCAGGATGGAAGAGTGTCTTTGTCTCTAGGAGATAAAAATATTGATGTAAGAGTATCAACTCTTCCTTCATCATATGGTGAAAGAATAGTCTTAAGATTGTTAGATAAACAAGCATCACAAATTAATATTGATGATCTTGGCTTGCCATTAGAAATTTTAAAAAATTATAAATCTTCGCTTAGAAATTCTGAGGGTATTATATTATTTACAGGGCCAACTGGTTCGGGCAAAACAACTACACTTTATTCAGGATTAAGATTTCTGAGCGATTCATCTCAAAATATTTTGACTGTTGAAGATCCAATAGAATATACGCTTAATGGGATTGGTCAAACTCAAGTAAATGCAAAAACAGGCTACACTTTTGCAAAAGGCCTACGAGCAATTCTTCGTCAAGATCCTGATGTCGTTATGGTTGGTGAAATGAGAGATATTGAAACTGCCCAAATAGGCATTCAGGCAAGTTTGACAGGCCATTTGGTCTTATCTACGGTACATACAAATAGTGCTATTGCTGCTATAACAAGGCTTAGAGATATGGGTATAGAATCTTTTTTATTAGCATCGAGTTTAAGAACAATTATTTCACAAAGATTAGTTAGAAGACTTTGCTTAGAATGTAAGCAAGAAGAATTTCCTACTGGTGATTCTATTAGATTATTTAGTTTGGATCCTAATCAAAAAGTCTCTATTTCTAAAGGTTGTTCTAATTGTTCAAACACTGGTTATCAGGGAAGGATAGCTATAGCAGAATGTATCCAAGTAGATAAAGAATTAAAAGAAATGATACATAATAATGCATCTGAAAATATTATTTCAGATCATGTATTTAAAATGAGTCAATCAATTGATGATGCTTCTAAAGATTTAATATTGAATGGAATTACATCATGCGAAGAGTTAATACGCATAAACAATCTAGAAGAAAATGTCAGCATATAGTTATTCTGCTCTTGATAGGAATGGTTTGAAAAAAAAAGGTATTCTTAGTGCTCAATCCGAAAGAGAGGCAAGGAAATTAATTAAAGAATTAAATCTCACACCACTTAACGTCACAGAAACCAAAGGTAACTTACTAAAAATATCTAAGATAAAAACTAAAGATATAGTGATCATGACTAGGCAAATGGCAACTCTTTTAGAGGCTAACACTTCAGTTATAGATGCCTTAAAAATAACTGCAGATCAATGTTTTAATAAAAACTTACTTCATATCTTATTAAATTTAAGAGAAGATATTATTCAAGGAAAGAGACTTGGATTATCTATGAATAAATACCCAGCAGTTTTTGGGAGTACATACACCTCTTTAATTACAGCAGGAGATTCTTCTGGAAATTTAGATGTTGTATTTACAAGACTAGCTGATTATCTAGAAGAGAGTGCTTCTATAAGACAGAAAGTTATTTCAGCCTTAACATATCCGATAATTCTAATTAGTTTTTCTTTTATTGTTATAGTTTCTCTTCTTGCTTTTGTTCTTCCTCAGGTTGTAGGTCAATTTGTAAAGGCTGGTGCAGAACTCCCTTTTGTTACTCAGGCACTTTTGGGTATCTCAAATAATATAGGAATAATTTTTTCTACTATTTGCTTACTTATAATTTCTGGAATCTATTTATATAGATACTTAATCAAAATTGGAGATAATCATATTAATTTTCATAAAAAAATACTATCTATGCCGATGATTGGTAACTTTCTTTTAAATTCTGAGATTGAAAGATTTTCAAGTACCATGAGTTTACTTCTTGAGTCCGGTACCAATTTAGATATAGCATTAGATGAATCATCTAGGATATTCAGTAATAAATATCTATCACAAATAATTTCGGATACAAAGCAAGATGTTGTTGAAGGTAAAGATTTTATATATTCTTTAAATAAGATTAATATTTTCCCTGATATTTTTATTCAACTTGTCTCAAGTGGTTATAAGTCTGGCAATCTAGTAAAAATGTTCTCTAAAGTATCTGACTTTATGAAAAATGAAATTGATTCTAAAAGAGCTATTTTTTTATCTTTACTTGAGCCACTAGTAATTATATTTATGGGTGGATTTATAATGCTTATAGTTCTAGCTATACTAATACCTATAATGCAGATGAATACATTAGCTTTAGGATAATTTATGAATAAATATACAAAAGGTTTTACGATGATTGAGCTGATGGCTGTTTTAGTTATTTTAGGGATTTTAGCAACTATAGTTGTTGTAAATACTTCGCCTATTTTTCAAAGAGCAAATTTAGAAAAAATCAAAGCTGATATGGCCCAAACAGGCAAAGCACTTGAATTATATAAATTCAATGAACTATCTTACCCATCAACATCGCAAGGCTTATCAGCATTAATATTTCCTCATTCTGAATTAAAAAATCCTTTTCTATATCCTGAGGATGGTTATATATCATCAGAACCTCTTGATCCATGGGGAAGAGAGTATATCTATGAAAATCCACCTCGAAAAAGTAAAAAATATGATTTATATACACTAGGTGCAGATGGAGTGCCTGGCGGAACAGGCGAGGACACTGATATTGGAAACTGGATGCAATAAATCTATTAAAGGTTTTACTTTAATAGAAATTCTTGTTGTTATTATAATAATTGGAATTACATCAACCTTTTTATTAATTAACATAGGTCTGGTTGACTCTGTATCAAATAAAAAAAATTCTTTTAAAAATTTATTTAACTATCTTTCTGAAGAAAGTATTATCACAGGCAATGTACTAGGCTGGTATGCAAATAATAATACTGATTCAATATTTTTACTTGATTATGAGCTCAATCAGCTAAAAGAATTAAAATATGATAAATCACCTTGGAATAAGCTTATTAGCCAAACCAAAACATTTAAGTCTTTTGACGGTTCTCTCGTAAATTTGAAAGATACAAAAATAGAAAAACCACTTATTATTTTTTACCCATCAGGAGAAAATTCAGGGGGCATATTAAATATATATAATCCTAACTCTATTTTAGAAATCACAGTTAATAATAATGGAACAATCAAAACAAAATCTATTGAATATTAGAAAAGGATTTAGTCTTTTTGAGGTTGTAATTGCTCTAGCTATATTAAGTTCATCACTAATGGTTGTATATAATTTAATTTTATCTACAAGTTCTTCAATTTATGATTTAGAAGATCACTATCTAGCCAAAGAGGTAGCTAATAATAGAATTTCTTTAATTAATACTATAGAAAAACCAAAAAATCCTATTTCAAGAAATGGAAAAATGAAAATGGGTGCAAAAATATGGATTTGGGAAGAGTCATTTTATGAAGGAAATAATAGAGAGTTTTTAGAATATGAAATATTAGTTAAACAAATAGAATCAAAAAACTATTCTTATAGAACTAAAGGATATTTAATAAATGATTAGAAAAGGTTTTACAATAATTGAGGTTCTAATATCACTTGTAATCTTATCTATAATTACCTTAATAACTTCAAACATATTAAAGTCCTCTTTAGATACAGAATCTACAACCACAAAACACTTGAATTCAATTAAATCTATTAATCTCTCATCAAGTAAAATAAGAAGAGATTTGAGGCAAATTGTAAATATCAAATCACGTGATTTTTTTGGAAATAAAATGAATGGAAGTTTTATATATGATGAAAGATCTAATTCAATGATATTTAATAGTTATGTTAGATCTATTTCTGAGGGAATATCACCAATTAAAAGAATTGAGTATATATATGAAGACAGTTTTCTTAAAAGACGACAATATTTTACCGCTAGCCCTTATAACCAAGATGAGTTTGTTGAATCAATTTTATTAACTGATATTGAAGAATTTAATGTAAGCCTTTTTGATTATGATAATTGGCATTCTTCATGGCCAATTAAAAACAATCAATCATCAAAAATACCAACATTAGTAAAAATAGAATTTTTGCAGAAAAATAAATCATATATATGGATAGTTGAGCCTAATATTTCTTATGCAAGTAACTAATAAAAATAAAGGAGTTGTTTTAATAACAGTGTTATTAATTATTTTATTATTATCATCTGTTGCAGTAGTAATTGGGAATAACTATTTAATTTCACTAAAAAGAGCTGCTTATCTTGAGTTTCAATCTACTTCGTTAAATGTTTTTAAGAACCTAGAGTCTTTAGCGCTAAAAAAAATTGATATTGAAATGAAATTTAATTCTAATAAATTAGCTCGCAATAATCCTCTGCTTAATAATGATATTTATTTTGAAACAGAATCAGGAGTAGTTACAGCTAAAATTTTAGATGCCTCAAATTGCTTTAATATAAACTCTTTAGTAGTTAAAAATAAAAAAAATTATATTGAGAATAGTAAAAGCCTTGAGTCATTTAGAAAACTTATGCAACTATATTCAGTTGACAATAATGTAATTGAGGAGATGATTGATCAGGTTATAGATTGGATTGATCTAGATTCAAGCCCTAGAGAGAATGGCTTAGAGGATTATTTCTATTCAGGCCCTCTCAATAATCCTCAAGAATATTCCGGTGAGAGACTTTTCTTCTCTATTAATGAGTTAAAGAGCCTTCCATCTTTTAGAAAAATTAATTGGGAAATTATAAATAATAATTTTTGTAGTAATGACAATACAAATCTTGCTTTAAACATTAATACTCTTTCATTAAATAACTCATTCCTACTCTCTTCATTTTTTCCAAATTTAGCGATTTCTGAAGCAGAATATATTATAGATACAATGCCAGAGGAGGGCATCAATAGTATTAGCGACCTGAAGTTACTTCACCCATCTAAAAATATTGATTTATCATATGGTGAAATTAGATTTTCTTCATCAAACTTTGATTTATTGACTATGGTAGCTAATGAAAATTTTTATGCATCATCTACTAGCAAAATAGTTTATCAAAATAATAAAAATAGCTATATTGCTTCAAGAACTTATAATGGTATATAAATGACTAAATACATCGCATATTTTAATGATACATCTTGTCAGTCATTAAATTTATACTCTGATATTGATAGTTCAGAATCTTATCAATCTTTTTCTAATCTCGATGAACTTAATTTTTTAGATGATTCCTGTACATTAATTGTTTTAATACCTTCGTTGTTAGTTTCTTCATATCACAGTCAAAAAAATGATGACATTCCCAAAGACATTCATTTAGCTAATTTTATTTCAGATATTGATAATAAAATTGTTAATCAAATCTCTGAGAATAAATTTATTTTTCATGAGGATGTCGGATACATTATCGATAAAAGTATTATTGATAAGCTTAATAAGTCATTAACCTTATTAAATACTAATGTTTACTTAACTCCGGAATATTCATTTTTATCAAAAGCTGGTGAAGATACTATCGTTGAATTTGATAATAAATATTTTTTTTCATACTGTGATGGCACTGGAACCAGTGTCACTTTTGATTCATTGCGTGATTATTGTCATATTATAAAAAATACAAATCATAATTATCAGCCAGTAATCTATAGCAATACAAATAATTTAAAAGAAGTATTTCACGATATTAAACCTTTAGAATTTTCCTTAGATACGTTTTTTAATCATCAAATTTCATTGCTTCCAAACCTTTACAGTTTCTATTATTCTCTCAATTCTATTAAAAGAAAATTTAGCTTTACTTCACTTCAATTAGCCTTGCTAACAGTAAGTCTTTTTTCTATTTTATTTATACCATCTTTAATAATTGTTAAAAACAATAAAAATGCAGAGTTATATAATGAAGCTACTTTTAATATTTTTACCTCAATCAATAATGATATTAAAAAGGTTGTTAGACCAAGATCACAGATTGATTCAATAATGAGTCAGATGCCATCTAATGATCAAGATCAAGATATTAATCTCCCATCATTAGACTATCTAAAACAAATTAATATAGAAAATATAGAAAGGGTTTTTATAGATTTTAATCAATCAACAATGACTGTATCACTAAATGAAATTTCATCACTTCAATTTAATGTTATTAAAACTTTCTCACAACAAATGAATATATCAATTTTAAATGAAGATATTATTTCTAAAAATAATAAAGTTTCAGGGTTAATTACTGTGAGTTTTAAAAATGAATGATTTCTTATCAAGTTTAAAGGTAAGTGAAATAAAGCTTATTATAGGAGCTGTTATAGCTCTATTTTTATTATTAGTAACATTATTTTTTTTAAATTTATATAAAGAATATAACCAATCAATAAAAAATTTAAATAAAGAGAAAATGGATTATGAGTATGTTATTTCAAAAGCCAATTCACTATCTAAAATTTCAAAGCCCAAGTTTATAAATTTTAAAATTGTTGAAGAAATTATCATTAACAATAATGCTTATAAAAACATCACTAATCTTTCTGTAAATATTGATAGTAACAAAGCTCTAGTAACTTTTAGCTCATCTGATATCTCTACTTCAATGCTACTATCTGAGAATATAGCAAACGCCTCATCAATGGATATTCAAAGTATTGAGTCTATCTCCCAAGAGAATATTATTAATATTTCAATTACCTTAATTCAATCTTTATAAATTGATATTTTTTTTGAATAAAGTTCATGAAAAGTTTTAACTGCAATTGAATCAGAAACACCCCATTTTGTAGATTTAATTTGTTTGAGATCTAATTTTTTTATTATTTCTATATATATTTGTAAAGCATAGTCTATAACATCGGCTCTATCAGGTTGAAGTCCTAGTTTTTCTATTTTATTTTTTTGTGTCAATTTTTTTAAATTCATTGCCTCATTAATAAATAACTCTGCATTAATTTTTTTTACATTATTGATATTTAAGAATGATTTTATGCTTCCACCCAAACCAACTAATGTATCTGCTTTATTTTGTTTAGAAAGCCACTGAGATAAACGATTCCACTCATTTTTATCATCTTTATTAAGCATAGATCTGACTGCACCTAATTGAAAAGATTGAATGATATGCTCATTATTTTTAAAGATATATATCTCTGTGCTTCCTCCTCCAACATCAACATAAATTTTATTTTTTCCAATTTGTGCTTTTGGATGAAAACGAATTAGCTTAGCTTCCTCTAGACCAGAAATTATCCTAATTGGGTGATCGATCATATTTTCAACATAGCGCCTGGCTTTTTCAGAATTATCTGTATCTCTAAAAGCAGAGGTAGCAACTATCTCATACATTTTGATATCATTCTTTATGAAGTTCTTTTGATATTTCTTCAATGTTTTTATAAGCTCATCAAGTTTATTATCTGAAAGTCTTCCAGATTCAAAAACCTCAGCACCTAATCTTATGGGAGATCGAATGCCTTCGATAAAATCAATTGTGGTGGGACTTGTATTAAATACTTTCGATTTAATAGCATTAGTTCCAATATCAATTGATGCTATTTTCATTAGGCATCATCGCTGTATTTAGTAATTATCATAAATTGTTCATATGTTAGATTATCGAACCTTACTCCTTCAATACTGGCAGAGTAGTTAGAAATTGCCTTTGACCATTTAACAGGCTTTAAGATCTTTTTATTTTCATAATCCATTTTATTTAAAAGATATCTCAGTGCTGTTAATCTTCCTATCATTTTATTATTAGAATTAATTTTTACCCATGGCGATATATCAGTTGCTGTTCTAGAGAACATTTGTTCTTTATAAAAAGTAAAGGCATCCCACTTAGTTACAATCTTTTCATCATTTTTTGAAAGTTTCCAATATTTAAGTTGGGAGTGTTTTCTGGCATTCATTCTTCGTTCTTGTTGATCTTTTGAAAGAGAAAAATAGAATTTAGTAATCTCTATATCATCATTGATATGACTTTCTTCCCATTTATTAACTCTACTCATAAAAGTTCTATATTGGTTTTCAGTACAATATCCCATTATTGGTTCTGTTATTGCTCTGGTATACCAAGATCTATCAAGAAATGAGATTTCGCCATTCTTAGGTAATACCTTGGCCCATCTTTGAAACCAATGAGATGATTCCCATTTTGAGGGTATACCTAGCTGAACATAGTTAAAGTTATTTGGCCTAAGGTATTCAGAAAAAAATTTAATTGCAGAGCTCTTTCCTGCTGTATCTCTTCCTTCAAACACTATGCATAGTTTTCTATTGTTCTTAATTACATCTTCTTGGAGTTTTAAGAACTCTATTTGCAATCTTCTCTTTTCTAGAGCATAAGCCTTAGCATGAAGTCTTTTATATTCAGACTGATCTAGTGATATTAGATTCATTTTATATATATATTTATTTCACTTAAAAGTAAGTTTAATTTAACAAGAATGTAACAAAACTAAAGTCAAATGGTCACATTAATACACTAACTCTATACAAATGGAAAATTTATTTTTAGATCCTACATTGATACTTATTATAGCTGCTTTTGCAGGTTTTTTTATGGCCTTTGGTATTGGTGCTAATGATGTAGCGAATGCTATGGGCACTTCTGTTGGTAGCAAGGCTATTACCTTTAAGCAAGCTATATTTATTGCTGCTATTTTTGAATTTCTTGGTGCATATCTTGCTGGTGGAGAGGTCACATCAACCATTAGAAAAGGTATTGTTGATCCAGATTTATATATAGGCAAAGAAAACATATTTATTATAGGAATGCTTTCAGCACTTCTTGCGGCAGGTACATGGCTTCTTGTTGCTAGTACTAAAGGGTGGCCAGTATCTACAACTCACTCAATTGTTGGTTCTATTGTTGGCTTTGTTATTATTTCAATGGGGTTTCAGGCTGTTTCTTGGGATAAAGTAGGAACAATTGCAGCAAGCTGGGTAGTTTCTCCTGCAGTTTCTGGGACTATGGCTTTCTTTATATTTTTAAGTGCTAAGAAGTTTATCCTTGATAGAAAAGATCCAACTAAAGCTGCTGTTTCTTTGATACCTTTGTATAGTTTTTTTGTAGCTGTAGTTATTGGATTAGTAACTGCTAGAAAAGGTTTAAAGCATGTTGGATTACCACTAACAGATAATGAAGTTGTTTTGGTAACTATTGGATTTGGATTAGCTGTAACCGTTATTACATATATATTACTTAATATAAATAAAGATAAGATCAAGGAGTATGGTGTTGAATCTGCATTTGCCGTATTAATGATTGTAACTGCCTCTGCCATGGCCTTTGCTCATGGATCAAATGATGTAGCTAATGCTATTGGTCCTATGTCTGCAATTATAAGTGTAGCTTCTGAGGGAGCAATTGGAGCAAAATCTGCTGTAAGTCCTTGGGTTCTTTTAATTGGTGGTATTGGAATAGTTTTTGGTTTAGCAATGCTTGGAGGTAGAGTTATTAAAACAGTTGGAAGTAAAATTACTACCTTAACTCCGAGTCTAGGTTTTTCAGCTGAAATGGCAGCGGCATCTACTGTAGTTGCTGCAACATATATAGGGTTTCCCATTTCAACAACACATACGCTTGTAGGTGCAGTAATAGGCGTTGGACTTGCTAAAGGTGTTTCACATTTAGATCTTAGTTCCATTGGTAGAATTGTTCTTTCTTGGGTTGTAACAATACCTGCGGGAGCGACATTAACTATTCTGTTCTATGTTTTATTAAGATTTATTGAAACCTTAATGACGGCAGGAGTCTAATTATTAGCTCAAATTCAAGAGCTTTGATTGATCCAATTAAGCAAATAGGAAAGGCCCGCTCTGTGGGCCTCAATCCTTCCAACCTCATTTAATTCACCATTTTCTTTTGCATTAAGTGCAAATACCGAAAGGATAAGTTGGGTAAGTACTCTGTAGACACCACTTTTATTATACATATCAGGAAGCTCAATATTTTTATCAACAAAGTCTTCAATAGAACTTGCCAAGCCATGCATTGATGCAGAGGATATAGGAGGGCTTACTGTATTTTTTAAAATAATTAATTGAGCGGCTTTGGAAGAAATAAAAAATTCATAAATAACCTCGACCGTCTTTAAAACAATGACAGAAACTTGATTAGTTTCAATTGATGTTACCTCACCTCTGAATATATTTTCACAATCTTTTAAATAACCCTTAATCATCATTGCTTTTAATGAATCAGTTGTAGGAAAAAATTTGTAAGTAGAAGTTCTCTTTAGACCTGAATATTTAGCAATGTTTGCAATTGTTATGGCATCAAGCCCATCTCTCAGAAGAATAGATTCAGCAGTTTGAAGAATAAGTTTTACTCTTTTCTTACTTCTTTCTTGCTTGGCAATAATTTCCATTATTAGATTATGGACAAATGTTTAGAAAAGTAAAATACATATTCGTTATTCATCGATTTTATCAATAACATCCTTAATTGAAACAAATTTAAAATTTTGTTTTTTAATTAATCCTTCACCATCATTAGATCCATCTTGAACTACCAATAAGCCCTTAGGAAATAATGGTCCTAGGTAATTGTTTACAACATCAACTCCATCTGTGTCCGTAACAGCATCAATAGATCCATTCGCAATAATATTAAAGCTATTAATAAAATTATATGGGTAGTTTCGATCATAGATGTTTAAAGTACTGTTTCCTTGAGAAGAAAGAATGACAAACCCTTCATTGGTATTTGATTTGTAAATTGTTACTCCTTCAGGATCGCCTACAATATTACCGGATCTGGTATCAATTATAACTGGAGCGCTAAAATCAAGATTTTTATTAATTTTATAGGCCCTTAAAATTCCTCTATCTTGCTCCTCAGAAATAAATAGAGTTGAATTATCTGAATCATAAACACAACCCTCTGATTGAGTTGCATCTTGATTTTTAAATGTATGCAACAATTTTAAGTCATCTTGATATGACCATAATTGAACTCTTGAACCTTCATCTTCAGTTATAAATGCAATGTTACCAAAATACTTATGATGCCCAGAACATACACCATATACAATCATATCGGCATAACCTTTAAGGGTTGACTTAGCTGGGAGCTTAAATGTATTAGATTCTATATCTGAATTTATTTTATTGTTATCTAAAATCCAAAGGTCTAGTGAACTATCATTCCTATTAGAGCCAAATAGTAGAGTAGTTTTTGAAATGTTATCTGTAATTATGTCTATATTATTAATATTTCCTGCTGGAGAAAAATCTAGCGTTTCTGCTTTTAGATTATATGTATAAATACCATTATATTTATCCGTTCCAAATACGAGTGAATTATTAATATTTATATTATTTATCCATATTGCAGGATCGTCAGCATCTCCATCTATCTTAACTTGATCTGTTTCATATATAGATATTACAGAGAAAGCACTCAATGGATAAATAGAAAAGAGACATAAAAGATACAAAGAGTATATTTTTTTAAGAATTGAATTGATGTTCATAACTTATTATGTGTTGTTGTATCAAGATATATAATTTTACTATTATTATTTAAGATGGTGCATATTTAAAGAAGTGTTACATTTTAGTGTCGCTTCAGCTATTTATGTATCTTTGCTGTTAATCTTTTGAAAACAAGTAATATTCATACTATGAATGCCTCATTTACATATGGAATAATTGCATTTTTTAACATTAACAATAAAAATAACATGAAAAAAAATATTTATACTCAAACAAAAACTATTCAATCAGCTAGGAGTTTTTCTATACTATTTTTCTTATTTTCTGTGAGTGCTTTTAACCTTACTGGTGCTGACACTGAGTTGTATGGAAAAATAAATTTAGATCTACTTTCTACTGAAGTTAACTCTAAATCTTCATCTGAAACTAACAGCAATGCTTCAAGGCTTGGATATAAGGCAAAGTTTAAGTTATCAAATAAAGTTAATTTTCTACTTCAAATTGAAAATGAAATAGATGTTACGGACGGGAAGGCAAATAAAAATAAAGTACTCAAACAGCGTAATACATTTATAGGTATTTCAGGTGATTTTGGAAAACTTTTTGTAGGAACTCATGATACTGCTTTCAAGAAATCACAATTAAAAGTTGACTTATTTAATGATACTAAATCAGATATAAAAAATCTTTTTGCAGGTGAGAACAGATCTCAGGATTTGGTTGGCTATACTTCTCCAGAAATAATAGAAGGATTAAAGGTCACTCTTAATAATATTAAAACGTCTAGCAAAAGTTATCAGTCCTATTCATTTGATTATAATGCAAATAATTTTAAATCATCATTTGGAATAGATTCAGGTCTTAAAGGTTATGAAAGTAAAAGATTTGCTATTTTAAAACCAATTAATAACAGCACGTTTGGTTTTTTATATCAAGAATCTATAAATGTTGAAACATCTAACAAAGAATCAGGATATGTTGTTAGCTTAAAACAAAAACTATCATCAAAATCTTCGTTAATGTTTCAGACATCCGAGTCTGATATCAAGCTTAATGGTGGAAAGCAGAATGCTGTTGGGTACTCATACCAATATAATTCAATATTAAAATTATTTACAAGTTACTCTAAAAGATCACAATCAGATAGTTTAAAAAATAAAAAAATGATTAGTGTAGGGTTTGAACTAAAGTTCTAGATCCAACGTTTTACTTTCTCTAAAGGCTCCTATGGAGCCTTATTTTATTAACTTGGATATAAAATTGATTATATCTTCAGCTAATACTTCAGGCTTTTCTAAAGCAGCAAAATGACCGCCATCATATTCATTCCACTGCACTACATTATATATTTTTTCAGCCCAGACCTTCGGAGGTATCATAATATCCTTTTTAAAAATAGCACCTGCCATTGGCTGCGAGATTTTATTAAATGAAAAGCCAAGTTCCCCATTTTCTTTATATAAACGAGCTGACGAGGGTGCTGATTCTGTAAACCAATACAATGAAATAATACTTAAAACTTCATCGTTTGTAACAACTAATTTATTAGTCTTTTCATCAAACCAACCATAATACTTTTCTGCAATCCATGCTGCTAAACCAACAGGTGAATCATTTAGACTATAGCCTATAGTTTGTGGTTTTGTTCGCTGTATTTCGTAGTAACCATATCCTTGCGCTTTATATTTATTAAAATTCTCTAATAACTTTAATTCATTTTCTGTAACGCCTTGCATAGGGTCTATATCGTCAGGAGGAAATGCTATTACAAGATTTAAATGTATGCCAATACAATTATCTGGGTAAAGCTCTGCCATCCACTTACTTACAGTTGCTCCCCAATCACCCCCTTGAACGACATACTTATCATAACCAAGAGCACACATTAATTCATGTTGAATTCTTGCAATTTTTTTAGAATCCATGCCTTTTTCAGTTGGTTTATCAGAAAATCCAAAACCTGGCATAGAGGGGCAAATTATATCAATTGGTATTTTTGATTTCTCATGAATTATAGGAATAATCTTTAAAAACTCTTGAATACTGCCTGGCCATCCATGCGTCATTATTAGTGGAACCGCTCCTTCTTTATCTGACTTCGAATGTAGAAAATGAATTTTAAGTCCAGAATTAGATTTAAATTTATAACTACCGATTTTATTTAACTCTTCTTCATGATCTCTCCAATCAAAAGAGTTTAACCACTCATTTGATAGGTCTTTTAAAAAACTCATTCCTGTTCCATGTGACCAGTACTCATCATTTATCTCATCGGGCCACCTTGTAAGGGTTATTTTTTGATGTAATTTATTTATTTCTTCATCAGAAATATGAATATTAAATTTTTCTATCATTTTTAAAGTAGTGATTCTTATTACGCATACTATATGCGAAACTATTAATTAAAGTAAAATATCCTTAATAACTCCAGTTTAATATTATGTTTGAAAAAATTGAATTATATTTAAATGCAAATGCTGAATATGCATGGATGGTTGTTCTTTTCTTTGCTTTTATAGAATCCTTTGTTTTATCAGGAATAGTTACATCTAGCGCAATCTTATTTTCTATTTGTATTTTTATATACAACACTGATTTATTATCAATATATTCTATTGTTCTCTTAGCAGTTCTTGGTGCCCATATTGGTGATATGGGTAGCTTCTTATTTGGCAAGACTATTGGACCGCAAATTCTAACAACTAAGGTAATGGTGAAAAGAAAAAAAACAATCACTAGAGCTCAAAAGTTTCTAGATAAAACTGGTTCATATACTGTTTTACTCGGAAGGTTTATCCCAGCAGTTAGGCCTATAGTTCCTTTTTTACTTGGTATTTCTGATCTAAAGGTTGTAAGATTTTATATTGCAGATCTTATAGCATGTATCTTATGGGGCATTGCTTTAGGTTTCTTGGTAACGGGCGTAGGCTCATTTTTTGGATAATTTAGTATGTTGAGTATCTTCATTTTAACAATAAGTACTATTGCTTTAATTTATTTATTAGTCCAATTGGTTAAGGCAAAAAAACAAGGAAAGTTCCTTCAAACCTTAAGAGACTTATTAATTATTACTTTAGCTATATTAATGACATTTGCTATATTTTATATAGGTTATAGAGTTCTCAGAGCTTTTTAATAATGAGCGAAACTCTTTTTGAAAAAATAATTAATAAAGAAATACCTTCAGATATTATTTATGAGGATGATCAATCTATTGTAATAAAAGATATTAACCCACAGGCCCCAGTTCACTTACTTATTATTCCAAAGAAACCAATTCCAATGCTTTCAAAAGCAACAGAAAGTGATAAAGAGCTATTGGGTCATCTTATGCTTGTAGCTGGAAAATTATCAAAGTTATTAATATTAGATGATACTTTTAATATCGTTATTAATAATGGAGAAAATGCAGGGCAAACCATTTTTCATTTACACCTGCACTTACTCTCCGGCAAGTCATTTAACTGGTTGCCAGCTTAATAAAAAATATAAGCAGCCAAGCCAAGTAAAAATACTATAAAGCCAATTCCTGCTACAAAAAAAGCACCTAATTTGATAGTTGTTATATCATCCATTATGTTATCCCCCTAAAAAAATATAACAAAAATTTAATGATATGCAAGATGTATTTTAATATAGAATATTACTAATTAATCTCATCTTAAAATTGAATAATATAACAACTACAGTATTTTCTAAAAAAGTTAAATCATGGATAGCTTATGATGTTGGTAATTCTGCATTTGCTACTACTGTTGTTGCAGGATTTTTTCCTGTTTTTTATTTGCAGTATTGGGCTAATGGTGTTGAGATGGCGGATGCAACTGTCTACAAGGCTTGGGCCTTAGCAATATGTAACACTATTGTTTTATTTACAGCTCCATTTATTGGAGCCATAACAGATATTAATAATGCAACCAAAAAATCTTTAATTTTTTTTACAACTATTGGTGCACTTTTTGTTGGTCTACTTTCAACTCTTTCATTGGGTTCATGGTTTTATGCCTTATTGTTTTTCTGTATAGCTAATTATTGTTTTGCTGTCAGTCAAATTCCGTATGACAAAATATTAACTAAGATTGCACCAGCAAATAAACTTTCACAAATTTCAAATTATGGTTATGCATGGGGGTATCTAGGAGGAGGCACGTTATTTTTAGTTAATGCTTTAATGTTTCTTTTTTGGGAAAAAATTGGCTTTTCATCTTCTGCAGATGCAATAAAGATTTCTTTTATGATGGTATCAATATGGTGGTTTCTATTTATGCTCCCAATTCGCAAGAATTATAATGAAACTATAATAAATCACAATAAAGGTTTCCTATTAAAAAAATCATTCACTAATCTTCTTTCCACATTAAAGTCTATTTCCCAATATAGAAATATTTCTCTTTTTCTATTAGCCTTTTTCTTGTTTATTGATGGTGCTCATACTGTAATATATCTTGCAGCTGATTTTGCTCTTAATGTAGGTCTTAAGGCTAATGATGTAATTCCTGCATTAATTTTAGTTCAATTTGTTGCCTTTCCAGCAACCATATTTTGGGGCTACATAGCGGATAGATATGGTGATAAAAAAGTATTATTTACAACAATAATTTTCTATATATTTATTATTATCTTTTCTACAACTCTATCATCAGCTATAGAATTTTATATTTTAGCTATTTTAGTAGGTAGCGTTCAAGGTGGTATTCAAGGGAGTTCACGAAGTTTTTATGGAAAGATAATACCATTAGAAAAGGCTGGTGAATTTTTTGGAATTTATAATGTTTTAGGTAGAGCCGGCGCAATTTTTGGACCATTAATGGTGGGAACTTTACTTGCTCTTTATGGGGATGTGAGAATTGCTTTACTGCCTATAGCAGTTCTGTTTATTTTAGGTGGTTTGGTTTTATTAGTAGTACGTGAAAAAAATGAAATTTAGTTTAAATCTTAATAAAATAGCTCTTTTGAGGAATGCAAGAGGTGATAATTATCCAAATTTAGAAGAATATGCCAATCAAGCCATTGATCTTGGTGTAGATGGTCTTACACTTCATCCTAGACCTGACCATAGACACGCCACAAGTGCTGATGTTATTTCTATCGCTGAATTATGTAAAAAAAGAGAGGTTGATTTTAACCTTGAAGGAAATCCATTTTCAGAAGAATTAGGCAATTTTTTAGGGTTTAAAAATCTTGTTAAAGAGACACAACCTGACCAAATAACGCTTGTACCAGATTCACCATCGCAAATAACATCAGACCATGGTTGGGAGTCAGGCCCTCATGATGCTTTATTAAAAACTGAAATTAATCATTTTAAAAATATGTCATCTAACTCAAAGATTTCCTTATTTGTTGATCAGCTTAAAGATCGTAAGCCAAATATAGATATTATTGAATATGCAAGATTAATAGGGGTAGATGGAATAGAGATACACACTGGAAATTTTTCCAAGAGCATAGAAAATGGTGATTTTAGTACCATAAAACCTTTATCTATATTGATAAGTAAAACTAATTCAACAAATCTATTTGTTAATGCTGGTCATGATTTAAATTTATTTAATCTACCTGAACTTATTAAGATTGGAGGAGTCAATGAGGTGTCAATTGGCCATGCTGTTATAACAGAGTCCTTGAAAAATGGCTTTGCTGACACTATAAAGAGTTATATAAACTTAATTAAAGGCACATTATGAGTATTGAAGAGAAATTAAAAGCACAAATTAAAGAAAATGACTTGCTCATTTATATGAAAGGAACGCCATATGAACCAAAGTGTGGTTTTTCTGCTAAAACTGTTCAGGCTCTTATTGAGTGCGAAGCTCAATTTTCTTATGTAGATGTTTTAGAAAATAATGATGCTAGATCGACTCTTCCATCTGTTTCTGACTGGCCAACTTTCCCACAAGTATTTGTAAAAGGTGAGCTTATTGGTGGTGCAGATATCGTTACCCAAATGCATGAATCAGGCGATTTAAAAAAATTTATTGAAACCGCTATTAGTTAATTAGATAAATCATTTATAACTCTGCAGAATACTTTTGCAGTTACCTTTGAATCATATGCCGCAGAATGAGCTTCGTTTGAATCATAATCAATAGATAATGAATCACATATCCTTGCTAGAACTGTCTGTTGTGTAGCAAGAGCACCTAAACTTACAGTATCTAGAACTGAAAACGGATGAAATGGTGATCTTTTAATATTATTTCTTGTTATTGCTTCATTTAAGAATGACAAGTCAAAATGAGCATTATGTCCAACTAGAATAGCTCTAGAACATTCATATTTAGTTTTTTCTTTATTAATAATTGTAAAAAGCTCTTTTAATGCATCTTTTTCAGATACAGCATTTCTTAATGGGTGATCCAGTTTAATTTTTGTAAATTCCAAAGATTCATCTTCAACAATTAGGTCTTCGTAGGGTTCAATATGATATCTATGAGTATCTCCAACAACTAATAATTCATCAATTTCTTCAATTAGCGTAATTGCAATCTCAAGAATGGCATTTTCTTTAGAATTAAATCCTCCTGTTTCTAGATCAACTACAACAGGTAAATATTTTCTAAATCTATCTTTAAGCATTACTTTGTCTTTTTTAAAAAAGAATTAATTTCTTTGTCATCAAATTTATGTAATTTAGATAAATCAGATTTTATTATTTCGTGTTGCATTTGATCAATCATTGATGATTTATCAATATTCCTATTAATTATTTTTTCATTTACGATATTGCTGATTTCTATATTTTTGTCACTAAAATTTTTTAATTTATTCCTTTTGTTATCAATTGATAAATTTTCTTTGAGATCAAAAAAAAGTTGTGAATCTTTCCTAGGTAAAGCAATTTCTTTTTCAGAAAGAGGAATTATTTCAATACAATCCACTGGACATGGTTCTATGCACAGTTCACATCCTGTACAAATATCATCTATTATAGAATGCATCATATTTGTTCCTCCTGTGATAGCGTCAACAGGGCATGCACTAATACATTTTTTACATCCAATACATTCTTCTTCAACGATTTTTACTTTTTGACTGGGGATAGTAGGACCATAATCATAATTGACATCTTTGTATGACTTAGCATTAATCTTATTAAGTTTTTCAAGAGTTTCTATTCCTCCAGGAACACATCTATCATGAGGAGAGCCGATTGCAATAGCCTCTGCATATTGCCTACAGCCTGGGGTGTCACACCTCCCACATTGAATTTGAGGAAGCTCTTTATGTATTAGATTAATTAATTCCAATTTATTTATCTAGAACACCTAATTTCTTTTGAAGCTTAGCATTTGAAGTAGTATAACCAAATGGAACTCTTTCTCCTGGATATATTCTTTTATAGGCTTTCTGGACTGCAAGAGTTGTTTCGTGAAAACCAGAAAGAATAAGGTCAAGTTTACCTGGATAATCATTTATATCTCCAACTGCAAATATTCCATCTTTTGAGGTTTCAAAGTTTTCAGTATTAACATTAATTTTTTTATCATTAAGCTCTAGTTCCCAGTCAAGAATTGGTCCTAATTTTTTATTTAAACCAAATAAGAATATCAACTCATCTGCTTTGTGAGTGACTATTTCTTTTGTATCAAAATTCTTTAAAGAAACTTCATTAACTTTATTGTTGCCATGAATATTTTCAATAACATAAGGCGTGAGAAGATTAATTTTATTATTTTTAACAAGCTCTCTCATTAGCTCTTCGGTATGAGGAGCTCCTCTAAAGGCATCTCTTCTATGAACCAATGAAAGACTTTTTGCACTATTAGCTAATTCTACAGTCCAATCAAGAGCTGAATCTCCTCCGCCAAAAATGAATATGTCTTTATCTACGTATTTATCTTTAGACCTAACAGCATAGTTCACTCCATGATTTAAAAATTTATCTGGGTCTTCAATATTAGGAGGTCTTCTTGCTTCGAAAGATCCAGCACCAGCTGCTATAAATATATTCTTGGAAATAAAAGAGTTATTCTCATTTGTTGTTACTTTCCAATATAAATCATCTTTATGATTAACTTCTTCTATACGCTCAACTCTTTGATTTAAAAACAATTCATAATCAAAAGGTTTAATTTGTAATAGAAGGGCATCCACGTGCTCTTGAGCAGTTTGAAAAGCTACCCCAGGAATATCATATATAGGTTTTTCTGGATAAAGCTCTGCACATTGACCACCAGGTTTATCGAGATTATCTATAAGAACACAATCAAGACCCAGCAGACCAGCCTCAAATACTGTAAATAGCCCTACAGGGCCTGCACCAATAACAATAATATCTGTTTCTTGATTCATCATTTAACTCTCAACCCAGGTTTTGCTCCAGAATCAGGCGAGATTAAATATATACCCTCATTATCACTAGAAGCTAATACCATTCCTTCAGATAGCCCAAATTTCATTTGTCTCGGTTCAAGATTACTCACTAGAATAACTAGCTTATCTTTTAAATCTTGAGGGTCATAAGATTTTTTAATACCGGCAAAAACTTGCCTTTCACCTAAATCTCCAACATCAAGATTAAGCTTAAGAAGTTTATCTGCTCCCTCAACATTAGATGCTTTGACAATTTTAGCAACTCTAAGATCAATCTCTGCAAACTGCTTTATATCAATATAATTATTATCATTCATAGGCTCATCCTTTTTTATTTCAATAGGCTCTAATCTATTCAATAGAGGTGTGTAATTGTTTATAGGTTTTTCAATAGCAAGATCTAAATCTTCAAAAGAATTCTTTTCGGTGTTAAGAAATCCAAATGCATTTTTAGTGATTTTAGGAATTATAGGACTTAAATAAATACTAAGAATTCTAAAAGCATAAATTGCTGTTGATGCTATCTCTACAGCTTCATTTAAGTCTTTTTTCCATGGAGTGCTATCGTTTATATATTTATTTACATCATCTGCAATATCCATTATCAATCGAATAGCTTTTGAATAGTTTCTTGAGTTGTAATGATTTACTAAGAGATCTTTTTTTAAGACAATATCTGCAATAAATTCGTTATCAATTTCTTCTGTTAATTCATTATTATTTTTTTTAATAAAAGATGAACATCTACTGGCAATATTACAGTACTTTCCTACTAAGTCAGAATTAATTCTTGTGACATAATCTTCAAGATTTAAATCAATATCCTCTACTTTATCATTTAATTTTGCCGCAAAATAATATCTTAGTAACTCAGGATCAGATATATCTGCAAATTCTCTTGCCAGAATGCCCGTTCCTTTAGATTTTGACATTTTCTCACCATTGATCGTTAAAAAACCATGAACATAGATACCATTTGGAAGTTTTAAATCAGCTGAATCGAGTAATGCAGGCCAAAATAGACCATGAAAATAAGCTATATCTTTACCAATAAAATGATAAATTTCATATTCTGAATCTTTTGACCACAAATCTTCAATTTTTTTATTATTAGAGTTAGCCCAATTATCAATTGAAGCTATATAACCAATTGGGGCGTCTAGCCAAACATAAAAATATTTATCAATCTCACTAGGAATATTAAAACCAAAGTAAGGAGCATCTCTTGATATATCCCATTGCTGAAGATCATCATTTAGCCATTCACTTAATTTATTTACAATAGGTTTTTGTAAATCACTTTTTTTTAAAAATTCTTTCAATAGGTTTGCCTGTTTAGGAAGATTAAAAAATATATGTTCACTATTTTTATAAATAGGTTTTGTTCCTGAAAGAGCAGATATAGGATTTTTAATATCACTTACATCATAAGTTGCTCCACACTTACTACAACCGTCACCATATTGATCTTCTTCATTGCACTTTGGACATGCACCTTTTACAAACCTATCAGACAAAAACATTGACTCCTTTTCATCATATAACTGCTTAATAGTTTTTCTAGTAATTAAATCTTTTTCTTTAGCCTTGTTATAAATAAACTCCGAATATTTCTTATTTTCATCTGAATGTGTGCTGTGGAAATTTGTAAAATTAATATCATATAACTCATATGTTTCCATATGATCTTTTTTAACTTCGCTTATTAGTTGCTCTGGATTAATTCCATCCTCCTTAGCTTTAAGCATTACAGGAGTTCCATGAGTATCATCCGCACAGAAATACAAACATTCATTACCATTTAAGTTATGAAATCTTACCCATATATCTGTTTGAACGGCTTCTAAAATATGACCCAAGTGTAATGAAGAATTTGCATATGGAAGTGCCGATGTAACAAGAATTTTTCTTTTATTTGTATTATCAGAGTCCATAACATCTGTATTATATGTGAAAATAGATTTTATATGACTATAAAAAAAATAATATCTATAGCTTCTGCTAAAGGAGGCGTTGGAAAAAGCTCTATTACAGCATTACTTGCTATGAACTTTGCTAAAGATTTTAAAGTTGGTATTTTAGATGCAGATATATATGGACCAAATCAACATATCCTTTTTGATGTAGAGAATAAAAAACCTAAATATATTAAAGATAATGATACGACCCTTATGGAGCCTGTAGAATCCATGGGTGTTAAGTTAAATTCAATGGGGTTTATTCTTGATGATGATAGGGCGGCTATATGGAGAGGGCCTATGTTGAGCGGTGCTATAAAACAATTAATGGGTTTAACAATATGGGGAGATTTAGATTATTTATTTATTGATATGCCCCCAGGAACCGGAGACGCATATTTAACTGTTGCATCTGAGGTAAGCCCTGATCATGGTATTTTGGTAACAACCCCAAATAAATTGGCAATACATGATGCTCTTAAATCGATATCTTTTTTTAATAAACTAGATATTAATCTTTTAGGATATATTGAAAATAATACCTCAAATCAAGTATTTAATTCTGCTGATGAATCATTGGTTATTAAAAATCAAACTTGTATTGGAAAGATTATATATAGTGAAGATATATATAATTTAAATATTAAAAAATCTATGAACTTAGTATCAGATATATCAAGGACAATTCAATCCCTTGTATAATTGGGCATGAAAGTTTTTTTTTACACATTTATTATTAGCTGCTCATTCATTTATGCAGAAGATATAAATGACCCGTTTGAAGATTTAAATCGACTATCATTTGAATTTAATGAAACTGTAGATGAGAAATTCCTTAAACCCGTGGCTGAAACCTATTCTAAATCTCCTAGATTTATAAAAAGGGGTGTTACTAATTTCTTTGATAACTTGGAAGAAATAGATACAACAGTAAATCAGATTCTTCAGGGTAAGATTGGCTATGCCGCTAATGATTTTACAAGGTTTGTTTTAAACTCAACAATTGGTCTTGGTGGTATTTTCGATGTTGCAACACCAATGGGTCTAAAACGTCATGAAGAAGACTTTAGTCAAACTTTAGCACTGTGGGGCGTACCTTCTGGACCATACATAATGTTACCTCTTTTAGGTCCATCAAGCGCGAGAGATCTCTTTAGCAGACCTGTCTCATCATTTCTCTCAGTTACATTTCATATGACTGAGAGTGATGTAAATATAGCCTTAAAAGCTGTTGACGCACTTGAAACAAGAGAAAGGCTTTTAGAGATTGAGTCATTGATATATGGAGACAGATATAACTTTGTCAAAGACTCTTATGTTCAATATATGATTTATGAAGTAAGTGATGGTGAAAATACCGTTGATGAGTTTGTAGATGATATGGATGACTTTTTAATAGAATAAAAGGTCTTCTAAGTCTTTTCTTTGAGATTTTATTTCACCTTCTTTGATAACTTCTAATATTTTTAAGCGAAATGTTTTTGCAAATTTATCACCTCTTGATAAGCCGAATAAATGCTTCATCATTCTAGAAATTTCATGTCCTTCCTTAACTTTCTCTTCTACGTAATCTAAATATTGGTTTAATATATTTTTTTTTGATTTTTCAATATATTCCAAGTCATAAATCTCAGAATCTATATCTTTTATAAGAAACGGGTTTTCATATGCAGCTCTACCAATCATTACTCCATCAACTCTTTCAAGATGATGTTTTGTTTCATCTAATGTTTTAATACCACCATTAATAATTATATTTAGATTAGGAAAATCTTTTTTAAGTCTATATACATAGTCATACTTTAATGGCGGTATATGCCTATTTTGTCTGGGACTCAGACCTTTTAATATTCCATTTCTAGCATGAATAATAAAGTTATTAATTCCTGAGTTTTTAATTATATTTATAAAGTTATATAAAAATTCATAGTCCTCATGATGATCAACACCTAACCTGCATTTAATTGAAACTGGAACAGATACATTGGTTTGCATTGAGCCTAAACAATCAGCTACATGATCAGGCTCTAGCATTAGGCATGCACCAAATCTACCTTTCTGAACTCTATCAGATGGACATCCAACATTTAAATTAATTTCATCATATCCATATTCTTCAGATATTTTTGCACATTCCACCAAATCCTTAATATCTGAGCCACCTAATTGAACTGCTATAGGATGTTCTTGAGGGTTGTAGTCAAGTTGATGGAAACATTTCCCATAAAGAATTGCTCCAGTTGTAACCATTTCAGTGTATAAAAAAACTTTTTTTGAGATTAATCTTAATAGATACCTATCGTGCATATCTGTATATTGCATCATTGGAGCAATACAGACTTTATGCTTTTCGGCAAAAGTCATAACTAGAGCAGATATACGATTGACACAAAGCCAACTATTGATAGAACTATGGTGTAGGGTAAAGCCATAATAACCATCCTTAGATAGGATAAATTAATTAAAGGAGCTAATGATGATGTTAAAAGAAATAGAAAGGCTGCTTGTCCGTTTGGTGTAGCAATACTAGGTATATTAGTTCCTGTATTAATAGCGACTGCAAGATTATCAAACTGATCTCTTGTTATTAAGCCACTATCAAGAGCTGCCTTAACTTCATTAATATATATTGTAGCTACAAAGACATTATCACTTATAGCTGATAAGAAACCATTTGCTACAAAAAATAAAGGAGGTTGAGTTTCAACGCTTTGCGCTAAAACATAGCTAATAACAGGAGAGAACAAATGTTGATCATGTATTACGCTAACTATTGCAAAAAAGACTGCTAGTAAAGCAGTAAATGGGAGTGCCTCATGAAAAGCCTCACCTAAGTCATGCTCTTTAGTAATACCTTTAAAAGAAGTTAAGAGAATAATAACTGCTAAGCCAATAAGACCTACAGCTGCAACATGAAGTGCAAGCGCAATAACTAAAAAGATAGCTACTAATGCTTCAACCAAAAGCTCAGCTTTATGTTTTGTTGTAGTATTTTGTTTTTCATATTCATCAAAATCGTTAAAGATATTTCTAATACTTTCTGGTAGCTGGTTACCAAAACCTGCTATAGAAAATTTTTCTACAAAGATACATGTTAATAGACCTGCAACAAATACAGGCATTGTAATTGGAGCCATTCTCATAAAGAATTCAATAAATTCCCAACCAGCTATTTTAGCTATAAGTAGGTTCTGAGGTTCTCCAACAATAGTACAGACACCTCCAAGAGCAGTTCCAATAGCGCCGTGCATCACCAAGTCTCTTAAAAAACCTTTAAATTTTTCCATGTCTTCAAGGCCTGAGTTATTTAATAAAGTATTATCTAAATAGTTATGGCTTGAATCATTAAAAGCCTTACCTGATGAGACAGTATGAAATACTCTATAGAAACCAATTGTTACCCCAATAAGAACTGCTGTTACAGTTAATGCATCTAAGAATGCTGACAGAACTGCAGCTGAGAAACAAAAGAGAAGTGATAGTAAAGTCTTAGATTTAACCTTTAGAAGCAGTTTAGTAAATATTGTAAGCATTAAGTTCTTCATAAAGAAGATGCCAGCAACCATAAAAACTAATAATAAAATAACTTCTAAGTTATTTTCTATTTCATGAAGAATAGCCTCGGTGCTTGTAAGACCTAATATTATTGCTTGAATTGCAATTAGACCTCCAGGTTGAAGTGGATAGCATTTTAAAGCTAAAGCTAAAGTAAATATAAATTCTAAAAGAAACATCCACCCAACAATAAATTCAGCATTGTAATCAAGGGAATTTAAAATAATTAAAGCTATTGGATTTATTAAAAGAAACACTACAATGGTAGTCTTATACCAGCTTGGTGAATCTCCTAAAAACATTTTTTGGATTGCATTGATCATAGGTATTGGTAGTTAAATAATTTTAATAGTTAGTTATATGCATTTTAAAAGATTTTTTGAGTTTAAGCCTAATAAAAATAATATATTTATTATATATAGAGATGGCAAGGTTATTTATGATCTAGACGAAAAAACTTTTATGCTTCAAGAATCTTTTTTGAGTTATGAAGTTAACTCCATAAAAATTGGTATAGCGGTTACTGATAATTCAAATATTTATGCTGTAGATGTTACTAATTCTAATTTTCAATTAAATGAACAAGGTTACCAGTCTCTTGTTGAATATGATTTGCGTCATATGATGTCAATGTTGAACGAAGCTGATTTAAATCTTGTCGGACGAGCCAATCAATTATTACATTGGTTACGAAGTAATACTCATTGCGGTTATTGTGGCGCTCTTAAAAAACATGATAATAAAGAGGGTGCATTATTTTGTTCATGCAACAATGTTATGACCTATCCAACTATTTCACCATGTGTTCTTTGTTTGATAAAAAAAGATAATAAAATCCTACTCGCAAGAAATGCAATGTTTCCTGAGGGCTTGTATAGCGTCCTAGCAGGTTTTATTGAAACATCTGAAACAGCTGAACAGACTCTTGAAAGAGAAGTTGAAGAAGAAGTAGGATTGAAAGTTAAAAATATAAAGTATTTTGGAAGTCAGTCTTGGCCTTTTCCTAGTCAGCTAATGATAGGCTATATTTGTGAGTATAAATCTGGAGAAATCAATGTAGATGGAGTAGAGATAATCGATGCCAAATGGTTCGATTTAGACAACATGCCCAACACTCCGCCAAATTCTACACTTTCTGGAAGATTAATTAATTCTTATATCGCGGGTCATTCGAAGCCCTAGTTGGTATTTTTAACTTTTCTTTAGGTTTTTTAACAATCTCTCTAATTGCTGGTTCTTTTTTAACCTGTTTTTTGGGCTCTTGAATAGCTTTTTTATCAACCTTTGGTTTCTCATTTAATGGTTTCTTCGGAGAAACTTTATTTGAGGAATTATTTTGTTTGGTATTTTTTTCATCACCTTTTTTAACTGAAGCATTTTTCGTGTTTGCATTTTTTGTATTAGAACTTTTAACACTTTCACTTTTCGTATTTTTTTGATTAGGATTATTCTTTTGGTTAGGATTTGCCTTTTTATTAGGATTAGATTTTTGATTTGGATTTATTCTTTGGTTATTATTTTTTGAAGCCGCTCCTTTATTTGTTTTAGGCTTTGAATTTTGTCTTGGTTTTCTATTTCTATTTTGATTATTAGACCTAGTTGTTTTCTTTTTTGGTTTTTCTTCTTTATCTATTCCAGCAATACTTTTAATCCATCCAACTAGTCCATCTTTTTTCTTTTTTGGCATCTTTGGAGGTTTAATTCCATCAACTAATGGCTTCATGCCTTTAGATTGATTTTTATCATCTCTCCAATCCGTGTTTGGCTCAGGACTATTTGGCGTTAATTTATAAGAATCAATATTTTTAATATCAGTTGCTTTTATTCTTACTACTTTATAGTAGGGTCTAGCTTTATAAGGATCAGCAATAACTAATACTCTTATGTTGTTTGATTTCTCGATATTTATTATATCTTGTCTTTTCTCATTAAGAAGATAACTAGCTACATCAGAAGGCACATAAACCTGTATTTCCCCAGTATTATCTTTTGCTGAATCTTCTCCAATTATTCTTAGAATTGACAACCCAAGCGATCTCGGGCCCCTTACCAATACATGCTCAATATCATATGACTCATTAAGCGAAGGTCTAAGTCTTTGTCTCGATACTTCTAACAAACCAAATTTAGATATTCCAGATATTTGCACTCTGGCTCTATCTGAGTAAACTGCCTTTCTAAATGCCGACTCAACTTTTTCTTGATGTGCTGTATCAAGCATATCTATAAAATCTATAACAACCAAACCACCAACATCTCTAAGTCTTAGTTGTCTAGCAACTTCTCTTGCAGCTTCAAGATTAGTTTTATATGCAGTATCTTCAATATCTTTTCCTTTAGTTGATCGTGCTGAATTAACATCCACAGCTGTCATTGCCTCAGTTGGATCAATAACAATTGAACCACCTGAAGTTAATGAAATTTCTCTCTGAAAAGCTAATTCTATTTGTGATTCGATCTGATATCGATTAAATAAAGGAATCTCTTCATCATATAATTTAACCTTATCTGCATGATCAGGAATAACTGATTCAATAAATTCTTTAGCTTCTATAAATGTATCCTTATCATCAATCAAGATTTCTTCTATATCATCTTTAAAATAATCTTTTACAACTCTTACTATCAATTTATCATCTCTATAAATTAATGCAGGTGAGGGCGCTTCTGGAATTGTTTTATTTATTTCTTCCCATAATGCCAAAAGATATGCTAAATCTAAGCTCAGTTCCTCAGCAGTTCTTCCAAGCCCATTGGTTCTTACAATAGCACTCATGTTATCTGGAATATTAATGGAATCTAATGCTTGTTTTATTTGATCTCTTTCTTCTCCACTTATTCTTCGAGAGATTCCACCAGATCTTGATGAGTTAGGAATAAGTACAATAAATCTTCCAGCTAAACCTATTTGAGTTGTAAGGGCAGCTCCCTTAGTTCCTCTTTCCTCTTTTGTTACTTGGACAATTATTTCTTGGCCTTCTTTAAGTGTGCATTCTTTTTTACCATCTGAATTTTTCTTAAAAAAATCATTTGATAAATCTTTTAATGGCAGAAAGCCATGCCTTTCAGATCCAAAATTAACAAAAGCAGCATCAAGGCTAGATTCTACTCTTGAAACAGTCGCTTTAAATATACTTCCTTTAAGAAGAACCTTGTCAGGTGATTCTGTATCAAAGTCGTATAATTTAGCTCCATCTACTAAAGCAACGCGAAGCTCATCACCATAGGATGAGTTTATTAAAATTCTTTTCATTGTATTCTCCCTAAATATAGGAAGATAAGTCAGCAGTGTGCTTATTTTAAAGCTTCTATCATCAAGTCTTACTTTAAATTGCTTGAGTGATTAACTCTTTTTTAGAGTTGTAATTAAACTGTTGTATTTATCTTTCTTTAATATTTAACTAGTTTATCTAGTTATTTAAGGTTATATCCTATAGATTTGTCACATGCCTGTCAAAAAAATACAAGTTAATGATGATAACCATGGTAGAAGATTAGATAATTTTCTTTTATCTATTTACAAGGATGTACCTAAATCTAAAATTTATAGCATTATTCGTAAAGGTGAAGTAAGAATTAACTCTGGTAGAGTTAAGCCGCATACCAAAATTAATACAAACGATATAATAAGAATCCCACCTTACTTAGTAAATGATTCAACTACAGAAAAGAAACAAATCTTTTCTGAAAGTCTTTTAAACCTTATTAAAAATAATATTATTCATGAAGACGAAAACTATTTAATACTAAATAAACCATATGGTTTACCTGTTCATGGTGGCACCAATAGTCCAAATGGTGTGATATCGATCTTAAGATCTTTTATGGATGATTCAATTGATCTTTGCCATAGAATTGATAAGGAAACATCAGGATGCCTAGTAATATCAAAAAACAAAAAATCTAATAGACACTTTAATGAACAGCTTGTTTTAAAAAGAGTTAACAAAACATATCTAGCTCTTTTAAAGGGCCATTTAAAGAAAAAAACCAAAGTTGAGTTATTTATTGAAACATCAAGTAAAGAAAATAAGCAAAAGTCCCTGATTTCAGATGATGGTAAGAAGGCAGTATCTACCTTTATGCCAATAAAGACCTTAAATAAATCATCTTTAGTTAGCGTTAATATAGCTACTGGAAGAACTCACCAAATCCGAGTTCAGGCTAATCATATTGGTCATCCTATATTAAATGATGATAAATATGGTGATAGGGCTTTTAATAAAAGCAAACCATTCAATAAAACAAAAAGAATGACACTTCATGCATCACAGATAGAATTCATAGACCAGAACAATAACTTAATTAAAGTTAAAGCTGATATCGATGAATCATTTAAAAATATTATTGATTTATTAGAATAAAAAAATCTACCAATAATAGTATATATTTGTTAGGATACGTTTTTTTTAAAGGGTTAGTATGGCAGTTCAAAAAAGTAAAGTAACAAGATCTAGAAGAGGTCAAAGACGTTCACATGATTCACTTACAGCATCTACATTATCTATAGATCCTGTATCAGGTGAAAAGCATGCTAGACATCAAATGACTAAAGATGGTTTTTACAAAGGAAGACTTGTTAAAGATTTAAGAAAAGTAGAAAAAGAAGCAGAAGAAACTTCTGCTTAATTTATGCCTAGGCATATAAGTTTACTTTTCCCTGGTCAAGGCTCCCAATCTTTGGGAATGCTATCATCATTCAATAATGATGATAAAAATCTCATTTCTACAATATCAAATGAAGTTTTATCATTTGACTTAGTCGATCTTGTTGAAAATGGTCCTGAAGAGATGCTGAACTTAACGTCATATACACAACCTGCAATCCTGGCGTGTTCTTATTTATATTATAAAAATTTTTTATCTAGCACAGGTCTGAAGCCTGATTTATTAGCTGGTCATTCGTTAGGAGAGTACTCTGCTCTTGTTGCGTCCAATTCAATAGATTTTAAAGAAGCTCTTAAACTTGTCCACAATAGAGGTCTCTTCATGGAGAAGTGCGACTCTGGTTCAATGTATGCAATTCTTAATCTAGATTTAAATACTATAGATACTATTTGTACCGATATCAGTTCAAAACTAAATCAATCAGTCTCCTCGGCAAATATTAACTCTCATAATCAAGTAGTTATAGCTGGTAATCATGAAGCAACCCAAGCTGTTGCAGAGGAATGTAAGACTAGAGGGGCTAAAAGAGCAATTCAATTAAAGGTAAGTGTTGCTTCTCATTGTGATTTGATGAAAAAGGCTTCAATGTTATTGTCAAAGGAATTAGAAGAAATTAATTTTAGAATACCATCTACTCCAATCCTACATAATATCAATGCCTCAGAATCTAATTCTGATATTATAAATCTGCTAACTAATCAATTAACCCATCCAGTACAATGGCTTAAGACTATGGAAAAAGTTAAATTACATAATGGCATTGTTATTGAATGTGGACCCGGAAAAGTTTTGACAGGCTTAGCTAAAACTAATGGCATCGACAATATTTTGAACATGTCTTCAAAAACCTTTAAAGAGGACTTTGATAATATTTATGAACAATAAAATTGTATTAATTTCTGGTGCCTCAAGGGGAATAGGATTATCCATAGCGATTCATCTAGCAAATATTGGATTCAAGGTAATCGGTACAGCAAGAAATGAATTTAAATTTGATTCAACTTTAGAGAATCTAATTCCTTTAAAACTTGATATAACTTGCAGAGAATCTATAAAAGCTGCAGCCATTTCCTTAAAAGAACAAAATTTGTTACCAGATGTTTTAATTAATAATGCAGGTATAACATCAGATCAAATTTTTTTAAGAATGAAAGATGAAGACTGGGATAATGTCTTATCAACAAATCTAACTGGCACATTTAATCTTACTAAAGCTTTTATTAAAAATATGATTAAAAATAGGGATGGTAGGATTATTAATATTTCTTCTGTTTCAGGCTTAATGGGTAATCCAGGACAAGTAAATTATTCTTCAGCAAAAGCTGGACTGAGCGGATTTACCAAATCATTAGCAAAAGAAGTTGGTTCTAGAGGCATAACAGTTAATTCAGTCGCACCTGGATTTATAGAGACTGACATGACATCTTTTTTAGATAACGATTCAAAAGATAAAATTATAGAGAGTATTCCTTTAAATAGACTTGGAAACCCATCAGATGTAGCTGATTTAGTTGCCTTTTTGGCTAGTGATGGTGCTAGGTACATTACTGGGCAAACTATATCGGTTGATGGTGGATTATTTATGTACTAATAAATGTGCATCTTTTGAAGATTAGATGTAAAATGCAATCCTTTTCAATTGGGAGAAATTATGAGCGTTGAAGATAAAGTAAAAAAAATTGTAAGTGACCAACTCGGTTCATCTATTGATGAAATACAAAGCGATTCATCATTTGTTGATGATCTTGGTGCTGATTCTTTAGATACTGTTGAATTGGTTATGGCATTAGAAGAGGAATTTGATCTTGAAATTGCAGATGAGGATGCTGAAAAGATATCAACTGTCAATGAAGCAGTTGATTATATAAATTCGCACTCTTAAATAAGATTAGTTAAAAACTATCTATCATTTCTACTTGAAATGATTTTAAAAAGGATTCTTAAATAGAATCCTTTTTTTATTTATGAGACTATAAGTATCAATGAAAATCTTCTACTACATTAATTTTATTTTAATAATATTAATATCTTTTATTGGCCCATATGTAGCATTTATAAATTATAAACCCGATTTTGATAGCTCTTACTTTTATATAAAAGAGGGCAATACAATGGGCAGCATTTTAAAAAAATTAAAGCCAGAATCTCTAATCGATAAATTTTTTTTTAAAATCTTTCTTAAAACTCATAATCTTGATAGTTTTAAAATAGGTCAATATGAAATTAATGGAATTACTTTAAAAAAAATATTTATCATTTTTAATGAAGGCTCTACTGTTACTCATAAATTAGTAATTCAAGATGGAACAAATATCTATGAAATCAATGATCTACTTGGAGAAAGTTTCTTAGAGGTTAATTGTAAAAAGCTAGACTGTGTTAATTCCAAATTCCCTTTTAAAGAAGGAATTTTATATACCGATACATACTTCTACAAAGACTCAATGGAGGCCTCCACTATTCTCCAAGCAAGTCATGATCGATTTTATGACGTTGTAAATATATTATGGGAGGAGAAGCCTAAAGAAAATCCATTAAAGAATATAAATGAAGCCATTATTCTTGCATCTATTATTGAAAAAGAGGCAGGTAATATAGAAGAAAAGGAATTAATTGCATCAGTTTTTTTAAAAAGAATAATACTTGGTATGCGTCTTCAAGCTGACCCGACAATTATTTATGGTTTATTGCCTAAATTTGATGGCGATATAAAAAAATCTGATATTCTAAATAAAAATAATTTATATAATACGTATATGATTAATGGACTTCCTCCAACACCTATTGCAATGTCTTCGATTTCATCAATTGAAGCAGCTATAAAAAGTGTCCCAGGAGATTATTTGTTTTTTGTTGCAGATTCTCCAACCTCTCATCATTTTTCAAAAACATACACAGAACATCTGAACATGATAGAAAAATTGGGTTTAAATAAATGAAGATAATTACTTTTGAAGGTATTGAGGGTGTCGGTAAATCTACGCAAATTAATTTATTAAAAGATTATATTGAATCGAGGGGTTTATCAGCATCTATATTTAGAGAGCCTGGATCGACTGTTATTGGAGAAAATATTAGATCAATACTTCTTGATTCAAAAGAAAATCTTTCTAAGGAATCAGAATTATTATTAATGTTTGCTGCAAGAGCTCAGCTAATATCAGAAAAAGTTAAGATTTCAAATACAGACTTTATTTTGTTTGATAGATTTTATGATGCTTCTGTTGCATATCAAGGTTTTGGAAGAGGCCTCTCAGTTGATTTTATCAATAACTTGATTTCTTTTATAAACTGCCCTCAACCAGATTTAACTTTCCTTTTAGATATCAGTGTTGAAAATGGTTTTAAAAGAAAGATTGATGATGTGAAAGATAGAATTGAATCTTCTGGTGATGAGTTTTTTGAGAATGTAAGACAAGGTTATCTTGAAATAGCTAAGTCTCAACCAGAAAGAATCAAAGTAATAGATGCCATGGGATCGATTGAAGATATTAATAAAGAAATTATTAAAGAAGTAAGTAAGCTTTTATGAATTTAGAAAAATGTACATGGTTAAATGATATTTTCAAAACAATAAATTTTGATAACCTACCACATGGAATCATAATAAATGGACCAAGCGGAGTTGGAAAACATATTCTTGCGAATAAAATATGTGAATACATTATTCTAAACAAATCACAAAGAAGTTCAGATGACCATAAACATTTAATTAAAACAGAGTCGCATCCTGATTTTTATGTTCTGGATAAAGATAAGCTTGGTGTTAATGATATAAGCAGAAGAAAGGGCGCTAAGAATTGGGATGATGAGAAGGGGTTTAGAGATGTTATATCTTTTTTAAATCTTACTCCCTCTCTAGCAAAGAATAAGGTAGTTCTTATCCACAATGCTGACATTATGACTAATGAAGCTCAAAACGCATTACTTAAATCACTGGAGGAACCAGCATCCTTCTCTTACATTATTATGACAACAAATAGACCAAGATCCCTTAACCAAACTATTTATAGTAGATGTCAGCTATTAAATATAAAAAATTTAACAACTAATCAAATTAATGATTGGTTATCAGATATTGGTATTACTGAATACACTGCAATAGATTTTCCTAGCTTTGCAACCCCATTTAATATCCTAGAAGACATACAAAATGATAATCATAATTCTTACAAAGATTTTGTTACTTTTATAGAGGCTTTTTTATTTAATAAATCAGATCAAACTCAAACATTAAAAGACATAAATGATATAAATATAAATTTTATACAAAAAATAAATTATTTAATTGAATTTTTAAAAATCTTATTAAAATCTAGGGTGATAGGAGATGATTTAAGTGGATCATATCAAATATTTAATAAAGCTAATTTTAATAAATTAAAAATTTCTAATATTATTGATGAGCTAAATAGTCTTAGATTTGACTTTTATTCAGTCAGCTCTATTAATGAAACTTATGTGCTTAATTACTTTTTTAGTCAGCTAAAAATATCAATTAAGCAATAGTCGTTCCGCCATCGACAACTATAGTTTCGCCATTTATATAACTTCCAGCTTTAGAGGCAAGCATTACTGCAACACCCGCAATTTCTTCTGCTTCTCCTATTCTTTTCATTGGAGTAGTTCCAAGAACAGTTTTTAAAATATCAGGGTTTTCCCATAATCCTTTAGCAAAATCTGTTTTTATTAAACCCGGGGCAATTGAATTTGCTCTTATATTAAATTGGCCAAATTCAGCAGCGATATTTTTTACTATCATTACATCTGCTGCTTTACTTATATTGTAGGCGCCTAATATAGGGCTCCCTTTTATAGCTGCTATGCTTGATATAATAATTATAGAGCCATCTTTTTTCTCTTTCATATGAGGTATACAAAGATTACATAATTTCTGGGTAGATTTAATATTATTGTTCATAACCTTATCAAACTGATCATCTGTCATATCTAGCATAGAACCCATATGTGTATTAGTTGCGGCGTTACAAACTAAAGTATCAATTCCACCTAATAGGTCTATTGTTTTAGAGACAAGTTCTTCAAGCTGATTTGAGTCACTTATATTGCATGGTATTGGATATGCAACCTCATCACCAACCTCTTTATTAATTTCATTAGCGGTTTCGATACAGGCATCTATCTTTCTAGATGAGATGATAACTTTTGCCCCATGCATAGCTGAATGTAATGCAATTGATTTTCCAATACCTCTTGAAGAGCCAGTAATAAGAATAGATTTGTTTTTTAGGTTAAATAATGACATTTTTTGATTATAATTAATTAATATTAAGGAAATACTAACATGATTGAAATTTACGGAAAAACATTTTGCCCATATTGCGACAAAGCAAAGCTTTTATGCGAACGTGAGAGTTATGAATACTCATACAAACAATTAGATGAAGATTTTACTAGAGAGGAATTCTTTGAAATGTTTCCAACAGCTAGAACTTTTCCTCAAATAAAAATTGAAGGTGAGTTAATTGGTGGATATACAGAATTAGAAGCTTGGTCACAAAGGTAAGGGGTAAATATGAATCAATTTAATGAATTTTTATTATTATTAGATAGTAATTTAAGTGGATCTTGGTGGTTTCCAATTCTATTAGTGGGTACAGGTATATTCTTTACTATTTATCTTGGCTTTCCTCAATTTAAATTTTTTGGTAAAGCATGGAAACTAGTATCTGGAAAAAATACTAAATCAGATGCAGAGGGCGAGACAACTGCTTTTGAGGCTCTTACAACAGCGATGTCTGGTGCAGTAGGAACAGGAAATATAGGTGGTGTTGCTTTAGCTATATGGACTGGTGGTCCTGCAGCAATATTCTGGATGTGGATAACAGCAATTTTTGGTATGACTACCAAATTTGTAGAAGTAACAATGGGTCATAAATATAGAACCAAACTTGAAGATGGGTCAATATCAGGCGGGCCTATGTATTACATAGAGCATGCTTTAAATATGAAATGGGCAGGAATACTTTTTGCTTTTTTAATGATGATTACTGCTATTGGTTCAGGAAATATGCCTCAAATCAATAATATAGCTCTTGTTATGAATACTGAGTTTGCAGTTCCAAAATTATTTACTGGTTTGTTTTTAGGGGTTTTACTTTGGATTATTATCATTGGTGGCATAAAAAGAATTGCTTCTGTGGCAAGTAAGATTATTCCAATTATGGGTTTAATATATTTTGGAGGAGCCTTGGTTATCCTTATAGAAAATTATCAAAATATTATTCCATCATTTAATGCTATTTTTGCACAAGTATTCACTGGCTCTGCTGCTGTTGGTGGATTCTTAGGTGCAAGCTTTGCTATGAGTTTAAAATATGGTGTAGCTAGAGGGTTATATTCGAATGAGGCTGGACAAGGATCTTCTCCTATTGCGCATGCGTCGTCAAAAAATACATCTATAGATCAAGGAGTTGTTTCAATACTAGAGCCATTTATTGATACTATTGTTGTTTGTAGTGTTACAGCCTTGGTTATTTTATCAAGTGGTGTTTGGACTGAGAAATTTGATACTACATTTTCAAAAACAGATATGGTTATTCTTGATGGGATATACAGTGATCAAGAAAATATTGATGGGACATATATTTATCCTGATCATATGAATCAACTAACAAGATATGTTCAATCTATTGAATCTGACGTAAATGAGTTCTCTGGAATAATAAATATAGAAGAAGGCAAGTTACTTAATTCTGACATCACAGTCCTCCATTCAAGATCAATTGCTGAAAATGTTGTTATTAAAAATAATGCTGACAAAAATTTATACTCAGGATCTTTGAATGTTGTTAATGGCAAAGTTATAGAACCAGTTTTAATAGAAGGTAAATCATTGGTTAGTTCTGCTGAACTTACAGCTAAAGCCTTTTCACAAGGAACATTTGGCGATTATGGTGGTAAATTGGTTGCAATAGCACTGCTTTTATTTGCTTTTTCTACTGCAATAACCTGGTGTTATTACGGAGATAGATCTACAGCATATATTTTTGGTGAGAAGGGCGTATTTTGGTATAGAAATTTTTATGTTTTATGTTTTATTTTAGCGGCCGTGATAGATACAACAATAGTGTGGAATATTGCTTATGTGGTTGTAGCTTTAGTCTCTATTCCAAACTTAATAGCACTTTTCGTTCTAAGAAAAGAAATGAAAAATTTAACTAATGAATTTATAAATCAAAATTAATTTAGCTTAGATTACATATTCACTAGATAATATTTTTTATATCTATAAAATTGCCTAGTCCTTAAATTTTATTAACATATTCAATGAAAATTAAATTTTATATCCTTATTAGTTTATTTATAGTTTCATGTGGTGGTGGTGGAGGTATGGGCGGCTCATCAAGCGACAACAGTGGTGGAACTGGAATGCCATCAAATCCAATGATTAACACATTCTCATCAACTGCTAGTTCTGTATCAATTAATACTTCAGTAACATTATCTTGGACAACAAGTAATACAAGCTCTTGTTCTGCTTCTGGTGACTGGAGTGGGACAAAATCATTAAATGGATCTGAGGATATTACACTCGATGAGGCCAAAACCTATTCATTCACTTTGACATGCTCTGGTGCAAGTGGAACATCTAATGCAACAAGTACTTTAACAGTAGAAGTATCTTCTGTTGATGGGTCCGATATTTATAGCGAGGATAAACCTTCCTATTGTAAAGATCCTTTAAATGATTCATCAAATTACTGGTTAGAAAATTTTGATTCAGATGTTTTAGATAATGATACATTTACTTATCAATTAGGTAATGGTTTTAATGCTAGTGATGGCTCATGGATTAGTGGCTGGGGTAACAATGAACTTCAATATTACACAGGTCCTGGAGAGGGGTATGCAAAAAATTATAATGCATCTTTAAATTCAACAGAAAATCTATTTATCGAGGATGGCTACCTAAAAATTCAACCTATATTTAATGAGACTAATATTTTCCAAGATCCATTTTGTGCTGATGGAAGTTGCTCTTATGAATGGCCTCATACTTCAGCAAGAATTATTACATCATCAAAGAAAATTTTTGATAAACCATCTCGCATTACAATATGTTTTAAAGTTCCTGATGGTACTGGTCATTGGCCAGCACTATGGATGCTCCCACAGGGTTTTATTGAAGGTACTAAATCCTGGCCTACTGATGGTGAAATAGACTTAATGGAAGCCAGAGGAAGAGTTGCAAATGAAATTGGCTCGACTCTTCATTTTGGAAATTCACTTAATAGAGTAATGATTAACAAATCTGAAACCGTTCCAAATTCAGTTAATTTTCAAGACAAATTTCATTCTGTAACATTTGAATGGAGAGAAAATTCTATAAAAATGTATTTAGATACACAAGAATCACCTTTCTATGAAGAATCATCAGATTCAACTGAATTTAATAACAACTATTATCCGTTTAATGAAAAATTTTACTTATTATTAAATGTTGCATCTGGTGGAGACTTTGATACTTTTGGTGTTGATACCTCTATGTTTTGTCATGATAATGAGTGTTCTAACCTAGAAGACCCGGATAGGGGGAGGTTAGTAATTGATTATATTGAATATAAATCTATTGATTAATACTTCTTTCATATAGTTTATCGGTAACATCTTTCATAGTTTTATTTTGAGATCTTAAAAGAACCAATAAATGGAAAACAAGATCTGCTGCTTCTTCTATAATTCTTCCATCATTTGATACTGCTGATATGGCTGTTTCACCAGCTTCTTCATTTACTTTTTTTGCAATTTCTTTAACTCCCTTATTAAAAAGGCTAACTATGTATGAATTAGTATTAGTAGATGCAGCACGTTCATCTATTATTCCCTCAAGATTTTTAATCATATCTGTGCATAGGAATTTATCATCAAAACATGATGTAGTGCCTGTGTGACAGGTAGGGCCAAGAGGTAAAGCCTTAACTAATAATGTATCTTTGTCGCAATCTAAGCCAATATCGCTAAGCATTAACTTGTTACCTGACTCTTCTCCTTTTGTCCAAAGCCTATTTTTTGATCTACTAAAAAAAGTAACTTCACCGGATTCTATAGTTATCTTTAACGAGTCTCTATTCATGTAACCAACCATCAATACAGATGAGGTTGTATTATCTTGAATTACAGCAGGTATTAAGCCTCTGTCATCCCATTTAATATTGTTATAGTCCATATTATTTCCTTATATTTATATTTCTTTTGATTAGATAGTTTTTTAGATCTTTAATTGGAATATCATTTGAATGAAACACAGATGCTGCCAATGCTCCACTTATATTTGTTTTACAGAAGACATCATAAAAATCTATTTTTGAGCCAGCGCCACCAGAAGCAATTAAAGGAACCTTTATAGAGCTCTTTAAATAATTTAATTGATTAATGTCATAACCATTTTTAACTCCATCTTGGTTCATGCAATTAAGAACAATTTCTCCAGCACCAAGGACTTGAATTTTTTTAATCCAATCTTTCGTTAATATTTTAGTATTAGTTCTGGTTTTAATATCTCCAGTTTTTGAATAAATAAAATATTTACCATCAATTTCCATTGAGTCAATTCCTACCGTTACGCATTGGCTACCAAAAGTCTTAGCTAAATCTTGAATAAGCAATGGATTCTCTATAGCAGGGCTGTTTACAGAAACCTTATCTGCTCCAGAATTTAGAATTAGTCTAGCGTTTTCAACATCATTTATGCCGCCAGCTACACAAAATGGAATATTTATATTTCTTGCAATTTCTTCAACCCATTTTTTAGAGACCAGCGCATCCTTTGTGCTTGCGCTAATATCATAAAAAACAAGCTCATCTGCACCCTCATCAGAATATTTTTTTGCCATATCAATAATAGAACCTACTTTTTTGTGGTTCAAAAATTTTATACCTTTCACTACAACACCATCTTTAACATCAAGGCAGGGTATTATTCTTTTAGTTAGCATTTATTAACTCATTCAAAGTTACTTTATTTTCATATATAGCTTTTCCAATTACACACTCATGACTTCCAATCTCTATGAGATTTGAAATATCATCAATACCACCGATACCTCCCGATGCAATCAGGTTAAGACTTTTATCTAAAAGGAGTTTTTTATATATATTAAGATTAGGGCCTTCCAAAGTTCCATCTTTTGAAATATCTGTAACAAGAATATTTTTAATCCAATTATTAGTTCTAAGATAATCAAAAATATTTATTCTTGTATTTTCAGTCCATCCATTAACAAATAACATAGGCTCATTTTTTGTGCTCACAAAATCTAAACCAAATATTATTTGGTCTGAAATATTTTCTTTTTTTATTTGATTTAGGAAATCAATATTTTTTATTGCAGCCGTTCCAACAATTAACCTATCTACACCAATCTCAAGCAAGTTATTTATTGTATCTATTGATCTTATACCACCACCAACCTGAATCTTAATAGATTCGATATTTGCTATGGATTTTATAAGAGATAAGTTTTTATTCTTTCCAGAGAGTGCAGCGTCCAAATCAACGATATGTATATACGAAAATCCTGCATCTTTAAATTTTCTAACTTGATCAAGGGGGCTCTTTGAATAAATTGTTACATCATCAAAGTTTCCTCTTAAGAGTCTTACACATTTTCCATCAAGAATATCTATAGCTGGAATTATTTTCATATTTGATTAATAAAGTATTTTAAAAATAACTCACCAGCAGTAGATGATTTTTCTGGATGAAATTGACATCCAATATAATTGTTTTTCCTTACTATGCTAGTTATTTTATTAATATAGCTAGATGTACCAAAACATTCTTTAGTATTTCTTGAATAATAACTATTAGCAAAATAATAATAATTGCTTATGGATGTAAATTCATCTATTCCATCAACATAGTTCCATCCCATTTGCGGTATAGGTTTAGAGTCAGATTTAAATTTTTTTATTTCGCCCTTAATAAGACCGAGGCATTTAGTATTATCTTCTTCTGAATAATCAAATAAAACATGCATACCAATACATATTCCAAGTGTTAATTTATTTGTATTGCATATAAATTCATCTAGCTTTTTATTTTTTAAATAACTCATTACCACACCAGCAGAACCTACTCCTGGAAGTATAAAAGCATCTTTTGTTTTTAATACATCAATGCTTGATGAAACCTCAGCATCCACATTTATTCTTCTTAGAGCATATTTAATGGAGTTAAGATTTGCGCCTCCACAGTCAACAATCCCAACACTCATAAAATACCTTTTGTTGATAAAACTTTTAAATCATTAACTTTTAGGGCTTTATGCAGTGCTCTAGTAAAGCTTTTAAATGTTGCCTCAACTATATGATGAGAATTTTTACCATCTGTAGTTATATGACAAGTAAAACCGAGAGTATTAACAAACGAAATAAAGAAATGTTCAAACATCTCTGATGGAAAGTCGCCTATATATTCATTTAATTTAGGATAGGACATTTTTAATAGTGTGCGAGAGGCCATATCTATTGAAACAGACGAAATAGTTTCATCCATAACAAGAGTCTCATTAGAAGAGTATCTTTCTATATTTGATCTTTTTCCAATGGCTTCTTTAAATGCTTGTCCAAGTGAAATTGCAACATCTTCTATTGTATGATGCTCGTCAATATCCAGATCACCTATTGCCTGAATAGTTATATCAAATGATCCATGTTTAGAAAATTGTTCAAGCATATGATCAAAAAACTTGAGGCCAGTATTTATATTGTATTTACCTGAACCATCAATATCTAAATTAATATAAATATTTGTTTCTTTTGTAGATCTTTTAATAAAAGATGATCTTTGATTTACTTCGTTAGAAATGTATTTTTCTCTCAAACTAACAGCATTTGCGTGACCATCAAGTTTTTCAGCATTTGCTAATATTTTTACTGTTTCAGATAGATTAGTAAAACCTTGAGGTGAAGCAGTCTGAAACGATAATGTTTTACCAAAGTCAGCTACAGATAGGCCAGAATATGTCTTTGCATAGCCTGAAGTTGGAAGAGTGTGGTTTGATCCAGATGCATAATCGCCGAATGATTCGGGTGAAAAACTTCCACAAAATACTGAACCAGCATTTTGAATATATGTAGAGTATTTTACAAAATCTGAATCTAATAATATTAGATGCTCAGGTGCATTTGTATTTATACATTCAATAATTTGTTCATCACTTTTAGCTTTTATAAATAATAAATTTGTAATACTTTCATTCAAAATTAAATCTCTCGAAAGTAATTTTATTTGTTCTGATACCTGTTCCTTAACTTTGCTTATAAGGCTTTTATTTTTTGATATAAACACAGCTTTAGCATCACCACTGTGTTCAAGTTGAGACAGTAGATCTGCAGCAATAACATCAGCCTTTGAAATATCATCAGAGACAACATAAACCTCGCTAGGACCAGCTGGCATATCTATAGGGGTATGGTTATTGATTAATTTTTTTGCTTCGTTGACATATTGATTACCTGGACCAAATATTTTTAGACACTTAGGAATTGTCTCAGTCCCATAAGCCATTGAAAAAATAGCCTGAGAGCCACCAACTTTAAATATAGTTTCTATATTTAATAATTTTGCTACCCAAAGTATAGCTGGATCAATTTTTCCATTTTTATCTGGTGGTGTACAAATAACAATATCGTTACATCCTGCAATCAAAGCAGGTATTGCTTGCATTAATAATGAGCTAAATAATGGAGCAGAGCCACCGGGTATATACAAACCAACTCTATCAATAGCCTTAAACTCTGTCCAAAGTGTTATTCCAGGCGTTGTTTCTATTTTATTTAAACCCAACGATTGAAGTTGGTTTTCGTGATATTTTTTAATATTAGAGTAAGCAATTAATATAGCTGATTTCAAAGAATCATTAATGGCATTTTCAGATTCAGTAAATTCTTTTTTTGAAACCTTAAGTTTTTTTAAGGGTTTCTCATTTAATAATAAAGAGATATTACGAATTCCATTATCACCTTCGTTCAAAATAATTTTTTCAAACTTTCTTATTGTACTTATTACTTTTTTTGATAGAGGTTGAGTTTTATTCAAATCAAGACTTATATTAGCTTTGTTTAGAGTAATGTCTTTCATCATTAATTAAGTATTTTTTCAACTGGCATAACTAGGATTGAAGAAGCACCTTTATTTTTTAATTTTTCCATTGTTTCCCAAAAAATTGGTTCTTGGCATAAAGCATGGATTGCTACTTTATTATTATCTTCTAGTGGAATTATTGTTGGCGATTCAGATCCTGGTAATAATTTACATATATCTTTAACATTTTTAGTTTCTGAATTAAGCATTACGTACTTACTTTCAATAGCATTTATAACTCCTTGCATTCTATTAATAACTTTCTCTGCTATTAGAACTTTATTCTTTGAAAGTTTTTTACTTTTAATTAAGACGGCTTGTGATTCCATAATAACTTTAATCTCATTAAGGTTATTAGCTTCTAATGTTGCTCCTGAAGAAACTAAATCACATATGCAGTCTGACATTCCAATATATGGGGTAAGTTCAACAGAACCATGAATATTAGTAACACTTGCCTTTATATTATTATCATCAAGATATTTTTTTAGTATGTTTGGATAAGAGGTAGCTATTTTTTTATTAGCCAATCTCATGTTTTTTTTATTATTAGGAGCAGCAATAGATAATCTACATTTTGAAAATCCTAAGTCTAGTACTTTAAATGTATTATTTTTTTTATATAGAGTTTTCTCAACAAGAACATTCTCACCAACAATAGCAAGATCAGCATCACCATTTGAAACCAATGATGGAATATCATCATCTCTTACAAAAAGTATATCTATAGGAAGGTTATTAGATTTTGCAAGCAGCTTATCTCCTTTAGTTGAAAAATTAATACCTGATTTTCGAATAAGATCCTTGCTTTGATCTGATAATCTTCCACTTTTTTGTATAGCGATGGTCAATCTATTTTTCATTATTTATCCTTTTAAGTATTTTTTGATAACCTTTGTAGGGTTCATTTGTCAAAAATCTAGCAACTCTAGTAACTGTTGTAGTACTTGCATTTAATTTTGAAGCTATTTCTCGATAAGACATTTCATCTTTATGTAATAGCTGTGCAACCGACCACCGTTCATTTAATGCTTTTAATTCTGATGGTGTACAAAGATCATTTAGAAATTCAGTTACCTCAGATTTAGTTTTTAATAATAATAAAGCTTCATTTAGATTTTTCATGCGTCGTAGTGTAGTACTATGTTAATACAAAGTAAAACTATAATTAAGATTTATTAAGTTAATTTAAATTAATTAATTTTTTTGAGAATAGAAACAAGCTCTAGATGAGGTGTATTTGGAAATTGATCAAATATTTCTATTTTTTTTATTTCATAATTATCAAGCATTTTAAAATCTTTTACGTATGTCTCATAGTTACATGAGATATAGATAATATTTTCAAAGTTATTTAATAATGGCATTACATTTTTACCAAGACCAGATCTTGGAGGGTCAACTAGAATATGTGAGAAGTCATAATCATTTATATTGATTCCTTCCATTCGTCTAAATATTCTACCTAGAAAAGCTTCTGAGACTTCTTCTGCTGACAATCTAGCAAACTTAATATTATCTATTTTATGCTCATTAATAGTCTTTGTTATGCACTTTATTGATTGTCTATTGCTTTCTGAAGCAAAAACCCTATTAAAAATAGTTGATAGGGGAAGTGTAAATGTCCCAGAACCACAATAAAGCTCAAGTAAATCTTTTGGATCATCTATAAATTCAATCGCTTTAGAAATCATTTGCGGCATATGAAAATAATTAGGTTGATAAAATGACTGATCAGTCTGATATAAATTAAATATAGAACTATGTACAGGATCTCTTAGTAATTCTTGCCCTGATGAAAACAACTCTTTTCTTGCCCTAACGTTAATATCAATATTAAGATTATCGCTAAGTTTTATGGCTTGATGCTTCAAATCATCATTCAAAGGTTTATGATAAATTAAAGTTACTAAAATTTTATTTATAGAGTTTGTTCTAAAATTTACTTGAAATAGTTTATTGTAGAGATCCTCATTGCAATTTATGCAGTCAAGCAATGGACTCATTATATTTTGTATCGAAGGTCTAGCTACAGGAAAAGAGCGCAGGTTAAGTCTTTTTCCATCAGAATTAAACATTGTATAAAAACCATTCTTATATCCAAATTCGCAACGAGATCTATAGCCATTTGCTGGACTATGGTTTATTAAAATATCACTATAATAATGGTCGCTAATTAGATTAATAGCTTTTGTAAATTTATCCATTTTAATTAATTATTGTTAAGATTATGAAATATATTAGACTAATAAATGTTATATTAATTGCTAGAAATAAGACTATTAGTTTAGGTAGGGTTACTTTTTTTATATCATTCTCTAGTTCATTTTTTGATCTTACTCCTAAAAATGAATCTAATATTCTTTTAAACCACATGTTATGACTGAAATTATTAATATTACTAAATCAGCTGAAGAATACCTTTCAAAATTACTTATGGATAAGAATGAGAATAATTTATCCGTAAGGATATTTATTTCTGATCCAGGCACCCCAAAAGCTGAAACTTGTTTAGCGTATTGTAAACCAGAAGAGGCTGAGTCTGATGATGTCATTATTGAATTAGAATTAATTAACGTTAATGTAGAAAAAAGAAGTATTCCTTTTTTGGTTGATGCTGAGGTAAATTTTGATAATGATACATTTGGTGGTCAACTTACAATTAAGGCTCCTAATGCGAGATTGCCAAATATATCACCAGAAAGTCCACCAGAAGATAGGATAAATTATGTTATTTATAATGAAATTAATCCCATGCTTGAATCTCATGGTGGAGAGGTAAGTTTAGTTGAATTTACTAATACTGGAATTGCCGTTTTACAATTTGGAGGAGGTTGCCAGGGCTGTGGAATGGTTGATGTGACATTGAAAGATGGAATTGAGAAAACTCTAATCGAGCAAATTCCTGAGCTTAAATCTGTAAAAGATTCAACAGATCATTCAATTGATGATAATGCTTTTTATAAAGCCTAAATTTCGTTTATAGAAATAATTATTCCAAAATTTGGATGATCAAAATAGTGTATCTCTTTATTAAAAATTCTTTTTTGCTCATCAATAAATATATTTAATTTTGTATCAATGAATTCATATGTATTATCTGTATTTATAGATTTCAGTTCATAATTAATATATTCATTTTTATCATTTAACTTTATGTCAACTTTAATCTCATTATTAATTAAGTTGGTTGATGTTTTAGTTTGTTCTATAAGCTTAGTTTTATAATTATCTATATACAAAGAAGTACTATTAACGTTTGAAGTATTATTTTTTCTACCAATATATGCCTTTAGATCAATGTGCATAAATCTATTTCTATAAAATCTAATAAAATAACCATAATTTTTATTTATATTTTCTTCAAATAAATAAACAGAATCTTTTGAATTTGGTATATTTTGAATCCAACTATAGCTATTTAAAATCTTATATTGATTAGATGATTCTAATTTACTATTAATTTTATTTAATATTTCTAATTCATTATTTTTTTTAAACCATAGTTTTGGGTTTATAGAGATATTTGATAGATCATCATTTTTTTTAATAACCTGATCTCTATCAATAGAAATATTTTTGAAAAGCTTTGAGTACCAAGTATCAGTGGAGGTATTATTAATAATTTTCTTATTAATCAGTATCTCATTATCTATAAAATTTATTAACTTCTCATTTGGAAGATCTAAATTTGAATTAAATTTCTCAACAGATTTTTGATTAACATGCTCAAAAATTATGAACTCAACTCTATACTGGCTTAACTCTGACGAACTAATTGATAAACTGGCCAATGAAAATATAACAAATAAATATATATGATTAAATAATTTCATTTAGTAGGCTAAATACCATCTCCCTTCTTTTAACATGATCACCTTCTTCCTTATTTATAATAAATTTATTATCTTTATTAATAGAATAATTATTTGGCTCATTGGTTACAAGTGTCAATATTCTGTCAAAAATTTCTTTTTTAATTTTTGTAGATAACAATAATGAAGTTTTATTAGATGTAGAATTTATTTTTAATATTCCACTATTTTTAATCAACAAACTTAAGTGGGCATTGCTTATTAAATTCTTAGCTTCTTCAGGCAAAACTCCACATCTATCACTTAGATTAGAGCTAATTAAATTTAGCTCACTTATATTTTTAACATTATTAATAGATTTATATATTTTTAGTCTTTCTAATGCAGAAGGTAGATATGAATCACTAATATAACTTGAATCATAAAAATTTATTTCGGTTTGAATCAGTTCTTTCTCATCATTGTTTTTAAATTTATCAAGTGCATTTTTTAGCATTGATAAATATAAATTTATTCCGACAGAGTTAATGTGCCCGCTTTGCTTATCACCGAGCATTTCACCTCCACCCCGAATTTCTAAATCTTCCTGAGCTATAAAAAAGCCTGATCCAAGTGCTGATAGTCTTATTATTGAATCAAGTCTTTCTTTGGCTATTTTAGAAAGATCTGGAATAGGTATAAGAAAGTAGCAATATCCTTGTTTAGATGATCTTCCAACTCTTCCTCTTAGCTGGTGAAGTTGTGATAAGCCAAAGTTTTGTGAATCAATAATTAAAATTGTATTAGCATTTGGAATGTCTAAACCCATTTCAACAATTGTAGTACAGATTAATATATCTAATTCGCCAATATCAAACCCTGTCATAACATCACTTATTTCTTTTTTATTTAGCTTTCCGTGAGCAATACCGATATTTAAATTTGGTAAAAGTCTATTAATCTCATCTTTTAGCATATTCATTTTAGATATATCATTTTGAACAATAAAGCATTGACCTCCACGAGATTTTTCTCTTGAAATAGCTTCTTTGATTAATTGTCTACTATGAACTTTTAAAAATGATTTAATGCTTATTCTATTTTTTGGTGGAGTGTGGAGAAATGAAAACTCTTTTAAACCAGAAAATATAAAATTCATTGTTCGTGGGATTGGAGTTGCTGAAAGGTATAGTATGTGAATGTTTTCTTGTTTACTTTTGATTACATCTTTTTGTTTAATACCGAATTTATGTTCTTCATCAACAACAAGTAAGCCTGTATTTGTAAAATCTATACCCGCTGTGAATAGGGCATGAGTACCTATAATAATATCAATATTCTTTGAATTGAATTCTTCAACTATTTCTTTTTTAATTGATGTTTTTGAATGTCGTGTTAAAAGTTTTATGTTTATGGGGAATGATTTAAATCTTTCAATAAAAGACTCATAGTGTTGATCTGCTAAAAC
>CAJQGX010000010.1 GCA_905478035.1 uncultured SAR86 cluster bacterium | reverse complement strand
AAATCTGTGGGGGGTAAATATATCCAAAATATAGGAAAAAACAGCCAAAAAAGTTCATTTTACAACAATTGATTTAAAATAATATATATCATTTTAAATTAATCTTAAAATTTGATTGAACAAAAGTTTTTACTTCTTGTATTTTTTAACTCGTCCAGTTTTTTTCTTTTCTTTCATAGCCTTCGATATTTGAGTTTTGGATAATTCTTTAAAAGTTGCAGGTGTCTTTTTACTGACTTTTTTGGTTGGTCTGTAAACATCTCCTTTTTTATTGTATCCTACACCACCACGCTGATTTTTCCAGTCTTCTTTAAACCATCTTGTTAAACCATCTTTGGTTTTAGTTCCACTATAAGCGTTTGTATTTCCATGCTTCTTTTTATATGCTTCTTTATATTTTTTAACTATTTGACCTGAACGATAAGCACTATGTTGTGGTATTTCCTTATATACCCTTGCTTTCACACCATCATATAATTTTTGGTCTTTTGGTTTACTTTTTACCATATATATATATCTTTATATTATTTTTTTAATTATTAATTCTATTGGGTTTAATTCTAGTATATCTTCTTATTATATTTTGTCTTTTAACTATTTTATATATGTTATATCTTAATATTTTTTTAGTATTTTCACACCATTTTAATTTACCTATACGATTATGTTTCATAATTTCATATAATTTATTACCAGTTATGAAATGAGATATGATTGATTTAGGGCATCTTGTGGAATATGTAGGGGTTATTTTGAAAAATAATAATTTATTGAAATTAAGTTTTTTATCTTTAATTATTTTTTTATTCATATTATAATATCTAAATATAAAAATATATTCATAAAAAACGAATGGGAGGAGGATTAATTATTTTTTCCTAAATAACGCCTAAATATTTATAAAAAAGAGTTAAATTTAATTGGAGAGGGCTGCCGAAATCGAGCCAGATCCGCCGTCGATGCTTCTAGCGACATAGTGGCGTAAATGAGCAGTTACATTATATTTAGTGCCTGAAACGGAAGGGAATTCAACTTCACAGACGATTGAGTTGAGATTGCGAAGGGCGAGAGCACCTTTTATAGCGGTAGTCATGTGACTGTTGGCGAAATTCACATAGTAAAGATTGTATGGCGAAGCATATACTACATCTTCTTCGTGTGCTGTTTCTACATCACCATTAACATTAAGGCACATAGGAGAAGAACCATTAAGATTTCTAATTTCATCGTGAGAGCCTTCATAGATTAGTTTACCACCAGCACGGATAGTAATTTTGTTGGCGTGAATGAACCGGCCTGGTTTGGTTTGACCTGATGACGCTAGGGCACGAGTGAATGGTTGAAGACCTTTGTTAGTTGTTGCAGTTTCTGCTACACCCACGAACTGATTGGTAATAGCACCCATTAGTGCTTCTGTTCTTACAGGTTGGACTTCAAAGAGAATACCGTGGCAAAGTTCAGTAAAGAAAAGGTTAAGAGATGCTGTTGTTTTTCCATCATCACCAGTAACTTGAACTGATTTGTTTTTGAAATCACTACCGAGGATGGCGAGAGGAGAACCACCGAGCGAGTAGTTCTTTGCTTGGATTGCTTTTTTAGCGTCTTGTTCCATAACTAAAAATTCGTTACATACTTCCGCTTTGTTAATTGTGAAAGCGGTGACTAATACATTATTTGTTCCTGTTCCACCAGCAACAGCATACCACGCTTCGTTAGTTTTTATTTCGAGAACTAATTTTTCAGTGAAAGATGTATCGATGTTGGATTTTTTATCTTGGAAGCACGAGAATGGAAGAGGGCAGTAAACATCATGGCATTGTAAAACTTCACTATCACTAGCCATATAATTATGTCCAGCAGTTCCTGCAACATCGACAACACCATCGAGAGCGTCCCATTTGAGTGGAACAGTCACGCCACCAGGTGTATTAGCAACAGCACCAGTAAATTGGTCTTGTATCATATTTTTCATAGCTTTCTTGCGTCCTTCTCTGCGTCCAGCGTCTTTATCAGTGTAAATAAGGTATTGAATTTCAGCACTTGTTAGTTCATAAATGGTTCTACTGTTGGACATAATACGAGCAGATGAGATAATATTAGCACCGAGAGCATCACTAATAGTAGGGGATAAATTGTTAGTTCCGTTTTTCCACGATACATTAAATTTTAAATAGCATTCACGCCATAAACCGAAAGATGGTATTTCTGCCTGGAAAGTTCCGGCCATAGCACAACCTAAAAGTTGAGTTTTGTTTTCACGAGAGCGGAAAGCATTTACTTGAGGTGCGTCCATATCATAGACGAACTCCTCAATCGAGCCCATGGGAGTTCCAGCGCCTTGTTTGGCGGAGTTATAAAGAGATGAGTTTTCTTGCGATTGTATAGAGATGTTAGACATTATAATATAGCAAAAGAAAAAAATTTTACGAAATAATTTTATTTTATTTTTTTAATTAAATTGTTCTAAATTGTGTGGCGAATAAAATTTATTATTTCTGTATTTGTTAATATCTAAATTAGGGTGTTTCATTCTATAATATTCCATATTCTTCGATATAGGGTCTTTTTCACTATAATTAAAATGTATGTTAGAATTTCCTAAATAATCCATAATATTTTCTGTTAAATCACTTCTACTTAAAATTGGAGCATATACATCTGTTTCTATATTAGGGTATAATGTTGCTAAATACATCGATGATACACCTCCTAGCGAATATCCTAAAACTGCTGGTGGTTCTAATCCTTCTTGCTTACTTTTATTTATTGCTAAATCTAAATAAGTTTTTCCTAAAACAATCCTATCATTATATTCAATATTATTCAATAAATCTTTACCACCAAAATTTAAAAAATTATTTCTTATATCTTTTTCATCTTTTACATTAGTTCCTCTAAAGGATACATAGTATCTATCTTTATATTTATATAAGGCAACCTTATCACTATTTTCAATTACAGTCATACCCTTAACCTTTCCTCTTTTATTCATATCTAAACTCATATTCTTTAAAACTGATACTTTTGCATCTTCTTTAACACCTTCAATTTTATCACCATAATAGTAAATCAATCTATCTACTTTTCCTCTTGATAATATATCACTAGTTGCTAAATTTTTATCTTCACTTTCTTCATATATCAAAGCCATCAACTGAACAATTAAATAAGGATTATTAACCATTTCTTTTATCAATTCATTCATAGTATTAAAAGCACTTGAAAATTCGAATAATGTATTAGGTGTGTTCAAAGTTTCTATCATTTCATAAAGATATAATGATTGTTTATTTTCAAAAGCGAAGAGGTCTTCTTTTAAAGATTTATTAAAGGTCACACGATAATCTATATTTATTCTATCTATGAATTGTTTTATTTTAATACTTTCATTTACAGTAATTTCATTTATCATACTTCCCTTTTGTTTTAAATAAGCAGTTCTTAATTCATCAGGTATTAATCTAAATAGTTTAATAGAGTAATCCACACTAGAATTATCAAAATTAAATAGTTTTGTTAAAGTGTATCTAATTAAAACAGTATCTAATAAGTTAATTGATAATCTAAAATCATTAGCTCTATCAACTAGGTATAAATATAATGTAATACAGATTATTGGTATTGTTGCATTTGTAAAAGGTGAATGTTTATCGTGGATACTTAATCTCTTATATTCTTTTTCACCTCCACCTGTAATATAATTATATAAAGATGGTAAAGAATTTACAACTGGTTCATTTACTATATTTGTAATATCATCAGGTAATCCAGTAACACGAGATGCTAAAAAATTTACTGATTTTTTAACAAAACTATTTAATATAAATCTTATAAAATTACTATCGAAACCTGTTCTAGAACCTCCTAAATGTTTAAAATCTAATGTTTGGTCTAGTATAGTTTTATCTTCAATTGCTTCATGATGTTCTTGTGTTGTTTCTAAATCATTTTGTTCTTGATAATTTGGTATACCATCTTTATCATCATCTCTTGTTCTTCCTGCCTCTCGTCCTTCTAAATCATTTTGTTCTTGATAATTTGGTATACCATCTTTATCATCATCTCGTGTTCTTCCTGCTTCTCGTCCTTCTAAATTTTCTTCTATATTATCACCTAAATATCCACCAGCTGTTCTACTTGGTTCTGTTCTACTTGGTTCTGTTCTACTTGGTTCAGTTATACTTGGTTCTGTTACACTTGGTCTTGTTGTTTTTGGTATAATATCTTTGTCCATTCCAGCGAGTTCATCTGCTCCTCTTTCTAAATCTTTCCTAGTTGTTGGTGTTCGTCCTTCATCTAATCTTTCTCGTAATTCATTCTGTTGGTCATTATCTAAACTATCTAAATCAATTGAATTACCTTTTAATATTTCATCAATTAAATTACCGATTAAATCTTTTTTTTTTCGTCGTTTTGCACCTTGTCCTTGTAAATTACTTGCAATTTTTTCAATATCAGCAGGGTCTAATCTTCCTGATTGTTTTAAACTATCTAATGCCTTACCTCCTAATGTCTGTTTATTTTTTAATTCAAAATCTTCATCTAATTGTAATCCTCTTGGTTTTCTACCTTTTGAGCGTCCTATTTTTCCTGGTTCTGTTATTTTTTTATATGATATTTTTGGAGAACTTTTTTCTTTTTCTTTTTCATCACTACTACCGAATAAATCTTTTAGAAAACTCATATATATTATACAATAATATTTTAATTTTCTATTTCTTCTTCTTCTTTTTCTTCTACAATGCTTTCTAATTCTTTTTTCATAACCTCTTCTTTTTGTTTAATCTTTATAATATTAATATGTTCTTCTAAATATTCACATCTGTTAAGCAATTGTTTAAGTAGTTCTTGATTAGATTGTAAAACTGAATTAATTTTCAATATATCTTTATCATTAGCCTGTCTTTCTAAAACACATGTTTTAATATCCTTTTTATTTTTATTAACCATTTCTAATATTTTACTGTTTAGATCACCTTTAAATTTTTTATGAATGTTTGCTATTTTATTATTTAAGTCACTATTACATTCATTAATTTTTTTATCCATATTTTTTACAGAGGAATTTATAATAAATGTTTTTGTTTTATCACCTGTTTTATCATTAATTCTAGAACAGTTACTCATTATATATTCTTATATTATTTTATTTTCTTTTTTCTTTTTGAGTTCCAGTTGCTCCTAGATATGTTCCTAGAATTAAAGATATGGTCGATGAGGCGAATTCACTTTGACTACCCTTTGATAATTGAACAAAACAGAAACCTAAAACACTTAATGATACTATTGTTTTTGCTAGAAATTCTAAAAATGGTTTATCTACTGAACACATCGAACCACAACAACTTCTCACCTCAAATTCTTCATCAGGGGCATATAACAATTTACCGTGTTCATCGTGAAATACTCCACTATCCTTTTTAACTATTTTATTTTGTTTCTTAATATCAACTTTAACTATATCATTAGGTTTTTTAATATCTGTTTTACTTTCCATATAATATTATATAAATAAAATAAAAATCTTTTAGTATTATATATGAGTAATTTTCAATCGATTAATGACGAAGAGATAGAACAAGATGAATTAAAAGAAAAACTAGATTTAATAACAATTGCCTCTGCAAAAAATTTAGATACTATGAATAATACTATTATTGTAAATGGAGCTGTTAATAATACACAAAATGCTCAATTAGCGATGACTGCAACTTCGACTTTAAGAACTTATGCCGAAACAACACGAAGCACTGTAAACGGATTAACAAGTTTGACTAACACTCACGAAACAGAGATTAACGCTCTACAAAGTTCTCCTCCATTATTTACTGATTGTATAAAATTTAAACACACCGGTTTTTTTGCCATGGATGGATTAGGCGACATTACTGGTTCAGCAGAAGCCGCCTCAACAGAATTAACAACTGGATATAAAAGAATTATACCTAATATAACAGATACATATAGTTCAAATATTGTTTTAACAGATAGTAACACAAAATTTATAATGAATGAAAATGGAACATATCTTTGCAGTTATTCATTAGAAATTTATGATAATGCTAGTGATGTTAAAATAATACAGTTCGGTTTACACGACGATATAAATGGTGTTCCAAAATTTAATTTTAGGAATACCATACACCCTTCCGGAACTGGTTACGAATATTACACCTTTTCAGGTAGTTGTATATTAACACTTACAACTGGGAATGATGGTTATTATTTTCAAATTAAAAGCAGTGGTGGGGGTAAATTATCCACTAATATAACAACAGAATTCACTTTAATCAAAATTAATAAATCTTTTTAAATTTTTTTCTTATACAACTATATATGAGTAATTTTCAATCGATTAACGACGAAGAAATAGAACAAGATAATTTAGTAGCAGATGTTAATACAATTAATTCTAATATAGTTATAATAAATAATAAAATGAATTTAACAGCAGGAAGTAACATGAAAACGGCATTAGATTTAAATACAGCAAAAACATCATTTCCTGGTTTTGGAACTAGTGAAGGAACTGCTTTACAAGGTAATACTACAACAATATCATCAGCACAAGCAACAGCCATTAATTCTAATAGTCAAAAAACATCTTTTCCAGGTTTTGGAACATCAGGCGGAACAGCATTAGAAGGTAATACATCTTTATTACAATTAGGCACAACCAGTTCAACAGCATTAGCAGGTAATACTGCTTTACTAGCATTAGGCACTTCATCAACCACAGCATTAGCAGGTGATACTGTTACGATTTCTTCTGCTCAATCGAACGCCATAACAACAAACACAGCAAAAGTAGGCATCACACCAAGTCAATCAAATATCATAAATGCGAATGCCAATAAATTAAATATGACTGTTTCTTCTGCAATGAAAATAGCTGTGGATGCAAATACAAACAGATATCCACAATTTACAAATTTAAAAAGACTTTATAACCAAGGAGGGGATATTTACAATGATGGAAAAATTAAATTCGCATGGAATGCAACATATAGACAATTGCAATTTTATGTTTTAGATATACCTTCTGGGGAATATTTGACTGGTGGGGTGGAGCGGTGGTTTGGTGCTAATAGGACATCTGTAACTAATTATCTATCGCAAGGGGAGAGCACAGCATACAAATATTTTACCGGAAGTCAAGTCCCTGCATCTTCATCTTATGTAAATACATCCTTTAATTTATCATCATCTTATGGGAGAGCAGTATATTTTTTAACACCATTTAATGAATTGGTTTATCCTTCATATGAAATCACCATTTTAATAGGTAGCTATGCCGGCTATCATCAAATATCAATTAAAAAGTATAGTTATTAAAAATATAATATTTATATATATAAAATGACTGACC
>CAJQGX010000009.1 GCA_905478035.1 uncultured SAR86 cluster bacterium | reverse complement strand
TAGTTGAAGAAGCTAAAACTGAAGAGGTTGTAGCTGAAGAGCCAGTAGTTGAAGAAGCTAAAACTGAAGAGGTTGTAGCTGAAGAGCCAGTAGTTGAAGAAGCTAAAACTGAAGAGGTTGTAGCTGAAGAGCCAGTAGTTGAAGAAGCTAAAACTGAAGAGGTTGTAGCTGAGGATTCTGATACTAGCGATAACAAAGAGGAAGTTAAGTAAAAATGGAAATCAAAGCATCTCAAGTTAAAGAATTAAGAGATATGTCAGGTGTCGCAATGATGGAATGCAAAAGAGCATTAGTTGATTGCGAAGGAGATATTCAAAAAGCATTAGATTTATTAAGATCTAATAGTGCACTTAAGGCTGAAAAGAAAGCATCAAGAGTTGCTGCAGACGGTATTCTTAGAGCCTTCTCAGGTAAGAATTATTCAACTTTAATAGAAATAAATTCTGAAACTGATTTTGCATCAAAAGATGCAAATTTCTTAGGTTTTGCTAATAACGTGGAAGAATTCATTTCTCAAAATAAACTTCTTAATATTAGTGAAATACAAGAATCTGAAATCGAAGAAAAAAGAAAATCTTTAGTTCAAACTATTGGAGAAAATATTCAATTAAGAAGACTTGAGACTATTGAGTATGACGCAGAAATGAATGCTGGAATGTATATGCATTCAGATTCTAAACTTGCATCTGTTGTTGTAGTTTCTGGAGGAGATGAATCTTTGGCTAAAGATATAGCAATGCATGTAGCAGCATTCAATCCATTATGCCTTTCCCAAGATGATCTCGATTCTGAAATTTTAGAAAGGGAGAAGGCTATATATATGGTTCAAGCAGAAGAGTCTGGAAAACCAAAAGAAATAATGGAAAAAATGATAGAAGGTAAATTAAAAAGATATTTATCTGAAGTCTCTCTTTTATCTCAATCCTTTGTTAAAGATCCTGATTTAACAATACAACAACTTCTTGAAAAGAATGATGCAACAATTCAGTCATATTCAAGACTTAAAGTAGGAGAAGGCATAGAAGTTGAAACTAAGAATTTTGCCGATGAGGTAGCTGAACAGTTAAAATAAATCTATGACCAACTTAATCCACAAAAGAATCCTCGTTAAATTTAGTGGGGAGTCTGTTGCTGGTGATGATGAGCATGGTATCGATCCAAAGATTCTTGATCAAATGGCTTCCTCAGTAAGCGCATGCAAAGAATTGGGCGCCCAAATTGGAATTGTTATCGGTGGCGGTAACCTTTTTAGAGGTGAGAAATTAAATAAAGCAGGAATGGACAGGGTTGCTGGTGATCACATGGGGATGCTAGCGACTGTAATGAATGGAATTGCTTTAAGAGATGCGCTTGAAAGAGCTGGTATTAAAACAAGAGTAATGTCAGCAATATCAATGTCTGGAATGGTAGAGCATTATGATAGAAGACTTGCAATACAATTATTAAGCGATGGTTATGTTGTTATATTTACTGCGGGAACTGGTAATCCTTTCTTCACTACTGATACTGCTGGATGTTTAAGAGCAATAGAGACTCAATCTGATCTTATGCTTAAAGCAACAAGAGTTGATGGGGTCTATGATTCAGATCCCGAGATAAATAAAGATGCAGAATTCTTTTCTGAGCTATCTTTTGATGATGCAATTACAAAGAATTTAAAGGTAATGGATGCAACAGCATTAACACTTGCAAGAGATCATAAATTACCCATTAAAGTTTTTAATGTTAATACACCAAATGCTCTGAAAAATATCATTTGTGGTGAAAAGATAGGTACGCTAATATCATAATATGAATGAATTAATAAATACTGTTGCTGAGAGGATGGAAAAATCCATATCTTCTCTAAATCAAGCTTTTAACAAAATCAGAACTGGAAGAGCTAACCCTTCTATTTTAGACGACATAAAAGTTGATTATTACGGGACTCCTACTGTACTTAATCAAGCAGCTAGCATTAGTGTAGAAGATGGCAGATCTTTGGTTATCTCGCCTTGGGATAAATCATTAATTCCTGAGATAGAAAAAGCTATTATGAATTCAAATCTAGGTTTAAACCCAAGCACATCTTCAGACTTAATTAGAATATCTATGCCTTCATTAACTGAAGAAACAAGACAAGATTATATTAAGCAAGCAAGGTCAGAGGCTGAAAATGCAAGAGTGTCAATTAGAAGCATAAGAAGAGACGTGAACCAATCCATTAAAGATAGTCAAACATCTGGAGATATTTCTGAGGATGAGCAAAGGCGCATGGAAGATTTGGTCCAAAAAGAAACAGATAAATATATAGCTTTAGTAGACTCAGAACTTAAGAAGAAAGAAGCTGATCTTTTAGAAATCTAAAAAGCCCAATGGCTAAAACATTAGGACAAATCTTAAAGAGTGGTTTAAATATTGCTGTCATAATGGATGGAAACGGAAGATGGGCATTATCTAATTCATTAAACGTAAGCAAAGGCCATCAAAAGGGAGTTCAGGTAGTTAGAGATATAGTTGAAGAAGCTATAAGGCAAAAAATATCATCTTTAACACTTTATGCATTTAGTTCGGAAAATTGGTCAAGACCAAAAGCTGAAATTGATGCAATAAAGAAACTTGTTATAACCGCTGTAGATGAGCAGGTACCAGAGTTAGTTCAACAAAAAGTAAAACTAAAATTTTTTGGAAGACATGATGATTTCGGTTCAAAGGTACTAACTAAAATTAAAGAAGCAGAATCTCAGACTAATATCCCATCTCCCTCTCTTCATTTAAATGTAGCACTTGGTTATGGAGGAAGACAAGATATTGTTGATTTAACAAAACAAATAGCATCAAAGGTACTTTCCAAAGAAATTAATGCTGAAGATATAAATGAAGAAATGATTAGTAATTATTCATGTGTTCCTGAAGATAAAATTGATTTATTAATTAGGACTGGAGGGGATAAAAGAATAAGTAATTTTCTCTTGTATCAAATTGCCTATGCTGAAATTTGTTTTGTAGAAAAATTTTGGCCTGATTTTGATAAAGATGATTTTATAGATTGCATCAATAATTTTAAAAAAGTGAGTAGAAGGTTTGGCGCAAGAGTTTAAACAAAATTTCATAACAAGATCGCTAACTGGCCTAGGCATAACTTTGCCGGTTTTCTTTATTATTTTTCTTGAAAATGATTATGTATTTGTTGCATTCCTATTATTAATAACAGGGTTAAGTATTTATGAATGGTTCAAAAACTCTAACAATAAGAGTTTTTTAGCTGACAGTATCATCATTTCACTATTTGCTATATTAACTGCATTATATTCCGATAAATTTTTCTTCTATGTTGTACTTTTTACATCAATTTTTTGGCTTTTATTTTGCATTTCGCTTGCAACACAATCATATAAAAAATTAAGCTTTACTTCATTTGAAAATATTTTTCTTAGGGCACTCATTCCACTTGGTTTCTTTGGAAGTGGGGTTTTTTTAATTAGCCAAGACAACTTCCTGTCATTTTCTAATTACTACTTAATGCTAATAATTATTCTTAATTCAGCGATATCAGATAGTTCAGCTTACCTGGTTGGTTCTTTTTTTGGAAAAAACTCATTACTCAAAGAAATTAGTCCAAATAAAACTCTAGAAGGTTTTGTTGGTGGCGTTTCTAGTTCTGCTATTTTTGCATTTTTAATAGTATATTTTTTTGATGTTCATTTAGTTTTGATAGCGATTTTTGCTTTAGGATCTGTATTTGCATTTACAGGAGATTACTTTTTTAGCTTCCTAAAAAGACAAAGTGGTATAAAGGATACTGGATCTATGTTGCCAGGTCATGGTGGTATTTTAGATAGAATGGATTCACATTTTTCTGCAACTCCAGTAATTATTATTTTAATATTTTTTCTTATATAAATGAAAAATATACTTTTACTTGGAGCCACAGGTAGTATTGGGCAAAGCGTACTCTCAGTAATTGATCAAAATAAAGATCTATTAAATTTATATGCAATTACTTTAGATAAAAATATATCCAAAGCAGAAGAGATCTCAAAAATATTTTCTCCAGATTATATATATATTAATTGTGAAAAATCTTTTAGTAAATTCAATACAGAATCTAAGAATAAAGCCATTACTATCAATGGAAGCTCTGACTTAAGTAATTTAATTTTTGACGATAATATAGATATTATTATATCTGCAGTCTCTGGATTTGCTGGACTTGAGGCAACAGCAATTGCAGCAAAGACAGGTAAGACAATTTTACTTGCCAATAAAGAAAGTATTGTTACCGCAGGTGAAATCATTTTATCATCAGCAGCCTCAAGTGGAACTACGATTATTCCAATAGACAGCGAACATAATGCTATTTTTCAATGCCTTGCAGGAGAAAAAAGTACAAATGATGTTTCAAAAATTATAATAACTGCATCGGGTGGACCGTTTTTAGATAAAAAATTAGATGAGCTCAAAAATGTAACTAAAGAAGAGGCATTAAAGCATCCTAACTGGAGCATGGGATCGAAAATATCAATTGATTCGGCAACTTTGGTTAATAAATGTCTTGAATTAATAGAAGCTAAGTACTTATTCGATTTGGATGAAAAGTTTTTCGAATTAGTTGTCCATCCTCAAAGTATTATTCATTCCATAGTTACATACAGAGATGGTTCTAGTATTTGTCAGATGAGCAATCCTGATATGAGGGTTCCAATTGCTCATGCATTATCGAATGAACGAAGATTAAATATTAATTTTAATGAAATTAATTTTTCTGGACTCAATCTTTCTTTTAATGATTTTCCTGAAGATAGAAAAAAACTGGAAAATATTGCTAGAGAAGTTTGTAATAAAGGGCATAGTTCTGGAATTATTTTAAATGCTGCAAATGAAGTAGCAGTTGATAGTTTTCTTCATGATGAGATATCTTTTAGTCAAATTTATGACGTTATATATAGAACTTTTGATACGACTCCTATGTCTAATATTAATGACATAGAGTCAATTTATGAAAAAGACATTGAATCACGCATGGAGGCTAAGAAGGTGGTAAAATCCATCTCTTAAAAAATAAGAAATTATGATTACATTTATTATTTACCTTTTATCATTTATGGCGCTTCTTGGCGTCCTAGTAACCATCCATGAGTATGGTCATTTTATAGTTGCAAGACTTTGTAAAGTTCATGTTCAAAGATTTTCTTTGGGTATGGGTCCTGTTATGTATACCAAGATGGATAAACATGGAACTGAGTTTGCACTTTCGTTGCTTCCTTTGGGTGGATATGTATCCATGATCACTAATAAATTAATAGAGGTGGAGCCCGAAATTAAAGAAACACTTTCAGATGAGCAACTTAAGAATACTTTTGATTCAAAGCCTAAATGGCAAAGAGCATCAATCATGTTTGCAGGACCATTAGCTAACTTTCTTCTTTCAATTTTTATATTTTCAATAATTTTTTTAAATACCCCAGACCCTCAATCAGTAACTGTCATTAAAGACCAAAACTCATCAATTATTTTTAAGAGTGATGGCGAATTTATACTCCCAGGCGATCAAATTAAATCAATTAATTCGGTAAACATTAATGATCCAAAAGACATTAATTTAGAGCTGTTATCTTATGCTGGTTATTCTGGCTATATAGACCTTGGACTAAAGAGAAATGATATTAATAATTTGGTTAATGTAAGCATTCAAGTTGCAGATTATTTGCCTACATCTGAATCCCAATCCAATCCTTTAGGATACCTTGGTTTAACTGTAGAAAATAAGATGAAGCCAATAGTTGGACAAATAGTTTCTGGTGGAGCAGCAGAGTTAGCAGGGCTGAAACCTAACGACGTCATAAAAAGAATAGATACTCAAAAAATTAATTATGCCAGTGACTTAAGGGCAGCTGTTTTAACAATACCAAATTCTACTGCATTATTTAATATAGAAAGAAATGGGGAATTAATACAGATTCCTGTAAGGATACAATCACTTTTAGATAGCGAAGGCAAAGAATATGGTGCAATTGGGATTGCGTTTGGAACAACTAGAAGCTTATCTCAAGCAGTATCTAAAGGAGTATTTGAAACATATAATTTAAGCAAAAAAACATTACAATTTATTGGCAAAATGTTAACTGGCAATATGGGTACTGAAAATTTAAGCGGACCCATTGGTATCGCAGAAATGGCAGGCAACACCGCACAAGCTGGCCTACTTCCATTCATGTATCTAATGGCATTGCTTAGCATAAGTCTTGCTGTATTAAATCTTTTACCAATTCCTGTTTTGGATGGCGGTCAGCTTACACTGCTTGGCATCGAAGCTATAAGAGGCAAGCCTTTATCAGAAAAAGTAGAAAATTATATTTATAGCGGGGGTGCAATTCTTGTTGGTATGCTAATGATTTTTGCAGTATTTAACGACGTTTCAAGATTTTTTTAGGAAAGCAATTGAAAACATTAAAAATATATATTCTAGGTCTTTTGCTATCATTTCAGCTTTATGCTTTTGATGATTTTTTAGTTAGTGATATTAGAATAATAGGACTACAAAGAGTATCCACAGGCAGTATATTTAATGTTATTCCAATTAGTGTTGGTGACAATATAGACCAAAGAAAATCTTCTGATATCACACGATCACTTTTTGCAACTGAGCAGTTTGATGATATCCAAATAGCAAAAGATGGCAATACATTAATTATTGTTGTACAGGAAAGACCATCAATATCTGCCATAGATATTTCAGGTAACAAGGCTTTAAAAACTGAACAATTGTTAGAAAGTCTAGATGGTGTAGGAATTAAAGAAGGTGAGGTTTACAAAAGATCTACTCTTGAAAAAGTTAAGTCTGAACTAGTTCGTTCATATGCGTCAAATGGACGATATGGAGCAGCTGTTGATATAGAAGAAATTAAAAAACCAAGAAATAGATTAGAACTTAATATTGAAGTTGATGAAGGCAAAAGCGCAACGATTGAAAGTATCAATATTATAGGTAATGAGCTTTTTTCAAATGAAGATTTATTAGAGGGTTTTGAGCTTTCTTCAGGGTCTTTCTTTTCTTTTTTATCAAATGATAATGCTTACTCTAGAGAAAAATTAAAAGGAGACATCGAAAGTTTAGAATCTTTTTATTTAAATAGAGGTTATCTAAAATTTTCGATAGAGTCATCACAGATAAGTCTTTCAAAAGATAAGAAATCAATTTTTATTAATTTTAATATTTTTGAGGGAGAGCAATATACGATTAATGAAGTTGAAGTTGTTGGAGATCTTCCTTTTGATGAGACAGTATATGAAGAAATAACTGATACTCTTAAAGATAAAATATATTCCCAAGCTCAAATAACTGGTATTGAAGAATTCTTTACAAATGTATTAGGTAATCAAGGTTATGCCTTTGCAGAGGTGAGTGGTAATCCTGAAATTGATGATGATTCACAGCAAGTAAAATTGATATTCCAAGTTGTACCTGGAAAAAGAACTTACACAAGAAAAATTTTATTTACTGGTAACAACTTAACTCAAGACTATGTGATGCGCAGGGAAATGAGGCAATTTGAGGGAGCATGGTCTTCTGATAATAGTATTGAGGCTTCAAAAGTTCGGCTTGAAAGACTTGGGTATTTCAAAGAAGTTAATGTTGAGACTGTTCCTGTAGTAGGAACTGATGATCAAATAGATGTAATTTTTAGTGTAGAAGAAGAAAATACTGGCTCTATTGGCGGAAATATTGGTTATAGTGATTTTGGTCTTATGTTAGGTTTTAATCTTCAAGAACAAAATTTCTTAGGAACTGGTAATACTGTTGCTATTGGGATAAATAAGAATGTTTATAGCGAGCAGTACAATCTTTCATTTCTTGATCCTTTTGCAACTAAAGATGGGGTTAGCTTAGGTTATAACGCGTATTTCAGAGAAACTGATTATGGCGAATACAATGTTGCTAATTACTTAACCAACTCAAATGGTATTGGAATTCAATATGGTTGGCCTATATCAGATACTCAAAGGCTTAATCTAAGTCTTACTTACGACAAAACCGATATTAGTGTAGGAAGGCAGCCTGCAAGAGAAATTTGGGATTTTGTTAATGCTGAAGGAAATATATTTGAAACACTCAACCTTCAAACTCAATGGCAAAGAGTTACTTTAAACAGAGGGATGTACCCTACAGATGGAGCTTCTACTGCTATAAGTTTATCTGCAACAGTTCCTGGTAGCGATCTAAATTACTATAGAATTAATTTAAGACAAAAGTACTATCAACCTCTTGGTGGAGATTTTGTTTTTGGATTTAATGGAGAGATTGGTTATTTATCAACTTTTGGTGATACAAACGAAACTCCTTTCTTCCAAAATTTCTTTGCTGGTGGTCCAAGATCTTTAAGAGGATTTGAATCAAACACTTTAGGCCCTAGAAGTACTGAGGCCCCTTGTTATGAGTTCAATTATTCAGAAGGGACTTGTCCAAATCTAATTGATTCTGATGGGGATGATATTCCAGATAAGCCTTACTATAATCCATATGCCAACTCTTCATATAACAAAAGAGTATCAATTGGAGGGAATGTTAAGGTTGAAGGAAGCTTGCAGCTAATATTTAGACTTCCATTTATTGAAGATCAAAGATCAATGAGATCTGCATTTTTCTTTGATTTTGGTAATGTGTTCTCAGATAACTGTAAGGAGTACCAATTTAATTGTTATAAACCTTCAATTGATGATTTAAGATACTCATATGGTGTTGGAATAACATTTGTTACTGGCTTTGGACCTATGAGTTTTGCAATATCAAAACCAACCAACGCAGGTCAGTATGAAGAGACAAAGGAATTCCAATTCACTGTAGGAAATGTATTCTAATTAATATAAAATGGTCACACCAATTAAGGGGTTATTATGAAAAACGTATTTAAATTTAATTTATTCTTAGTTCTGATTTTATCAGTACCTGTATTCGCTGTTGATGGAATGGCTGTAATAGATATGAGAACTGCCGTGCTATCAACTCAAGCTGCTGCAGATGCATTTAAAGCTCTAGAAGAAGACGCAGATTATGCCTCTAATCTTGAAGAAGCACAGTCTCTTCAAGCAGAAAGACAGAGTATTGCAGAAAATCTTCAAAAAGATTTAGAAACTTTATCTCAATCAGAGATTGCACAGATGCAAAAAGATATTCAAGATAAAGGCAAAGACCTAGAGTTTCTAGCAGGTAAAATCCAGCAAGCTCAAGAAGAAACTGCACAACAAATTTTTGCTGCAAATGGTCAGGCAATGCAGAAAATTATTGGTGAGCTAATTCAGGCAAAACAAATAAAAGTTCTTTTACAAAAAAATGACAACATTTTATTTAGTGACCCTGCTTTAGATTTAACTGATGATGTTACATCTATGCTTGATGTTGCTGCATCAGAGGCCAATACTCAATCAGAGTAGTGTCTGAAGATAAGAATTTTACACTAGCTGATCTAGCAGAATATACAAATTCTAAGGTTATTGGCAACGGTGATGCCGTTGTCAGTAATCTAGCATCTATAAAGAATGCTAATTCAAAATCAATAACCTTTCTTTCTAATCCAAAATATTCAAACTTCTTAGAAACAACAAGCGCCATAGCAGTAGTTGTTCACGAAAGTATTGTCATTAAAGAAGGAATGAATTATCTACAATCTGACGACCCATATGCTGTATTTGCAAAACTTTCATCAATTTTTAAGAAACAAGATCCTGATAAAGATTTACCACTTATTCACCCATCAGCTGTGATTTCTCCATCTTCAAATATTGGAAAAAATGTTACCTTAGGTGCAAATGTTGTTATTGGACATGATTGTATAATTGAAGACAATGTAATTATTAAATCAAATGTATCTCTTGTTCAAGATGTTCATATTGGAGAAAACTCAATAATTCACAGTAACTCTATTCTGGGGTCTGATGGTTTTGGATATGCTCCTTCTAAAGCTGGATATATCAAAATAGAGCAATTGGGAAAATTAATTATTGGGTCTAATGTAGAGATAGGAGCAGGCTGTTCCATTGACAGGGGTGCATTGGATAATACGGAAATTCATGACGGAGTAAAGCTGGATAATCAAGTTCATATTGCTCATAACGTAATTATTGGAAAAGATTCAGCTATAGCTGCCTGCTGTGCTATTGCAGGCTCTTCAGTAATAGGTAAAAACTTCCAAATGGGAGGTCTTTCAGGCGTACTAGGTCATTTATCTATATGTGATGATGTGATAATTGGAGCTCATACGCTTATAACTAAAAATATTAAGAAACCTGGAAACTATATAGGTATAATGCCCGCTCAAAATCAAAAAGATTGGGCTAAATCATCAATCTTTATTAAAAATAGAGGTTAATTAATATGAATAATTTTTATGATGAGATATCCACTTTTCTTCCGCATAGAGAACCCTTCTTGTTTATTGATGAAATCAAAAGTATTGACCTGGGTAAGTCTATCCATTGTGTAAAACATAACTCACCTGAGGAAGATTATTTTAGAGGTCATTTCCCAGATAACCCAATTATGCCAGGTGTGATAATACTTGAAGCATTAGCTCAAGCTTCAGGAATTCTAGGCTTCAAAACCATGGAAAAAAATCCAGAGAATGGATCTTTATATGTTTTTGCTGGTATAGATAAAGCAAGATTTAGAAAAAGGGTAGGGCCTGATGATTCGATCGATCTGTTTAGTTCAGTTGTGAATGAAAAGAAAGGTATTTGGAAATTTGATACTAGAGCTGAAGTTAATGGTGAATTAGCATGCTCTGCAACAATCATGTGCGCAGATAGGAAGGCTTAATGACTATTCACACTTCTGCAATAATAAGCCCAACTGCAAAAATTGATTCTTCTGTAGAAATTGGTCCTTTCTGTATTATTGGTGATGATGTTGAAATCGATAGCGGTTCGTCTATTCTCAGTCATTGTGTTATCAAAGGCCCTACTAAAATAGGAAAAAATAATACGATATATCAGTTTTCATCTATTGGTGAAGATACTCCAGATAAAAAATATCAAGGTGAAAAAACTGAACTTGTTATTGGTGATAACAATATTTTTAGAGAAGGAGTAACCGTCCATAGGGGAACTATCCAAGATAAAGGAATCACAACTATTGGAAATGATAATCTATTCATGGCTTATACGCATATTGCGCATGATTGCTCGGTAGGTAATAGTAATGTTTTTGCAAATAATGCAGGTATTGCTGGGCATGTAACAGTTGGTAATTTTGTTACCATAGGTGGCTACTCTGCTGTTCATCAGTTTTGTATGCTTGGTGATTATTCTTTTGTGGGTATGAACTCATCTATAACTATGGATATCCCGGCGTATGTGAAGGTAGCTTCAAACCCTGCTAGAGTAATAGGTTTAAATACCGTTGGCATGTCAAGAAATAATATTTCTTCAGAATCTATAAGTCTTATTAAAAAAGCCTATAAGCTAATTTATAAAAAGGGCTACAGACTAGATGATGCGATAAATAAAATAGATCTCTTGTTCATTGAAAATAATGATGAGTTGTTAAACTTATTTATTGAATCAATAAAATCCTCAACTAGAGGCATCTTAAGGTAAGTGCAGTCTAAGAAAACTCTTAGGGTTGGCATAGTAGTTGGTGAACACTCAGGAGATTTACTAGGTTCCGAACTAATAAAAGCAATAAAAACTCATAATGATGTTGAGCTTTATGGTATTGGCGGACCAAAATTATCTGAGTTAGGCCTTAAATCTGAGTTTGATTTTAAAAAAATTAATGTAATGGGCTTGATTGAGCCTATTAAAAATTACAAAGAATTGAGCAAGCTTAGAAAGAGCTTAATTAATTTATTTAAATCAAAACAAGTTGATTATTTTATAGGTGTTGATTCTCCTGATTTCAATATAGCAATACATAGAAGCTTAAAGAATTATGGTATTACAAAGAACATACAGTTGGTAAGCCCCTCTGTATGGGTTTGGAGACAGGGCAGACTTAAACATATTAGGAAGTTCATAGACTTAACGATTTGTTTATTTAATTTTGAGCATGATTTTTATCAAAAAGAAAAATTGCAAAGCATTCATCTAGGTCATCCCTTTGCAAACCTAAAAAAAGAAGACAAAGATTTTATAATCGATAAGTACCAATTAAATCCAAATAAAAATTTTATATCTGTCTTACCAGGAAGCAGAAAATCTGAAATCAATAATTTACTTCCAACATATATAGAGTTTATTAAAGAGCATCATTCTAAGTATAGTAATTATGAATATCTTATTCCTGCTGTAGATGATTTGTCTTTGCATGAAATTAATAGTTATATTTCAGAATCATTGCCAGTCCATGTTCACAAAAATAGTTCAAATGATTTTTTATCAATATCCGATTACTCTATAGTCACATCAGGAACTGCCACCCTAGAAGCAGCAGTACTGGGTTGTAATCCAATTATTTGCTATAAAACAAATTATTTGAATTATGCAATCATCTCAAGAATGCTAAAAATTGAAAATGTAGGTCTCCCAAATTTATTATTGGGCTCAAGGGTTTTTCCAGAATTAATACAATCAGACTGTAATGTTCAAAACTTAATGGATGAAGCCAAAAAAATGCAAGAGAATAATTTTCAGGATAAACAAGCACATCAATTAAAAAATCATCTTCAGGGAGAGGGTTTTGAAGAAACAGCTAAAAAAATTAAATCACTTTGATTGAATTAGTTGCAGGAGTTGATGAAGTTGGAAGGGGCTCCTTGGCAGGACCAGTCATTGCTTCAGCTGTTATTCTTAAACAAGAAATCTTTGGTCTTAATGACTCAAAAAAGCTCTCTAAAAAAAAGAGAGAGATATTAAATCAAGAAATTATTACAAATTCATATTTTTCATATGGCTCTGCTTCTGTTGAGGAAATAGATGATATTAATATTCTTCAGGCCTCATTATTAGCAATGAAAAGAGCTATACTTAATCTGCCTATCAAGCCCCATAGAGTTCTTGTTGATGGAGCACAAAAACCTGATATTGATATATCAGTAGAGGCTATTGTTGGTGGAGATTCTTTGATTGCAGAAATAAGCGCTGCATCAATAATTGCTAAAGTTTATAGAGATGACCTAATGATGAAACAAGATATTATTTATCCACATTATGGTTTTAGACAACATAAAGGTTACGGAACCAAGATGCACATAGAAAATATTAGATCATATGGCAATTGCCCCATTCATAGAAAAACATTTAAGGGCACTTCTTGACTATGAAAAACTCATTTTCACATTTGAGGGTTTCTTCAGAATTTAGCATAACTCAAGGGCTTTTAACGATAAATCAAATTGTAGATAGTGCGGTTAAACATAACATTCCTTCTGTAGCCTTAACTGACAAGTCAAATATGTTTGGCCTAGTTAAATTTTTTAATAAATGTGAAGCGGCTGGTATTAAGCCAATGTCAGGCTCATCAATTAGAGTAGTTTTTGATGAAGATGATCAGTCACATGAGTTGTTATGTTTGGCTAAAACAAACAAAGGTCATAAAAATCTTATGAGAATAATATCTTCGGCTCATAACAATTATAACTTTCAAACTCCAATTATAAATTTTGATAATCTTGCAAATTTAAAAGATGATATTGTTGTTATCTCTGGTGGAAAAGATAGTCATATATACAATCTTATAAAAAGAAATAGAGTTGATGATGCAGAAAATCGTATTGATCAATTTTTGAAAACTTTTGGAGATGATTTTGTTTTAGAGGTACAGAGAACAAATAGACCAGATGAGAATGAATATTTTTCAAATATTTTGCCTTTATCATCCAAAAAAGGTATTCCGTTGATAGCGACAAATGATGTTTTATTTGCACATGAACAAGATTTTGATATTCATGAAACAAAAGTATGTATAAATACTGGTAAAACTCTAAACGATCCTAATAGAGAAAAACTTTTTTCAAAAGAACAATATTTTAAATCATCAGATGCAATGAAAGACCTATTCGATGGCTTTGATGAGCTTATTACGAACACTATTGAAATATCTAAGAAATGCAATGTATCTATCCATACAAAAAATTATTTTTTACCGGAATATCCAGTACCGAAAGAGCATAACTTTGATTCTTTCCTAGTCGATTTATCCAACAAACGAATAAATAAATATATTAATGAATTTGATGATGATAAGAAAAATTTATATTTAGAAAGGCTGCGTTATGAATTAGATCAAATTAAAACAATGGGTTTTTCTAGTTATTTTTTAATAGTTTATGATTTTATTCAATGGTCTAAAGATAATGATGTTCCTGTAGGTCCCGGTCGAGGCTCTGGAGCTGGGTCTTTGGTTGCATTCGCGTTAGGCATTACTACTCTTGACCCCTTGGAGCATGGTCTTCTTTTTGAAAGATTTTTGAATCCTGAAAGAATATCAATGCCTGATTTTGATATTGATTTTTGTATGGAGAAAAGAGATAAAGTTATTGAGTATGTTAGCAACAAATATGGATCAGATGCTGTTTCACAGATAGCTACTTTTGGTACCATGGCAGCAAGAGCAGTTGTAAGAGACGTTGCAAGGGCTCTTGGAAAACCATATGCGGTAGGAGATAGAATCTCAAAAATGATTCCATTTGCGCCCGGAATGACCCTAGATAGAGCTAAAGAAGAGCAACCAATATTTGCACAAGCTTCAAAAAATGATCCTGAAGTTAAAGAAATTGTTGACCTTGCCTACAAACTTGAGGGTATAGCTAGAAATGTTGGTAAACATGCAGGTGGTGTAGTTATTGCTCCTGGAAGTATCTCAGATTTTTGTCCAATTTATAATGACAGGCAATCCTCATCAGTAATGACTCAGTATGATAAAGATGATGTAGAAAAAATTGGACTTGTAAAATTCGATTTTCTTGGTTTAAGGACATTAACAGTAATTGACAGAGCAGTTAAGTCAATAAATGCTTCAAAGGAAGATGGCAAGCTATTAGACATAGAACAAATACCTCTTAATGATTCAAAAGTTTTTGAATTACTATCCTCAGGAAAAACAATGGCCGTCTTCCAGTTAGAGTCCACAGGCATGAGAGCGCTTATAAAGAGCTTGAAGCCAACAAAATTTGAAGAAATTACTGCATTACTAGCTCTGTATAGGCCCGGCCCACTTAATTCAGGAATGCATACAACTTTTGTAGATAGAAAGCATGGTAAAAGCCCTGTTGTATACCCACATGAGTTGCTTGAGCCAGTTCTGTCTGAGACTTATGGTGTAATTGTCTATCAGGAACAGGTTATGGAAGCTGCAAGGGTATTGGCTGGATATTCCATGGGTGAAGCGGATATCTTGAGACGTGTGATGGGTAAAAAGAAAATTGAGGAGATGGAAGAGCAAAGAGAGATTTTTGTAAAGGGGTGTGAAGAGAAGGATATTTCTAGAAAAAAAGCTGAAAAAATATTTGAATTAATAGAGCAATTCGCTGAATATGGATTTAATAAATCTCATTCAGCTGCTTATGCAGTTATCTCTTATCAGACTGCTTACTTAAAGACATATTATCCTGAACATTTTATGGCAGCTGTATTATCAACAGAATTAGGCAATACAGATAAGATCCATGCTTTAATTCAAGAATGCAAAAGAATGGGGATTAATGTCCTTAATCCAAATATTTTGTCCAGTAACAAAAGGTTTCTAGTTAATAATAACTTAGATATTGAATATGGTTTAGGAGCTATCAAAGGTGTCGCAGATCAATTTATAAAACATGTATGTCAAAAAAGAAATGTAAACAGTTTTAAGGATTTATGGGATTTTTCTAATAAGGTTGATATTAAGCTTGGAGGTAAAAAATCCCTAGAAGCTTTATCACAATCCGGCGCATTTGATAGTATTGCACCTTCAAGAACAGTCGCAATTGCAAGTGTTGAGGATATGCTAAAGGGTAGTTCTAATGGTTTATCTTCAGATATCGCTCAAAGTGGTGATTTATTTGCAAACATTGATCTTGAATTTGATCCATATGATAAATACAAAAAAACTCAAGATATTCCATTAAGCGAACTACTGGCTCTTGAAAAAAAATCACTAGGCTATTATTTATCAGGCCATCCGGTTGAGGCAATTGAAAATTCAATACAAAAAATAAGGTCAAAAAAGATTTCAGATCTTAATCAAGATACCAAGAAAGCATCATTAGTTTGTTTAATTAACAGTGTAAGGCAAATTAAAGATAAAAAAGGAAAACCATTAACCTTCATAAATTTTGATGATGGTTCAGGTGTAATGGATGGTATTGTTGCAGGCGAGACTCTAGAAGATTGTCATAATATTTTAAAAGAAGGTCAAATATTAGTTCTTAAAGGGGCTGTAGAGATTGATGATTTTAGATCTAAGGATCTTGGTGATGCAATGTATAGAATGAGGGTAAGAGAAGTGCATTCCATAGACTCTGAATTACATAAGAAAATCCAAAAAATTATTGTAGATATAGAAAAATCTGATTTGTCTTCTCTAGATAACTTTTCAGAAAAACTTGATGAAATAGATAGTAGTTTTTGGTCAAATGGATCATGCCAGCTTCACATTAAGGTTTTAACAGATCAATCTGAGGCTATAATTGATATAGGTGATAATTACAGATTTGAACCATCATTAGAAAATTTAAGTTTCTTAAAAGAACTATTTGGAAGTGAAGCTTTAGAGATATAATTAGATATCTAAAATAAATTAGCTAAAATTTTTATGACAGATAAAAATAATAAACTTTCTGAATACATCCCTCAGAAAGATACCATTGAAGATCAAAAATTTCTTGATTTTGAGAAGCCTATCCAGGAAATTTCTGAAAAAATACTAGCATTAAAAAATGCTGATATAGATAGTCCAGAATTGAATGCACAAATTTTGACGCTGCAAAAAGAAAGAGATCAGCTTACAAAAAAAATCTATTCAAAGTTATCAATTTGGCAAACAGTCCAAGTTGCCAGACATCCTCAAAGGCCTCATACACTAGATTTCATATCAAGAATCTTTTCAGATTTTGATGAACTACATGGAGATAGACAGTTTGCAGACGATGCAGCAATTGTTGGCGGCATAGCATATCTGGAAAACACACCAGTTATGATTATTGGGCATGAAAAAGGAAGAGAGACAGAGGAGAAAGTAAAAAGAAATTTTGGCATGCCTCAACCTGAGGGTTATAGAAAAGCTAAAAGGTTAATGAGTTTTGCTGAACAATTTTCTCTGCCTGTAATAACTTTTATTGATACTGCTGGGGCATATCCAGGGGTCGAAGGTGAGGAGAGAGGTCAAAGTGAAGCTATTGCTAGAAATCTTGCAGTTATGTCAGAGCTTAAAACACCAATAATAGTTGTTATAACTGGAGAGGGTGGCTCAGGGGGAGCGCTGGCAATTAGTGTTGGCGACCATTTATCAATGCTTGAATATGCTACATACTCGGTCGCTTCTCCGGAGGCATGTGCATCAATTATATGGAGAACAGCTGAAAAGGCACCAGATGCTGCTAATGCCATGAAGGTTTCATCAACTGAACTTAAGAAAATTAATGTAATCGATGAAATTATTTCAGAGCCATTGGGTGGTGCTCATAGAGACTATGACCTAATCTCTCAAAGCATTAAAGACTCAATAGTGAATAATTTATCTAAACTAAGCTCATTATCAACAGATGATTTAGTGAAAAGAAGGTATGAAAGACTTTTAGATATTGGTTCTTAAGTTGTGCTGAAAATTAATTTAGAAAAGCATTTAAACTTTGATAATAAAATTTATATTGCGTTTAGTGGAGGAAGTGACTCTTCTGCCTTGTTATATTTGATCTCTGATCTGAGAGATAGATATGAATTCAACCTCGAAGCAATTCACATTAATCATAACCTTTCACATGATAGTAAGAAATGGGAGGATCATTGCAAGACCATCTGTAAAAATCTTAGTGTACCAATAATAGTGAGGTCTGTTGAAATTAAACCAAGTGGTGATGGTCTTGAATCTGCTGCAAGAAAATCAAGATATAGTGAATTTGAAAGTATTCTTCAAAAAGATGATCAATTACTAATGGCACATCATGCTGATGATGTTGCTGAAACTTTTTTTCTAAGACTGTTTAGAGGAACAGGTTCTGATGGACTAGGAGGGCCAAAGATACGAAGATCAGTTGGCAAAGGAACGCTGATAAGACCTCTTTTGGATTCTTCTAAAAAAGAATTACTAGATTTCATTAAACAAAGGGATATAAAATTTATTAATGATTTATCTAATTTTGAAGTAAATCAAGATAGAAATTTCATTAGAAATAACTTGATGCCATTAATTGGTGAAAGGTGGAGTAATGTATCATCAAGAATATCTAATGCCTCTAAACTTCTTCAAGAAAGAAATAAAACTTTTTCTGATCTATTTATTTCAAAGTACAAAAATTTAATAGGCCCAAAAATCCCAATCAAGGAACTAAAGAAACTAGATTCATTAACAGCTATAGATATTATTAGATATTCAATCAAAGAACAGGGAATAGCTTATCCAAACAAGAAAGTTTCTCAAGAAATTATAAAAGTATTTTTATTATCAAGTCCAGGTCCCAATGCAGAAGTTAGTTGGTCAAGAGCAGATATGGATCAACCGGGCGGTAGACTATGCAAAAAAGATGGACATATTATTATTTTAAAAAGGTAGCTTATATAATATAAGGGGAGACACAATATGAAATTTGAAACATTAGAATTAGTAAAACAACAAAAAATAGCAACTATTACATTTAATAGACCAGAACTCTTAAATGCTGTTAATGAACAATTTATATGGGACTTTCAAAAAGCTACCAGTGATGTAAAAGATGACGATGATATAAAAGTATTAATTATAAATGCTTCAGGAAGAGGGTTTTGTGCTGGAGCAGACTTAAGTGAAAGAGAGTCAACTTGGGAAGGATCTCAGGATGCTTTGATGAGAGGTTTCAAACCTTTTTTTGAGAATATTATCTCTATGCCCAAGCCTGTCATTGCAGCCGTGCAAGGTCCAGCAGCCGGAGTTGGAGCTTCAATAGCAATGTCATGCGATCTACGAGTAATGTCTGAAAATGGATATATTTTGTCTGTCTTTAGTAATATTGCATTAGTGCCTGACGGAGGATTATCATGGTTTTTGCCAAGATTTATGGGGTATTCAAAAGCATATGAGTACGCTATAGAAGCAAAGAAAATAATGTCTGATGAATGTTTACACTTTGGAATGGTTAATAAAGTAGTACCTGAAGAAGAGCTAATGAAATCTACTATGGACTGGGCAAAAAAGCTTGCAAAAAGATCATCTCAATCTTTAGCACATACAAAAAAGCTTATGAGAGATTCTCTTCACAATGATTATTGGAAAACTTTTTCAGATGAAGCAGAAATTCAAAATAATCTTACAAGAAGTCCACAAAACTATGAAGCAGTGTCAGCTTTCTTTGAAAAAAGAGAGCCCAATTTTGATTAGCTATTTAACTTGCTAAGCCCAACAATAATCGCTTCAAAAGAAGCTATTGTGGTGTTTGGATTAATGCCTACTCCCCAACTAGTTTTACCATCACGTTCTAGTTCAATATAAGCAGCTGCTTTAGCATCTGATCCGGACGATATTGCTGATTGATGGTAATCAGAAACTTTTATTTCAGTACCAATTTTCTTTGTAAGCCCATTCATTAAAGAGTCAATAGGCCCATTTCCCGAACCACTAATAGCAACCTCATTACCATTTATGTTCAAATTTAAATTTAAATGATGAACACCATTTTCTGACGAGGATGTGTGATTTAAGTAAGAAAATCCTTCTTTTGGAATTAAAAAATTAGTTTCAAATATCTCCCAAATCTGTGAGGTATTTATTTCTTTTCCAGAATCATCAGCTAATTTTTGTATTTTCTGGCTCATGCTTATCTGAAGTCTTCTAGGTAACGATACGCCATGATCTTTTTCAAGTAAAAAAGCTACTCCTCCCTTACCAGATTGAGAGTTTATTCGAACTACAGCTTCATAACTTCTTCCGAGATCAGCAGGGTCAATTGGAAGATATGGTACTTCCCAAATAGGATTGTTAGATTCTCTCATTCCTTGGAAACCTTTTTTAATCGCATCCTGATGAGATCCTGAAAAGGCAGTAAAAACAAGGTCTCCTGCATAGGGGTGTCTAGGATGAACGGGAAGTTGATTGCAATATTCAACTTCACGCATAACCTTATTTATATTTGAGAAATCTAGATTTGAGTTGATTCCTTGTGTGAACATATTTAATGCCAAGGTAACAATATCTACATTTCCTGTTCTTTCCCCATTACCAAAGAGGGTGCCTTCAACTCTATCAGCTCCTGCCATTAACCCAAATTCAGAAGCTGCCACAGCAGTTCCTCTATCATTATGAGGATGGAGACTTAAGCATATGTCATCCCTATTCTTAAGATTTTCATTCATCCATTCTATTTGATCGCCATAAATATTAGGTGTCGACATTTCTACTGTCGCTGGTAAATTAATTATTATTTTATGATTAGAAACTTCTCTTAGAATTTCTACTACAGCATCACAAACCTCGGCAGCATACTCAAGCTCAGTACCTGTAAAACTTTCAGGAGAATATTCAAAACGCCAGTCCGTATCGGGGTTTTGCAATGCAAGATCTTTTATTTTTTTAGCACCATTTATTGCTATATCTTTTATTCCAGTTTTATCTTGCTTGAATACAACTTTTCTTTGCAAAGTAGATGTTGAGTTATAAAAATGGACTATTGCTTGAGGTATTCCTTTAAGAGATTCAAAAGTTCTATCTATTAATTCATCTCTTGATTGAGTTAGAACCTGAATAGTTACATCAGATGGGATTTTTTTTGATTCTATTAGATCTCTTACAAAGTCAAAGTCTGTTTGCGAAGCCGAAGGAAAACCAACCTCTATTTCTTTAAAACCAAGACCACAAAGAAGAGAAAACATTCGATCTTTTCTTTCAGCACCCATAGGTTCTATAAGAGCTTGATTGCCATCTCTAAGATCAACCGAGCACCATGAAGGTGCTTTATTTATAACTTTTGCAGGCCACTTTCTATTATCAAGTTTAATTGGTTCAAAAGGCTTATATTTGTTTACTAGATTATCCATTTTGTATTAAGTAAATGTTAATATTTTATTTCTATGATTACTTCATCTATTAAAACCAACCTTATCTTAAAAGAGATTGGTGTTACAAGGTATTCTTTTCGCTCAGATAAAGAAACAACCAATGATCAAGAGATTTATACTTATCAAAAAGGGAATATTCTAACATTACTTGATATTTGTTTTAATGATTTATCTGAAGATCAAGCAAGCCTTCTCAAGGCTATTGTTAATGCTATTAAGCCCAATCAATCAAATGAGATAATTGAAACTATACATTTTGAATCAACCAAAGACTTGGAAAAAATAATTTCATCAAAGAAGGAGTTGGCTGGAATTATTATTTTTAATAATGACAATTATCAAATAAATATGCCTATACCAGTAATAAGGTCTAATACTTTACAAGAAATAATAAAAACACCTAGCTTAAAAAAGCCTTTATGGGAAAAAATAAAAAAAGATCTCGTTAAATAATGTACAAAATCTCATTACTAGATATCAGCGATCTTGAAGAGGCATATAGAATTGAAGTTTCAACCAATCCATCACCATGGTCATTTGATAACTTTAAGTCCTCTTTTGAGGTTGGTCATCATGGTCTAGTATGCAAAGAAGAAGGAAGAATACTGGGTTTTTTAATTTTTTCTCCAATAAGACCAGAAGCGCATCTTTTAAATATTGCAGTTAAAGAAAGTGAGCAGTCTAAAGGCATGGGATCATTGTTAGTTAAATCTATGTTCAGTCAGTGCAAGGCGATGGGAGTCAAAAAAATCTTTCTTGAGGTACGAATAAGTAATGAGAAAGCAATAAAATTTTATCAAAAATACGGATTTCAAAAGGATGCCATAAGAGAAAAATATTATTCTGGAGATAATCCTGAGGATGCGTTGTTGATGTCTATAGAATTCTGATATCAGAGTAACTTAATGATATCTGATTCAATAGATTCCGGTTTGGTTGTTGGTCCATATCGCTTCACAACCTCACCATCTTTATTAACTAAGAATTTTGAGAAATTCCATTTAATATTTTTTGTTCCCATTACTCCAGGACGCTCATTTTTTAGAAAATCATAAAATGGATCAGTATCCTTACCATTCACATCAATCTTATTAAAAATATTGAATGAGACATCATATTTTTCAGTACAAAAAAATTGTATTTCTTCGTTTGATCCAGGTTCTTGTCCTTTAAACTGATTACAAGGGAATCCAAGAACCTCTAATCCATCTTTGGCATATTTACTATATAATTTTTGAAGTCCCTCATACTGATAAGTGAATCCGCATTGACTTGCAACATTGACTACCAATAAAACTTTATTCTTAAATGAACCAATCGAAATTTCATTCATATTGGCATCTTTTACAACATGATCATAAATATTTTTAGACATTTAGAAGCTCCTCTATATCTTTTTTTATTTCTTCAGGCTCAGTTTTTGGCCCGAATCTCATGATTATTTCACCATCTCTACTAACTAAGAATTTTGTAAAATTCCATTCAATATCATCAGATCCAGATTCAGAGGGGTTGTCTTTTTTTAAGAATTGATAAATTGGGGCTGCGCTATCACCATTGACATCGATTTTATCAAACAAGCTAAAACTGACATCATACTTTTCAGTACAAAAAAATTGTATTTCTTCATTTGATCCAGGTTCTTGAGCTCCAAACTGATTACAAGGGAATCCAAGGATTTCTAAACCATCTGCATTATATTTATTATGCAGATCCTGAAGTGCCTCATACTGATATGTAAGGCCGCATTCACTTGCAACATTAACAATTAATAAAACTTTATTTTTGAATTCATTTAAAGTTATATCAGTCATGTCAGATTTTTTTACAACTTGGCTATATAGATTTGACATTATTTCTTCCTATTTAGTTTGAATTAAAAGAGTTTACAGAACTCACAAGTGAGAGTTCCATTATTATATAATTGTTTGCAGTCAATAAATCATCTAAATGTGAAAAAAGTAAACTATATTTGGAAAACATTCTCAGATCTAACAAGAGATGAGTTATATGAGATGATTCATTTAAGACAAAAGGTTTTCATTGTTGAACAAGATTGCCCATATTTAGATGCAGATTTTTCAGATCAAGATGCATTTCACTTGCTTGGTTATGATGACGAGGGTCTTATTTCTTATTTAAGGGCTTTTCCTCCTGGAATTAAATACGAAGGAGCATCTCTAGGCAGGATAGTTGTAGATGATTCTAAGAGAGGAGAACAATTGGGACAAAATCTGACGAAAGAGGGTATCTCATATCTCAGCAAGCATTACCCTGATACTGAAATTATTATTTCGGCCCAACATAGACTAGAAAATTTTTATTGTGAGCTAGGTTTTACAGCGCGAGGAGAAGTTTACCTAGAAGATGATATTGATCATATACAAATGTATTTTATTCCCACTCAATAGTCATATAAAGGTTGTTGAAGATACCATAAATTACCCTGCAACCTCTTTCCATACAAATAGCTTTGTTGAGATAAAGGCACCTATAATAATCCATATGCTTATTCCAATCATGTTCTTATAAACAGCCAATAATGAAAGGCCGTCACTAGAAATCGATCTCATGGCATCTGCAACTATTGAAAGAGGTAATATTTCTGAAAATGGTTGAATAAATTCGGGTAAAGTTTCTATTGGAAAAAAAACCCCTGACATAACTATCTGAGGATAAATAAAAATAGAAGCTATCACACCAACCGATTCTTGAGTTTTAGCCAAGCTCCCAATTGAAAACCCTAAAGTTAGAAACATTAATACGCTAACCATAATAACGAAAAATAAATGGGCAATGCTCCCAACAATATTTACATCTAAAAAGAAAAAGGCAAAACTAAAAATAACACTCAACTGACCAAGAACAATAACCATACGAGCAACAACTATTGCAGAGACAAAATCTATTGGTTTAATTGGAGTAACAAACAATCTTTTAAGTATTCCTCTTCTTCTAAATTCAACAACATTAAATCCGCTACCAGCAATACTGAGGTTCATAAGCATAAATGCCATAATACCTGGCAATAAAAAATCTAAGTAAGTTTGAGTTCTTGCTTTAATATCTTCTATATCAAGGCTAAACATAGGTATTTTCTCAGAAATTTCTCTCTCAACACTCATGAGTGTCTCATTGATAATTGGCTTTATGGCCTCAATAAAATTAATTTGTGATTTGTCTGCTAGTAATTTGATATTTGTTGTTTTATTTGTATTTCCCATATCATTTGGTAGTACAAGTATTAATGTCAGTTCACCTTTAATAAGTTTATTTCTTAGACTATCTTCATCAGATTGATTGATATTAAATAATGCATTGTTAGAAAGTTTATTAATAAACTCTTTAGAAATATTTGAGTTCGAGTTGTCAACCAGACCAATATCTACCGGGTCTCTTTCTCCATTATTCAAGCCCACAATTCCTAAAATTACAACTGGTAGTAAGAGACTAAAAAAAATATATTGCTTATTTCTGAGAAATATCTGAATAAAAACTTTAGTTAAATATAATTGAGGTTTGCTAAGCATCTTAATCTCTTAATCCGTGACCTGTTAAAGCTATAAATACATCTTCCATATTTCCATATTTTATTTCTCTAATTTTATTAGGAGCATGTTCCATAATTAAGTTTTTGGGGGAATCCTCTGCAATAATTTTGCCATAATCCATAATCGCTATCCTATGGCATAAGAACTCTGCTTCTTCCATGTTGTGAGTGGTCAAAACTATAGTCATACCAGTGCTATTAAGTTCTTGGACAAGCTCCCAAATATTTCTCTTTGCTTGAGGATCCAAACCCGTTGTTGGCTCATCAAGAAATAAAACTAAGGGATTATTGACTAATGCTGAAGCTATTGAAAACCTCTGTTTCTGACCTCCAGATAATTCATTTGCATTAGCATTTGCTTTGTCTTCTAGTTTTACTCTTTTGAGTAACTCTAGCGGATCATGTGAAGAGTTATATAATGCTAAGAATAATTTAAGTAATTCTACCAATGTCATATTATCAAAATATTCATTAGCCTGAAGCTGGACTCCAATGAATTTTTTTACTTCATACGGGTTGCTTGAAACATCGATTGAATTGATTGAGGCCGAGCCTTCATCAATATCCTTAAGACCTTCCAGCATTTCGAGAGTCGTGGTCTTACCGGCCCCATTGGGCCCAAGTATCCCAAAGATCTCACCAGAATTAATAGACAAAGAAACCCCATTTACTGCATTAAAAATCTTTGATTTATCTTCAGGATCTTTATATTTTTTAACAAGGCCTGACGCGTTAATAATACTCATAGGAGCTTTATTTCACTGAATAATAGTGCTATCAAACAATAAACTATGTATCTCTTCAGTTATGAAGGGAGCAAATGGATGCATCATTATTAATATTTCTTTTAGCATGGGCCTAAGGTTCTCAGTTTTTCCTGACTTCTTACATTCTTCAATATATACGTCACAAAATTTACTCCAAAAAAATTCATAGACTTCGTTTATAGCAAAATCCAATCTGTAAGCCTCAATATTTTTTTGTATTTTATTTTTTGTTTTTTGAAATTCATCCATTATTAATTTATCTGCATCAGTTTTAGGATCAAAAATTTCATTACCTACAGGGTAGCCGTTTATAAATCTTGCTGCATTCCATATTTTCGTACAAAAGTTTCTATAACCCTTCAATCTTCCAAATTCAAAGCTAATGTCCTTGGTATGTGTTGCTAAAGAGTAAAACGTCATCCTTAATGCGTCTGTTCCATATGACTCAATACCTTTGGGGAATTGATTTCTTGTTTTGCGTTCAATTTTTTGGGCAATTTTTTCCTGCATAAGGTTCGAGGTTCTTTTTTCTACCAATTCGTCTTGAGATATCCCATAAATTAGATCTAATGGATCAATAACATTCCCTTTTGATTTCGACATTTTCTGACCATTCTCATCTCTAATAAGGCCAGTCACATATACATCTTTAAATGGAATTTGATCTGTAAACTCTAGACTCATCATCATCATTCTGGCCACCCAGAAAAAAATAATATCAAAACCAGTTACCAGCAATGAGGTTGGAAAGTGTTTTTTAAAATCATTGGTTTCATTGGGCCAGCCCATTGATGCAAAAGGCCATAAACTTGAAGAGAACCACGTATCAAGAACATCATCATCTTGATTAAGTTCTCTAGTATCTAAATTATATTGAGTTCTGACTTCCTCTTCATTATGACCAACATAAACATTACCTTCACTGTCATACCAGGCAGGTATTCTATGGCCCCACCATATCTGCCTACTAATACACCAGTCTTGTATGTTATCCATCCAATTAAAATATGTCTTATCCCAGTTTTGAGGATGAAATTTAATGTCACCGTTATTTACAGCCTCATTAGCTCTTGCTGCCATCTCAGATGTTTTTACATACCATTGATGACTCAATTTAGGCTCTATAACAACATTGGATCTTTCGCCTCTAGGGACGCTGATATGATATTTTTCTTCTTTTTCTAATAGAGATAGCTCACTCAATTTTTCTATAACAAGTTTTCTTACTTTAAACCGGTCAAGGTTATTAAAAGGTGCGGGTACATTATCATTTGACCAAGCATCATCATTGAATATATTTATAGGTTCAAAATCGCTGCCAGTTTCAGAGGTTTTAACCCGGCCATTTACTTCATGTAATGAATATTTTTTGCCAATTTCATAATCATTAAAGTCATGACCAGGCGTTATTTTTAGACAACCAGTCCCAAATTCCATATCTACATACTCATCAGCCAGTATAGGAATTTTTCTTCCCACAAAGGGTAAAACAATATTCTTACCAATTAACTTTTTGTATCTTTCATCATTTGGGTTAACTGCAATTGCCATATCGCCAAACATTGTTTCAGGTCTTGTAGTGGCAACTGTAATAAAGTCATCAGTTCCTTCAATTGGATACTTGATATGCCATAATAATCCGTCTTTTTCTTGCCTTATGACTTCTAAATCAGAAACAGCTGTTTTAAGTGATGGGTCCCAATTAACAAGCCTATAGCCTCTATAAATTTTGCCTTTTCTATGCAGTTCTACAAATGCTTTAATAACAGCTTCATTAAAACCATCATCGAGTGTAAAGCGATACTTATCCCAATCTACAGTACTTCCTAGTCTTTTAATTTGTGAGGTAATTTTTTCTTCTGAGTAATTTTTCCAATCCCAAACTTCTTCAAGAAATTTTTCCCTACCAAGATCTTTTCTTGTAATTTCTTTCTTAGCTAGATTATTTTCAACAAGCATCTGAGTTGCAATTCCAGCATGATCACTTCCTACTTGCCAATAGGCATCTTTTCCTGCCATATGGTTATATCTTGTATAGAAATCCATAATAGCGTATTGAAAACTATGCCCCATATGCAGTGTACCAGTAACATTTGGAGGAGGAATGACTTGAGAGAAAGACTCGCTTGAGTCTGTATTAGTTACCTTTCTCTGAGACCAAATTTTTACCCACTTTTCTTCTATATCTGTAGGGAAGTACTGTTTATCCATATTTTTTGGAATAGCTTTATTTTAATTTTTTGCTTAAAAGTAGTTCACTTAGTAACGGAACAGGTCTACCAGTTCCAGCTTTTATAGGCGAGCTATGCGATGCAGTTGCAGCAATATCTATATGAGCCCATTTGTAATCATTGGTAAACTTAGACAAGAATGCTGCAGCATGAATTGTACCTGCTTCTCTGCCTCCGCCAATATTAGCTAAATCGGCATATCTTGTTTTAGTACATGATTGATGCTCATCCCATAATGGAAGTTGCCATGCTCTATCACCAGATTCTTCTCCAGCATCTATAATCATGTCAGCAAGATGCTGATCATTTGCCATGACTCCACTAGCATGTCTTCCTAAGGCAACTACTACAGCTCCAGTAAGAGTTGCCATATCAATGACATGAGAAGGCTTGTATTTGCCTACATAAGTCAAAGCATCAGCAAGAATTAACCTGCCTTCAGCATCTGTGTTAAGGATTTCAATAGTTTGACCAGACATTGATGTAACAACGTCTCCAGGCTTGGTTGCTGTTGATGAGCACATGTTTTCAGCGCATGCCATTACACCAACAACATTAACATTTGCATTAACTCTAGCTAAGGTGGACATCACTCCAAAAACTGTTGCTGCTCCACACATATCCCATTTCATTTCATCCATAGCTGGACTTGGTTTTATAGAAACGCCACCTGTATCAAATGTCACACCTTTGCCAACTAGGGCCACAGGTTTCTCTGAAGGTTTACCACCTTTATATTCAATTACCATCATTCTTGCAGGCTCAGCGCTTCCTCTTGAAACACTTAAAAACGAACCCATACCCATTTTTTCAAGATCTTTTTCGTTAAATGATTTAACTTTAAGTTTAGGAAAATCCTTTGTCATTGCCTTTACTTTTCTTTCAATAATTCTTGGTGTGCAATGATTGGCAGGGAGGTCTCCTAAGTATTTAGCTGTATTTACACCTTCACCAATTGCATAACCTTTTTTTGCAGCTGCCTTTGCTTTTGTTAAAGCGGCTCCTTTAAGGCCTGATGTAACTATAGTAAGTTTTTTTACACTTGGTTTCTTTGCAGTTTTATTTTTTGTCTCTGAGAAAATATAAACATTAGATTCCACTGTCTTAGCAATCATTTCAATGAGCCATAACTCATCTTTTCCTGAAGGAGATATTGCTCCACTCATGATTGAAAGATCTTTGGCATTGATACTATTAGCTTTTTTTGCAATAGCTTGATATGAGCTTATCCATTTATGCATAGGCGCATTGGCATCAAGCCCTTTAACTAGCATTATATTTTCTGCTTCTATCCCATCAATTTTTGGTAAAAGAATACTACTTCCACTGTCTTTTAGATGTGATGCGATTGTCTTAGAAATATAAGTTTTTGAAACTTTATTTAGATCTTTAAATGCAGGATCTTTACTTGTGTCTTTGTTTATTACCATAACAAGCAAACCTGTTTTTAATGATGTTAATGCATTTGAAGATGTATCTATTAATCCAATATTATTTAAAACTTTATATGCCATGTAAGCTCTCCTATTTATAGTTTTCTAGTGATAAGATATTTATTGTAATGCATCATAGTTCTCAAGGCATGTATAAAAAAAATATTCTTTCAAAAAGTTTGAATATAGAGGTACTAAAAACTTCTAGTAGTATTCTAATGATCCTATTCCTTCTTGTTGTAGGTTCTAGATTTGTTGGTTATTTTGAAAAAGCTGCAGAGGGATCAATGGATCCAGCTATTATTTTCAGTGTTATTTTTTTAAGATTCCCAGATTTTATAACATTATTAATACCTTTATCTTTTTTTCTTGGCGTATTAATTAGTATAAGTAGACTTTATGCAGAAAGAGAAATCTATGGTTATATTTCAGTTGGTCTCTCGCAGTTAGATTTAGTTAAATTCTTGTTCCCTCAAGCATTTATATACTTTTCGTTAACTTTAATCTTGAGTCTTTACATAGCACCATACACAAAAGCATTATCTCAAGAATTAATATCTATAGATTCTTTTGAAGAGCAAATAGAATCAATGAAACCAGATAAATTATATGTGTTAGAAGGTGGCAGGGCTTTCATCTATGCAAAAGACGTAAATGAAGATGTGTTATCAGAAATAAAACTACTCACATCTGACGAAAATGGATCTAGTTTGGTAGTTGCTGATCAACTCCAGATTTCTAAAAATAAAAGCAAATTAAAATTAAATTTTAAAGATGGAATTTTTTACAAAGGAGTTTTTTCAGATCAAAAACAATTGACTTCTTCATTTAAAAGTTTTATTTCTCCAATTGAAAGAGATATGAACAGAGTGGAGGGGCTTAATATGTCAAAAATTTTTGATTATTCTGATTTATCTGTAAAAGCTAATTTTCATTGGAATCTTTCTATTCCGTCTACTCTTATTATTTTATTATTTTTAGGTGTTTTTATGGGCGCAGTAAAGCCTAGGCAGGGAAGATTCTCGGTAATTCTCCCAGGAATGCTAATATATACAACATATTTAAGTCTTTTAATTCTTGGAAGAGAGTCGCTTTCATCTAATCCTAGTTCAGGTATTGGATTATGGTGGGTGCATTTAATTTTTGGCCTTCTAGCAGCCTTGTATGTTTTTAAAGATAGCCTACAAATCGCAAATACAAAAATCTTAATTTTTAGAGAACACGAATATTTTAAATATTTAGTTGCTACGGCTTTAATTTTTATATTTATTTGGATCGTTTCATAATGAAGATATTTAATAAGTATTTAATAAAAAGATCTTTGATTATTTCATCATTCATTTTTATTATTTTTGCTTTGCTTGATATGGTATTCAATATCATTTCTGAGCTAGAGAGCCTGACAGACAATTACACTTTCCTATCAATACTTAAATATTCAATTACCTCCATGCCTCACAGGTCGATTGAATTCCTTGAGGGCGCTTCTCTTCTTGGTTTTATGATAGCACTTGGAATTTCTCATCAGGAAGGAAATCTCAATGTGCTTAGATCCAATGGACAATCCCCATTAAAAATAATTTTAATAAGCACAATGGGTTCTATGATTTTAGTGCTTTCAGTTTTAACTTTGGATGAGATGATTTTTAAAGAATTACATATGAATTCTAAGATTGAAAAAGTTTTGCTTACAGATCAACCTAAAAAAGCGCAACCAAATTCACAATGGATAATGCAAAATGACTCATTTTTGAGTTATACAAATATTATTAAAGATACTATTTTTAATGTAAGACTTATAAGACTTGATCTTGATTCAAAGAAAGTTAGATACTTTAAATCGGCACAGTCTGCAAAAATTCAAAATGGCGCGTTAGTTTTTGATGAAGGCGTGCTAATTGAAAATATTTCATCTCAGGAAAAAATAGGCAATCTTGAAAAATTCTCATTTCCTTTAGTTGCAAGTATTCCATTTTCAGATATTGATAACTTAAGAATTAGTAATATTATTCTTTATAGATCATATTTGTTGAATAGCAATCTTCAAGAAGATATTTTATTTAAGGCCCATTTAGATAAAGCTTATTATAAAAAATTATTTTACCCATTTTCAGTATTGGCAATACTAATATTTTTTGGATCTTTTATCTTTGGTTCATTAAGAGATTCTTCTCCTGGATCAAGAATTGTTTTAGCTGTCTTGGGTGGATTTTTATATAGAATATCTCAAGATCTTTCAGCAAGTATCTTTATTTCATATAATCTTCCAATCCTAATTGGAGTAGTTATACCAGCTTGTATTTTGGTATTAATAAGCATCTACTCTTACAAGAAAATTTAAATATACTTTAGATTAGTTTTTGATAAAGAGTCACTAATAGATCTTCCATCTTTTGAAAAATAAATTTGCAATAGTGGTATGCCAGCAAAAAATACAACAAAAAGATTTGCAAGATATCTTATTGATACTTGTTTAATAGTTAGATTTTTACCATCCTCACTATAAATTTCTATTTTCCAGACGGCCATGCCTAAAGTTTTATTTCCATGAGTCCAAAAGTAAGCGTAGAAAGACCAAGTGCTAACAAATACAATAGTTAGACCAAGCCATGGATTTAAAACTTCACCATCATTAGCCCATAATGCTATTGATCCTACTAAAAACCATACACCTAGAAGTAAAAACAAATCATAAATTGTTGCTGCGATTCTTTTTAGCGGTGAAACCTTATGTGATTTATTTTTCATTTTGGTATAGTACTTAAAACTTTTAAAAGAATAAATAACTTATGAATACTTCAATTACAGGATCATCAGAATTTCTAGGCCATCCAAAAGGTCTTTTTGTATGTTTTGCTACTGAGATGTGGGAAAGATTTTCTTACTATGGAATGAGAGCATTACTAATACTATATCTTACAAAGCATTGGGAATTTTCTGATGCTCAAAGTTATATCATTTATGGCGCATATACCTCTTTGGTATACATAATGCCAGTTTTTGGTGGGATGCTTGCAGATAGGATACTTGGCTCAAGGAAGTCAGTAACATTCGGTGCAATACTTTTAGTTTTAGGACATACAGGAATGGCCTTCGAAAGTAATGTTCAAGTATTTTATCTATCTTTGGCTCTTATAATTTCTGGAGTGGGTTTCTTGAAACCAAACATATCAACTATGGTTGGAGCTTTATATGAGGAAGGAGATCCTAGAAGAGATCCTGGATTTACTATTTTTTACATGGGTATAAATATTGGAGCCTTCACCGCCTCTTTGCTTTGTGGCTATTTAGGTGAAACCTATGGCTGGTCATATGGCTTTGGTGCAGCTGGTATAGGAATGCTAATAGGACTAATAATTTTTTTGTGGGGTCAAAAATACCTAGATGGGCATGCAGAACCAACATCAGATTTCTATATGGAAAAGAAGTTTAATATTACTTATGAAAATTGGGCATATATTAGCGGCATATTTATGGTTATTGCATCTTGGTTGCTTATACAGAACCAAGAAATAGTTGGTAATCTTCTTGGTGGTTTTGGTGCAATCTGTATTGCTTTTTGGTTATTTTATTCATTGTCAAAATGCTCTCCAGAAGAGAGAGATAGAATGATTGTAGTTGGAATTTTAATATTGTTCTCATTAATTTTTTGGGCTCTTTTTGAACAAGCAGGATCATCTCTAAATATCCTTACTGACAGGGGAGTGGATAGAACAATCTTAGGATGGGAAGTTCCAGCTTCAATGTTTCAATCTTTAAATGCATTTTTCATATTCACTCTTGCTCCTATTTTTGCTTTCATGTGGTTAGCTCTAGCTAAAAGAAATATAGAGCCTTCAACACCTTTGAAGTTTGCAATAGGTATTATGTTTGTAGGGATTGGGTTCCTTGTTCTTGTTTTTGGAATGAAGAGTTCATCTGGAGTTCAAACTGGAGTATTTTGGATAATGCTTTTATATCTTCTTCATACAATTGGAGAGCTATGCTTATCTCCTGTTGGTCTTTCATCTGTTACCAAGTTATCACCAAAGAGAATTGTTGGCATGATGATGGGAATGTGGTTTTTTGCATCTGCAGCAGGAAATTTTGTTGCAGGATTAATAGCAAGAGCTACTGCAAGTGATGGAATGGCTGGTAGCGAAAATATATTCACTTTAGCTCAGAAATCAGCATTTGTAGATGTATACACAAATGTAGGACTTATAGCAGTTGCAGTAGGAATATTGTTGGCAGTCTGTACTCCTTTATTAAAGAAGGGAATGCACGGAATAAACTAAGTTAATTTCTTATTGAGGCCTTTTAAGATATCTGTATAGATATTTTTTAAGGTCCATAACTCAGATATCTTGATATGTTCATCTATTTGGTGAATTGTTTCGTTAAGCGGTCCAAGTTCTATAATCTCTGTACCCATTTTTGCAATAAATCTTCCATCTGAAGTCCCGCCCTTTGCATTTAAATCAGGCTTGTAACCAGCAATTTTCTCAACTGATTGAACCACAATGTTTTTAAGAGTATTTTTTTCAGTTAGATATGGCAAACCGCTCAATTTCCATTCGATTTCATAGTCAATATTTAATTTTTTTAGAATTGATTCGAATTCATTTACCAATGTTTCTTGAGATGATTCTGTTGAATATCTGAAATTAAAGAACATTTCTAGCTCTCCTGGAACAACATTCTTTGCCCCGGTACCAGAATGGATATTAGATATTTGAAAGCTAGTAGGTTGAAAAATTGCATTACCATTATCCCAAACTGTATTTTTAAGTTCCACAATTGCATCGCTTGCAGAAAAGATTGGATTTTTAACATTTTCGGGATAAGCAATATGGCCCTGTTTACCAAGAACTTTTAAACATCCACCTAAAGATCCTCTTCTTCCAATCCTTACACTATCGCCAATTTTTAAGTATGAAGTTGGCTCACCTACAAGACATAAATCTATTTTTTCATCATTCTCAATCATCTTATCAACAATTCTATCGATAAACCCATCACAGGCATCTCCTTCTTCATTTGATGTCAACAATACGGCAATTCTGAAATTTAGATCGGGGTTCGATGAAAAGAACTCTTCTAATGAATCTAGAAAAGCAGCTATTGATCCTTTCATATCAGCCGTACCTCTTCCATACATAAGGTCTCCCTCAATATGACCAGAAAAGGGTGGATAGCTCCAATTTTCGACCGGACCAGTAGGTACTACATCTGTATGACCTAAAAAACAAAATAATTTACCTTTCGTTCCAAAGGTTGCATATAAATTTTCAACATTAAGGTAATCAATTCTTTCACAATCGAAATTTAATTTTTTTAATCTAGTCTCTATCAATTCAAAGCATCCCTCATCTCGAGGTGAAAGAGATTCTATTTGAATTAATTTTTGAAGAAATTCAATCATTTGAATGTAGTTCCGAATTTAGTTCTACAGATGATTTATTAACTTTCGCCATAACCTTTCCAGTTAATGAATGTCTAATAAAAACAATATCAGAGCACCCTGACAAATCAGAGCCCTTGCAAATAGCAATAGAATCTCCATTTTCATCAAACTTTTCTATTTTTGTTCCAGCTGTAATGTAAAGACCAGCTTCAATAGTGCAATTATTCCCTAGTGGTATTCCTAGGCCTGAATTAGCTCCTAATAAGCAATTTTCACCTATAGATATTTTAATATTATTTCCGCCTGACAGTGTGCCCATAGTGCTACATCCGCCACCTAAATCTGAATTATTTCCAACAACAACACCAGCTGAAATTCTGCCTTCAATCATTGCAGTTCCAAGTGTGCCTGCATTAAAATTAACAAAACCTTCATGCATTATTGTTGTGCCAGATCCTAAATAAGCTCCAAGTCGAACTCTGGACGTATCAGCAATCCTTACATTTTTTGGAATAATGTAATCTGTAAGAGAAGGGAACTTATCTAAAGATCTAACATATAAATCTGTATTGTTTAATTTTGCATCATGTAATTTTTCATCTATTTCATCCGTACTAATTGGGCCTTGATTTGTCCATGCAACATTCGGGAGTGCTGCAAACAACCCATCTAAATTAATTGAATTTGGTTTCACCAATTTATATGAAATCAGATGAAGCTTTAAATAAGCAGAACATACATCTTCCACAGGATTATCAAGATCCTCTTGACCCCAATTCAATTCAACAGTTTTCTTGCTTGAACTTACATTTTTCGTGTTGGCTATATTAATTTTTTCTTCATCAAAATCAATATTAGGATAATACACATCAAGAATGTCACCTGATTTAGATGTTGTAGCAAAACCTAATGCACTAATTTTCATGATGTTATTATAGTTTGGTAAAAGATTAATTTATATAACCTGGATAAGGTCATTGGTAATTTTTTGTATTTTATTTTCTGAAACACTAGAAAGAGTTACATCCTCTATCTCAAATGTGTCTTCAACTCTATCTCCCAATGTGTTGATTCTTGCAGAATATATTGATGTGCCATTGTCATGAAGAACCTTAGCAATTTTCGCTAGAAGACCAGGAGCGTCAGAAGTTTCTATTGTTAAAAGGTTTTTCTTTTGAGCCTTATCTTCAACGTTAGAAATATTTATACTTTTTTTAAATGTATTGGATTGAGTATGTTTTTTTATATTGATATTTTTATTTTTAGCAAAGTTATTGAAGTTATTAATAAGTCTAGATTTAATCTCTTTCACCTCAGAATTATTTAATACTCTGTCATGATGAATAAATTTTGTAATAAAAGTATTTGCTGCAATATCTTTATTATTACTAGTAGCTATAGATGCATCGATAATTTCTAAGCCAGATAATTCTAGCACTTCTATAAGCTTTAAAAATAAGCCATCAAAATTTTCAGTTTTTATGAAAACCTCTAATAAATTTCCAAAACATCTTCTAGAACCAATAATTAAGCTATTTGAACTATCTTGAAGAAAAAGATGGCTTTGCCATATTAACCTGTCGGAATTATTCTTATTAAAATAAGAGATATCAAAAAGATCTAAATAATTTTTAAGCTCATTTCTCATATTATTATCTATGGAATTAAGTACATTCTTTTGACGATCCTGGGCTATCTCATATGATGTTTTAATTGGCTCTTTATTTAATTTTGATCTAGTTAATAAAAAAAGATCTCTAAGAAGTCCGTGCTTCCAGCCATTCCAAAGTGATGGATTTGTTGCTCTTACATCATTAACTGTTAAAAGGTACAAATAGTCCAAGCGCTCTGTGTTCAGCACCATATCAGCGAAGGTCTCTATTGTTTGGGGATCTGATATATCTTTTTTTTGTGAAATGGATGACATTTGAAGATGATTTAAAACTAACCATGAAATCAGATCAGCGTCTGCAACAGATAAGCCAATTTTTTTAGCAAATTTGTAGCTTGTTTCAGCACCTATTTGAGAATGGTCACCACCTTTACCTTTGCCAAGGTCATGAAATAGTCCAGCTAAATATAAAATCTCTACCTTTGGAAGTTTATTTAATAACTCATGCTCAAGCTTAAACTCATCATCATACTCAATAAGCATTTGTCTCATATTTCTAACAACCTTGAATGTATGTTCATCTACTGTGTATACATGGAATAAATCAAATTGCATTTGCCCAACAACCTCATCGAACTCTTTAATGTAAGCTTGAATAATTCCAAGGCTTTTCATTGATTTTAATATTGAGGAAAGATTGTATTTTGATCTTAAAATATCAAGAAATTGTGATGCAATAAAACCATCATCCTTAAATCCTTTATCTATCAACTGAATATTTTCTTTTAATAAAGTCATAGTAGAGGTATCTATGCCATCTATTTTTTTATTTTTACCAATAGCAATAAATATTCCAAAAATAAGGTTTTTATTCTTAGATATTTCATGATCTTTAATACCTATTTTTCTTCCTTTTAAATAAAAATCACCATACTTTTTAGTAATTGCAAAACTATTTTTTTCTTTAAAAGTTTCAAAAACAAAATTATTAAAATTAGATAGATTAGATGCATGTCCGTAAAAATCTTTCATCATTTTTTCAACTGATGCTTTCCCTTTACTCTTCCCTAGTTTTGCTGATTTTGAAATTTCAATTTGTGATTCAAAACTTAATCTATTTTTTGATGACAAAATATTTGATGCAAACCTTAAAGTTTTAATAAAATTATAAGAGTCAAGAGCAGACTTCATTTCAAGACCAAACTCCTTTGAATTCAATATTTCATCATAGCTATTTAAATTAAAGCACTGCTGTAAAATCCATAGAGATGTTTGGAAATCACGCATGCATCCAGGTGACTCTTTTAAATCTGGCTCAAGATTAAACTCTGTTGAATGATATGAAGAATATCTTTCCTCTTGCTCTATCAATTTGGCACTAAAAAAACTTTTCTTGTTCCATGCGCCATTCAGTGATTTTGTTATTTGTTTATCAGTTTGAGGATTGGATATTAGAGCTCTTCTAGTAAGATATGAAGTAAATTCTTTTAAGTCATTTTTAGCTATTTTTTTTATATCTTTAATAGATCTTACTGAGTGGCCAACTTGAAAGCCTAGATCCCATAATTTAGCAATAAAGGCTTCTAAATTATGATTATTTTTCTTAGTAGTATTATTTTCAACTATTGAAATATCAACATCAGAAGATAGGAACATTTCTTTTTTACCAAAGCCACCATTAGCATATATGGAATATTCTTTATCTAATTTAAGTTCTTTAAAATTATTGATAACGATCTTTTCAATGCTATCTGAATTCTCTATTAAATATTGATTAACTAATGAAGGATTTTTATATATTTTAGAAAAATCAGACCAAAAATTATTACTTAGGACTGATTTTTTCTTTGTCATAGAGATTCTTCAAGTCTTTTTGTAAGAACCTCAACTCCATCGCTTCGGACAGCTAATGTATGTTCCCATTGAGCAGAATTTCTTCCATCTTTCGTTTCAACAGTCCATCCATCTCGAAGTGTTTTGCAATATTTTGATCCCTGGTTGATCATAGGCTCAATAGTAAAGCACATACCTTCTTGTATTTGGATTCCCCTTCCTGGTTTGCCGTAATGCAAAATTTGAGGATCTTCATGATAAACGTCACCAATACCATGTCCACAGTAGTCTTCTACTACACTGTAATAATTTGACTCAGCATGCTTTTGGATTGCATGACCTATATCACCAAGATACGCTCCAGGCTTTACTATTTCTATAGCTTTATATAAGCATTCTTGGGTTATTTTAACTAGCCTTTCATTGTGCGGTTTGCATTTTCCTACAAGATACATTTTAGAAGTATCTCCATGCCAGCCATCTTTAATAACTGTTACATCTATATTTACAATATCACCATCTTTTAAAATTCTACTGTTATCCGGTATTCCATGACATATAACTTGATTAATGCTTGAGCAGATTGTTTTTTCGAAGCCTCTATAGCCAACATTAGCAGGAATTGCATTCTGAACATCAACAATGTAATCAAAGCACTTCTTATCTAGCTCGCCTGTTGAAATACCCGGAACAACAAAAGGTTCTATCATTTCGAGTACTTCAGATGCAAGTTTTCCAGCAACTCTCATTTTTTGTATTTGTTCTTCGTTTTTGATTGAAATTTTCATATTTTTTACATTTTTTATAGACAGTTGGCTCCTAAGTCTATAAAGTACAATTTTAATGCCAGCACGATATTTTAGCTCATTAAATTCCAAAAATTCTTTTATAAGATACTTTGATATTTTCTCTTCATTTTTCCTTTCTGGAGGAAGAATATAATGCCTTTTAATTCTATTTTAGTTCTTGAGGATGGCAGTATATTCTATGGAAAGGGGTTTGGTGAAGAAAAAATTGATATTGGTGAAATAGTATTTAATACATCTATGACAGGATATCAGGAAATAATCACTGACCCTTCATATAAAAAACAAATTATAACTTTTACTCATCCTCATATAGGCAATACTGGTATTAATGATGAAGATCATGAATCTAATAAGATTCATGCATCTGGGATTGTTGTAAAAGACTTTTGCATTAAGCCGAGTAATTGGAGATCTCAAAAAACTCTAGAAGAATTTTTAAAAGAGCAGGGTGTTATGGCAATCTCAGGCATCAACACAAGACAGATTACAAAAATAATAAGAGAAAAGGGCTCAATGTCATGCTGTATTGCATCGCTTGGTCTAATTTCAGAATCTGAGGCGCTTCAAAAAGCTAAAGCTTTTTCTGGACTAGAGGGCCTTGATTTGGCTAAAAAAGTTTCCTCTAGTGATAGTTATAAATGGAATGAAGGAGTATGGCCTTCATATACTGAAGCAAAGAAAACCATAGGCCCTATAGTTGCTTATGATTTTGGAATTAAAACTAATATATTGAGACTATTATCTGATTATGTTGGTGAAGTTTATGTAGTAAATGCTAAAACCTCCTTTGAGGAGGTTATGAAATTAAGTCCCAGTGGTATATTTTTATCAAATGGACCTGGTGATCCAGAGCCATGTACTTATGCTATAGAAAATATAAGAAAATTCTTAGATATTAAAATTCCTATTTTTGGGATCTGTCTTGGACATCAATTATTAGCTATTGCTGGAGGAGCAAAGACACACAAGATGAAATTTGGTCATCACGGTGCAAATCATCCAGTGCAAAATATTGAAACCAAAGAAGTTATGATTACTAGTCAAAATCATGGGTTTGCAGTAGATACTAATTCCTTGCCAAGTAATATTAAAGTTTCTTATATATCTCTTTTTGATCAGTCACTCCAGGGCATAGAATTTCAAGATACTCCTGCTTTTAGTTTTCAAGGCCATCCAGAAGCAAGTCCAGGACCTCAAGAAATTCAAATATTATTTAATCAGTTCAAGTTAATGGTAGAAGATTATGTCAAAACGTAAGGATATAGAATCTATTTTAATCATAGGTGCTGGACCTATCATTATTGGCCAAGCATGTGAGTTTGATTATTCTGGAGCTCAAGCATGCAAAGCTCTTAAAGAAGAGGGGTATAGGGTAATTCTAGTAAACTCAAATCCTGCAACAATCATGACTGATCCTCTGCTAGCAGATGCAACATACATAGAGCCAATACATTGGCAATCAGTTGAAAAAATAATAGAAAAAGAAAAACCAGATGCGATCCTACCAACGATGGGAGGCCAGACGGCTTTAAATACCGCACTTAGTTTAGATAAAGAAGGAGTTTTAGCAAAACATGGGGTTATCTTAATAGGAGCAAATAGAGAGGCCATTGATAAGGCAGAAGATAGGCAGCTTTTTGATGAAACTATGCAGGGTATTGGTATTGAAACCCCAAATTCTGGCATTGCTCACTCCATGGAAGAGGCGTTAACTGTTCAAGATCGGATAGGCTTCCCATGCATTATAAGGCCATCTTTTACTATGGGAGGAACTGGAGGAGGTATTGCTTACAATATCGATGAATTTAAAAATATTTGTGAAAAAGGTCTAGAACTATCTCCGACTGATGAACTATTAATTGATGAATCATTAATAGGTTGGAAGGAATTCGAAATGGAGGTTGTTAGAGACTGTGAAGATAACTGTATCATTGTATGCTCGATTGAAAACCTTGATCCAATGGGGGTGCATACTGGAGATTCTATAACTATTGCTCCAGCTCAGACATTAACTGATAAAGAATATCAAGTTATGAGAAATGCATCTTTTAAAATTCTAAGAGAGATTGGTGTTGATACTGGAGGCTCAAATGTTCAGTTTGCTATCAATCCAGAAAATGGAAAGATGGTAGTTATTGAAATGAATCCAAGAGTTAGTAGATCATCTGCGCTAGCTTCAAAAGCTACAGGATTTCCAATTGCTAAAGTGGCTGCTCTTCTTTCAGTTGGATACACTCTTGATGAACTGAAGAATGATATTACTGGTGGACTAACCCCAGCATCATTTGAACCAAGTATCGATTATATAGTTACAAAGATACCTAAATTTGCTTTTGAAAAATTTCCGCAAGCAAGCCCTAGACTGACAACTCAAATGAAATCTGTTGGTGAGGTTATGGCCATTGGTTCAAACTTTCAAGAATCACTTCAGAAAGCCTTGTGCAGCATGGAAGAAGATTTAAATGGTCTTAATTCAGTTGTTGATGATATTTCTGAAGATAATACAGAAGAGATTCAATATGAATTAACCTTTCCTGGACCACAAAGATTGTTTTATGTAGCTGATGCCATCAGGTCAGGATGGACTCTAGAGAAAATTTATAACTTAACCAAGATAGATTATTGGTTTTTAGATCAAATAGATGAAATCATTACTATGGAAAGAAATCTAAGCAACCTTAATCTCAATGAATTTGATAAAAATACAATCTTAAATATCAAAGAAAAAGGATTTTCTGATTCAAGAATTTCTCAAATTATTGGAGCATCTGAAAATGATTTTAGGAACCTTAGAAAAGATTTTGATATAAAACCTATATATAGGCGTGTCGACACATGTGCTGCAGAATTCGCAACCTCAACTTGCTATATGTATTCAACATATGGAGATATCTGCGAAAGCGAGCCATCATCAAACAAAAAAATTGTTGTTTTAGGTAGTGGACCAAATAGAATTGGTCAAGGTATTGAGTTCGACTATTGTTGTGTTCATGCATCAATGGCTATGCAAGAAGAAGGATATGAATCCATAATGGTAAATTGTAATCCTGAAACGGTTTCAACAGATTATGATGTTTCAAATAGATTATATTTTGAACCTATAACGTCTGAAAAAATATTAGATATTATTGATAATGAATCCCCGGAGGGTGTGATAATCCAATTTGGTGGTCAAACACCCTTAAAATTAGCTGATATCCTATCCGAAAAAGGCGTAAAAATCTTTGGAACAGATGTTGATGCTATTGATAGATCTGAAGATAGAGAGCGTTTTCAAGAACTAATTATTAAATTAGGTCTAAAGCAGCCATCAAATGCTACTGTAAAAAATATAGAAGAAGCTCTTATCAAAGCAGATGAAATTGGCTTTCCAATCGTAGTTAGGCCTTCATATGTTTTAGGTGGAAGAGCAATGCAGCTTGTTCATAATCTAAAAGAGCTTGAAAAATATCTTACAGAAGCTGTGGAGGTATCAAATAGCAAGCCTATCCTATTAGATAGTTATCTTACAGATGCTATAGAAATAGACGTCGATGTTGTATCTGATGGAAGTAATATTGAAATCGGTGGAATACTTCAGCATATTGAACAGGCTGGAATTCATTCTGGCGATTCAGCTTGCTCACTGCCTCCTTATAGCTTATCAAATGAAATTCAAGACAAACTCTCTACTCAATCAATTCTTATAGCCAAAGAACTAAATATTATTGGTTTGATGAATATACAGTTTGCAGTCAAAAATGATGAAATTTATATTATTGAAGTAAATCCAAGGGCCTCCAGGACTGTTCCTTTTATTTCTAAGGCCATTGGAAAGTCATTAGTAAAAATTGCTTCAAAAGCAATGATTGGAAAGTCATTAGTAGATCAAAAATTTAATAGTAAACTCCCTGAGGAATTATTTTTTGTAAAAGAAGCTGTAATGCCCTTTGATAAATTTCCATTAGTAGATCCAATTCTTGGTCCTGAAATGAAATCTACAGGAGAGGTCATGGGTATTGGAGCTACTTTTGGTGAGGCATATGCTAAAGCTCAAAAAGGAGCAAATAAAATTCTTCCAAGATCGGGCTCTATCTTTGTAAGTGTAAAAGATTCAGATAAGAAATACCTTGACGAATTATTGCCATTAATTGTGAGTAATGGTTTTGACATGATTGCAACTGGCGGTACTGCTAAATATATCCAAAACCTAAACTATCCTGTAAAAAGAATAAATAAGGTTATGGAAGGACGTCCACACACTGTTGATAGCCTTTTAAATAAAGAAATAGATATAGTAATAAACACTACAGAGGGAGCGCAGTCTATTGAGGATTCAGCAGCAATAAGACAGACGGCTTTGCGCAATAAAATATTTTGCACAACTACGATGTTTGGTGCCTTTGCTGTAATGGAAGCACTAAAAGGCAAAGAATCTGATTGGACATATTCCACACTTCAAGAAATTAATAAATAATTTTTTTAGTTGCTATAATAATTTTATGAGCAGAGTACCAATTACTAAAGATGGCGAAGTAGCCATAAAAGAAGCATTAGCAAACCTTAAATTTGTCGAAAGACCAAAAATATCTGAAGCTATTGCAGAGGCAAGAGCACATGGTGACCTTAAAGAGAATGCTGAATATCATGCAGCAAAAGAACTCCAAGGTTTAATGGAAGCAAAAATAAATGAAATGGAAAGTGCTATCGCAAACGCCCAAGTAATTGATGTTAATGAAATTCCTGAAACTGGGAGAGTAATTTTCGGATCCACAATCACTTTATTTGACTCTGATAATAAAAAAGAAATTACTTTTAAAATAGTTGGTAATCTAGAGTCTGATCCGGAAAAGGGCATGATATCAATTGATACTCCAATTGCTCGGGGGCTTGTAGGTAAATTTATTGATGATGAGGTTTCTATTCAGACACCTTCTGGTCAGCTCAATTATGAGATATTGGAAGTTAAGCATATTTAATAATGCATGCAGATAATTGGGCAATTAGGGCAAAGCAGGATGGCTACAGAACTAGAGCAGTTTATAAATTAGATGAAATAGCTCAGAAAACGAAAGCATTAAAAAAAGCAAAATATATTCTTGATCTTGGCTCAGCTCCTGGGGGATGGTCGCATTACATTAAGCAAAAATCTAAAACATCTGAGATCTATGCAATAGATATTCTTGATATGGAGCCGGTAGAGGGAGTACACTTTTTTAAGCAGAGTATTGAGGAGATAGATGATATAGAATTAATCAAATCTCTTATGGGTTCGTTTGACCTTGTAATTTCAGATATAGCCCCAAACTTAACTGGTATAGGTGCAATAGACACTGAAAATATATATGAACTTAATGATCTAACTATAAGTACTGCTAGCAGATATTTAAATCAAAGAAGTGGATCAATGATTATGAAGACTTTTCAAAACAATAAATTAAAAGGTCTTCGAAAAAAAATGGAACTATCTTTTAAGATAGTTCAAACTTTTAAGCCGGCTGCCTCAAAAAAGCAATCGGGTGAGATTTTTCTCTATGGAGCAAATAAATAATGAATAGTGTTTTTAGAAATATTTTAGTTTGGGTAGTACTTGGATCTTTGTTGATCTATGTTTTCGATAATATTGAAAACTCATCAGCACGTGAGCAAATTAGTTATAGCCAATTTAAAGAAGAAGTTTTATCAGATCGAATTGCAAAGATTACATTTCAAGGCGATCAAATGACCATTACTGGAGATAGACTTGATGGCTCTAAATTTGAAACAGTTCATCCGATTTTTAAAAAAGATGATGCTGTAGATAGAGCTATTGAAGAAAATGGAATTATTGCAGTTTATGAAAAAATTGAACAGCCATCAATATGGTCACAACTTTTAGTAGGCGCTTTTCCAATTATCTTATTACTAGGAATATTCTTCTTTTTTATGAGACAAATGCAAGGTGGAATGTCTGGCAAAGGCGGTCCTATGTCTTTTGGAAAAAGCAAAGCTAAACTAATGGAAGGTGGCAAAGTTAAAACAAACTTTAATGATGTAGCTGGATGTGAAGAAGCTAAACAAGATGTTCAGGAGTTGGTAGATTTTCTAAGAGACCCTACAAAATTTCAAAAACTTGGTGGAAAAATTCCAAGAGGTGTTTTAATGGTTGGTCCTCCAGGAACAGGTAAGACACTTTTAGCTAGAGCAGTAGCCGGAGAGGCAAAAGTTCCATTTTTTACAATATCAGGATCTGATTTTGTTGAAATGTTTGTTGGTGTTGGTGCTTCTAGAGTAAGAGATATGTTTGAGCAAGCTAAAAAACAATCACCTTGTATTGTATTTATTGATGAAATAGATGCTGTTGGAAGACATAGAGGAACAGGTATGGGTGGTGGTCACGATGAGCGAGAGCAAACACTAAATCAATTGCTTGTAGAAATGGATGGCTTCGAAGGGAATGATGGAGTTATTGTTATTGCTGCTACGAATAGACCAGATGTCCTTGATCCAGCTCTATTAAGGCCTGGTAGGTTTGATAGACAGGTTGTAGTTGATCTTCCAGATATAAGAGGAAGAGAAGCAATTTTAAAAGTTCATATGAGAAAAGTTCCTTTAGATTCAGATGTTGATCCATTAGTAATTGCTAGAGGAACACCAGGTTTTTCTGGTGCAGACTTAGCTAATTTAATAAATGAAGCTGCTTTATTTGCTGCAAGATATTCTGATAAAAAAATTGATCAGTCTCATTTAGATTTAGCAAAAGACAAAATCATGATGGGTGCTGAAAGAAAATCTATGATATTAAGTGAAGAACAAAAAAGAATCACTGCATACCATGAAGCCGGTCACGCAATAGTTGGTAGGCTTTGCCCCACTCATGATCCAGTTTATAAAGTGACTATTATCCCAAGAGGCAGAGCTTTAGGAGTGACAATGTTTTTACCTGAAGAAGACACTTATATGCAAAGTAAAGAATATTTGCTTGGCAGGATAGCTACCTTATTCGGAGGACGAATAGCTGAAAGTATTATAAATGGATCTCAAGGAATCACCACGGGCGCTTCGAATGATATTGAAGTTGCAACTGGAATTGCTACGAATATGGTTACTAAATGGGGTCTTTCTGAGGCGCTTGGTACTATAAAATACGGCGAGGATGAGGGTAGTCCTTTTCTAGGAAGGGCAGCGGCATCGCCCTCTCAAACAAGAAGTGAAGAGACTTCTAAATTAATAGACTCTGAAATTAGATCAATAATAGATTCTTGTTATGAAAGAGCCGAGAATCTCTTAAAAGAAAATCTTGATAAATTAAATGTTATGGCAGATGCTCTATTGAAATATGAAACTATAGATGCACCTCAGATTGACGATATTATGGCTGGAGCACAACCAAGAGAACCTAAAGGCTGGTCAGATGATGAGCCTAAGTCCAAAACAAAGAAAAAAACTTCAATAAAAGGGACAGCAGAAGAGTTATAATTCATTCTTATGAATTTAAAATTTGGTACAGATGGTATTAGGGGTCCTGTAGAGACCCACATTACTCCCGAGGCATGTCTTAGAATTGGTCATGCAACTGGTTTGGTGATGAAAGAGCAGGGTTGGGATACTGTCATGATTGGCAAAGATACTCGAGTATCAGGTTATATGCTTGAATCAGCTCTTCAAGCTGGCTTTATAGCTGCTGGAGTAAATGTTAGTTTATGTGGCCCATTACCAACACCAGGTGTTGCTTATCTAACTAGATCTTTAAGACAAAAATTTGGCGTTGTTATAAGTGCTTCTCATAATGACTTCTTAGATAATGGTATAAAAATATTTAACTCTGATGGCGAAAAATTATCTAGAGAGTTAGAGCTTAAGATTGAAAAAATTCTTAACGGTGACTTAAAGCCTGTAAAAACAGAGGAGCTTGGAAAAGCTTCAAGGTTTGATGAAGCAGGAGCTAGATATATCGAGTTTTGCAAGTCAACTGTACCTTCAAATATTTCGTTTTCTTCTCTTAGGATTGTCTTAGATTGTGCAAATGGTGCTTGTTATAAAGTAAGCCCAAGTGTCTTTAAAGAACTAGGAGCTGAAGTTATATCAATTGGGGTTAATCCAGATGGATATAATATTAATGATGGATGTGGATCGACTCATCCAGAATTAGTTCAAAAAGAAGTTATTAAACAAAGAGCTGATTTCGGAATATCGTTAGATGGAGATGGTGACAGAGTTATCTTAATTGATAGAGAAGGCAACATTCTCGATGGTGATGATCTTTTATATATATTAGCTTTTTCAAATCCAAATAGAGTAGGTGCCTGGTCTGGAGTTGTTGGAACATTAATGAGTAACTTAGGACTTGAAGATGGAATTAAGAAGCTAGGTTATGATTTCAAAAGAGCTGATGTGGGTGATAAATTTGTCAGTAAACTTTTGGCAAAAAATGGATGGCTTCTTGGTGGAGAAACATCCGGCCATATTATTTGTAAAGATTTAATAAGCACAGGTGATGGAACCATCGCAGCTCTTAAAGTTATCTCTTCATTGCTAATACTTGAAAAGAATCCTTCAGATATACTAGCAAACTACAAAAAAATGCCTCAAATTAACCTAGCGGTAAAAGTATCCAATAAAGATGTTGTTAATGATAAAGATGTCATAGATTTCATTAAGATTGTTGAATCTGATATTACGGTGGGTAGAGTTCTTGTAAGACCATCAGGAACTGAAAATAAGATTAGGGCAATGGTAGAAGCTCCAGAAGAAAAAGTTGCTAAAAAATACGCAAAAGATATTATTTCTCTTATTGAATCTAAGCTTTGATTTATGATTATTGCTAACTGGAAAGCAAATGGAAATTTAAGTTCAAATCTTGCTTGGCATAAAGAATTTGTAGAAATATTTATAGATAATAATTTCTCAGATATAGGAATCGCCCCATCTAATATTCACTTTACCCAACTTCAAGAATTGTTTAAAAATTTAAACTTAAAAATTGGTCTTCAAGATATTGATTTCAATGGTGGCGCAAGAACTGGCTCAATATCTCCCTCCATGGCATCAGATGCTGGTTGTGATTTCACCTTAATAGGCCACTCAGAAAGAAGAGATTTATTCAAAGAAGATAACACTGTTATTAAAGCCAAGATTCATGCTGCCATTAATCATCAGATAAATCCGATATTATGCATTGGTGAATCTGAGGAATGCTCAAAGGCTGGAAAAACTAGAGATTTTTTAAAGAATCAACTTATAACAGCTCTTTCTGAGATTGATGTAAAAGACCAAGTTGTAATAGCTTATGAGCCAATATGGGCAATAGGTTCAGGTAACACTCCAACTCCAAAAGATATAAACTCAATTCACGAATTCATAAAAGATGTTGTACAATCCTCATCTGCAAATAATACAGAACCAAAAGTTCTCTATGGAGGAAGTGTTAATAATAAAAATGCTGAAGAATTCTTCAATGAAAAAAGCATTGATGGCGCCTTGGTAGGCGGAGCATCATTATCAGCTAATCAGTTTGCAGATATAGTGAAAATTTATAGAAAGGTAAAAATAAAATGATAATTCTAATTAAAGTAGTTTGTATAGTCTTAGCAAT